>JBOGVK010000182.1:0-46213 GCA_050692375.1 Actinomycetota bacterium
AGTTCGCCGTTCCACCCGGGGCAACGACCGTGATCAGGCCGTTGGTGGCGCCGGCGGGAACGGTGGCGGTGATCAGGATGCTCGAGTTCACGGTGAAGTTGCCGGCGCCGACGCTCAGGCCGTTGAAAGCCACGTCGCTCGCCCCGGTGAAGTTGGTCCCATTGATCGAGACGGGCGTCCCGACCGGGCCGGAGGGCGGAGAGAAGCCCGTGATCGTGGGAGGGGCCGCGGTGCCGATGGTGAAGGACACGTCGTCCATCAACCCGAAGTAGTGGTCGACGCCCGCCTGCTGCGCTCCCAGATAGACGTCGTCGGTGTTGGAGATGGTGCCGACCTGGACCTGGCTCGTGGCGACCACCGATCCATCAACCGTCAGGGTTTCACCGAACGCGCTCCTGGCGCAGGTGACGACGTGCCAGGCGTGATCGTCCAATCCGATGCCGTTGATCTGCGGCGCATGGATGTTCACCTTCGCGGATCCTGAGTACACACACTGAGCGGTGACCACACCGTTGTGCGGGTAGGCCTCCAACTTCCATCCGCCGCCTTTGCGGATGATGTCGAAGTCGAAATTGCCGATCCCGGGTGTCCCCGTGAGCTTCAACCAGGCCGTGAAGCTGAAGTCCTGCGCGCCGGGATTCAAGCTCGCGTTGTTCGGCACGAGCACGAAGGAGGTCGTGCCGTCGAACCCATAGGCATGAAGACCGGTGCTCCCCGGACGCCCCGGCTGCCCAAGGCTCACGCCGTGGAGCGTGCCGTTGTTCGTTCCCGTCGAATCAAGCATCGTGGTGCCGCTGGTCTCCTCCATCGACCAGGTCGACCCCGAGGCTGAGGCGTGCGCAGGGATCACCAGCGTGCACACGAGCACCGCAGCCAAGACACTTCCGAGCTTCTTCACAACGGATCCCTCGGTTGCACGCATGGACAACCTGGATAACTCCTGAAGCGCACGAGAACCCCTCACCTGGTCGATCGGTCGAGTCGATGCATCGTACGCCGCCGTTCGTCCGGCCACATCCGACCTTCGTCGGAGGTGACGTCCCTTCCGGCCACGGTCCGATGGCTTCCGCCGGACGCAGCTCGACCGAGCCATGCGAGCCCTCGACCAGCGAAGCCTTCCCTGTTATCGTGGGCCGGCCGCACCCGGATCCGCCCGAAGGAACTGCGACAGATGGTGTCCGCGACAGCCCCCCCCTCTCAGACCGTTGCCGTATCCCCCGGCGGTCAAGCGATGTCCGACAGCTACCGGCTCGGCCGGGTGTTGCTGTTCCTGATGGTCTGCGTGGCCCTCGATACCGTGGACTTCTTCGACAAAGGCGGCAAAGGACGCTACGTGCTTCCGCTGATCCCGGTGGCCACCGCTGCCTCGATCCTTGTGCGTAGGCACGGTCAGGTGATCCGACGTCTCCGTCGCCCGGACAAGGTCCTGGTCCTGGTCATGTGCATCGGCCTCGCCGGATCCCTCTACGGGACGGTCTTCCGCGGCACGCAGTCGACGACGCTGCCGATCTTCTTCCCGATGATCGTGGCCCTCACGTACCTCGTGACGCTCGAGCGCCCCTCCGACCAAGAGGTGCGCAAGCTCCTGCGAGCGTTGGCGCTGATCGGCCTCCTGTACGTGTTCATGAATGCCATCGCCAACTCCGGTGCCCTTTCATCGGTCTTCGCGGCCAAGGTCTATCGGAACTCCAAGGTCTTCTTCATCCTGATGGGCATCGCCGCGGCGATCCTCGCCCGGAGACGCCTCGTCCTTTCGCTGATGATCTTCCTCGCAGTGTTCGTGTTCATCACCTACCCATCGGGGACAGACGTCATCGTCACGCTGGTGACGGTGATGACCTTCTGGATGACCAAACCCCAGGGGTCGCGGATGCGGCCCTACGTCATCGTCGGGCTGGGGCTGTCGATCCTCATCCTGGTGCTCGTGAACCTCAGCTCGGCCACGTCGATCGCCAACAGCTACTTCGGAAGCGTCGGGAAACGGAACAACACGACGACGAGATTGGCCTTGTCGCAAGCCGGGATCGACCTGTTCAAGCAGTCGCCCCTCTACGGGAGCGGCTTCAGCGGTGAGATCACGGTCCTCGTCTATCGTCAGTCGGACTTCCGTGCGCCGTTCAAGGCGCCGTTCCACGACGACTACATCATGCTCCTTGCCGCGGGAGGGGTGATCGGATTCGGTCTCGTCGCCTGGTGGGTCGCCGCGACGGAAGCCGAGATCCTCCGACGCTACCGAGGATTCCTCGCCAACGGGAAAGTCCATTCTGCCAACCTGCTCCGCGCTCTGCTCGTCGCCTTCAACGTCTTCTTCGTGTCCGCGATGTTCAACCCCGAGCTCTCCGCCGCGGGCAGAGGCACGATCCTCTTCGCCATCTACGCGATGATGATGATGCTGGGTATCCCGGACCGCCCGCAGGGAGTCGGGCAACGACAGCGCATCGCAGCGAACCGGTCTCTCGCGAACAGGTGATGGGGCGTTCCGACGGTTCGGCTCCGACCGTGATCTTCCCCCACCTCGGGAAGACGGGCGGCGCGACGTTGCGACGCATCATCCCGCGCAACTTCCCGAGTTCGCAGGTTCTTGCGCTCCGGAACCCCTCCTCCGCGCCGAACGGCTTCCTCAGCACCCTCCCGATCGAGCGGTTCGCGGAGATGCCGCAGTCGGAGCGTCAGCGGCCGCGGTTCATCATGGCCCACATGATGTTCGGGCTCCACGAGTTCGTGCCGCGCCCCTCCACCTACATCACGCTGCTTCGCAGCCCCGTATCGCGAGTCATCTCCGGATACAAGAACGCGTTGCACTCCCCGGGGCACCGCTTCCATGAGGCGGTCGTGTCCGAACGGATGGATCTCGAAGGCTATCTCCGGAGTGGCCTCGCCCTCGAGATGGACAACAGCCAGATGCGCGCCATCGTGGCCGACACCGCGACGCCGTACGGCGCATGCACGCAGGGCATGCTGGAACGGGCCAAACGCACGGTGGACGAACGGGTCAGCGTCGTCTGCGTGGCCGAACGCTTCGACGAGTCGCTCGTGATGCTTCGCCACCTCCTGGGGTGGTCGAAGCTCCACTACGTCGTCGCCAATGTCTCGCCGCACCGCATCCCGCGATCCGCGGTCCCCCCGGAGACGATCCGACTCATCGAGGATCAGAACCGGTTCGACATCGAGTTGTACGGATACGCCCTCCGCAGACTCGACCAGCAGATCGCGGACGACCCCGACTTCGATCGCGACCTCGCCTCGTTCCGGCGGGGGAACGCGCGCTATCGCCCGTGGGGTGTGCTTTCCTATTCGATCCCCACCCGACTGCGGACGAAGCTCGGTCGCGGGACCACCTGAGGTCGATCACCCGGGCTCAAGGCACGGGCGTGCACGGGGCGGAACCGCTGTCGAACACGGTCTGCGTCGTCCCGTTGGTCTCGACGAACTGCCAGTCATAGGACGTGGCGTGCAGGGTGAGGAACTGCACCCCGAACGATCCCCGTTCCCATGCGCCAACGTTCGGCGAGATGACCTTCGGAGTACCCTGGCTCGCCCCGCCGGTCCCGACGATCATCTCGGTGACGCCGCTCCGATCGACGGTCCCGTTGGCCAGCTGCGGCACGTACCGCATGTAGTAGTGGTTGTGCCCGTTGAGGACGAGGGCCACGTGCGCCGCGACCAGATCCTGCCAGAACGTTTGATAGTCCGACTTCCCGTTCAGGCCCGATCCGTTGAAGCGCGGCTGGTGCCACACGGCCATGATGCAGCTACCGCTCGGTGTCGTGCTCAGCGCTGACTGCAGGAACAGTTCCTGGGGGGATCCGCTCGCACAAGAAACGAGGGCACAGTTTCCGTTCAGTACGACGACACGCCATCTCGCGGTCGAGGTGCCCGTTCCCGCCATGTCGTAGGAGTAGTACGCGTTCGTCCCGTTCGGCTGGGCCGCCGCACCGTAGTACTGGAAGTAGCCGGTGGCGGACGTGTTGCACCCCGGATCGGACGCAGACGTCTCGACCTCGTGGTTCCCGATCGCCGGACGCGTGATACTCAGGAAGCGACCCCACGTCGGATCGTAGGCCTTGAGGAACGAGGTGTAGGAGCCACACGGGTACTGGCTGTCGCCGATCGTCTGCACGATGTCGACCTCCGGGTGCGCGAGCACCAGGTCCGACGTGGCCTTCTCGAAGCACGTGTTCTTCGTGAGGTTCGGGTTCAGCTTGTTGCAGGCGATGTCGCCAGCGGCGGCCATCACCGGATCGCCGGAGCTCGTCGATGCGGAGCTCGGGAGCGGTAGGAACACGGCGGCCACCAGAGCCGCCGAAGCGACCGCACACACCAACTTCTTCTTCTTCTTCATCAGGATCCTCCTCATGTCATCTCGCCGAACGGCCAGAGCTCCAGACCGTGGACGGAATTGCGGACGTCCTTGGTGATGTTGATGGACTTGACCAACTCGGGTGGCTCGAACCGGAACAGGTTGATCGTTGCCGGTGACGAGCCCTGCACGATCAGGTCGTCGTTGATCGGTGCGATCCCACGACAGAAGCCTTGATACGCGTGATCCCGTGGGATGTTCGCGTACTGGAGATCGTCCTCCCCGTACATCGGCACCTTGAAGGTCTTGACGATCCGCCCGCGAAGATCCTGGAAGATCATCCGGTGCGTGGGCGAGTGGTTGACCAGGATCCCGTCACGGAACCGCTGCGCGTTGTGTTGCTCGAACGGCACCTTCGGGCCGCGCACGAGGTGTTCCCCTCGGATCTCCCAGATGTTGCCGAGGCCACCGCCGACGACGTTCAATGCCCCGTTCACCCACTTCGGGAAGCTCGGATGCGCGGTATCCCCTGGTGCGGGTCCACCCTCCGCGTTCGGGTCGAAGATCGAGAGCGTCGGCTTCGGCCGCCAGCTGATCCCTTTGCGGTCGAGGCGCTTCCTAGGGCCACGCTTCCACGGTGCATACCGGATGTTGTAGCCCTGCGTGAACTCCTGCTTCAGGAGGTCGTATTCCAGGATCGAATCGCAGCCGATCGACGAGACGAACAGCTTGTCGTCACCGACGTTGATCTCGTGGCAATGCTTGAGGTAGCGGTTCTTGAACGACCCCTGGAGCTGGAACGCTTCGTCATAGACGAAGATCTCGTCGCTTGCCGCCAGATACATGAGGTCGTTGTGGAACGCGATGCCGCGCAAGCCACGGTCTCCCCCGCGCGACTCGAGATTGATGTTGGGGTCGTCCCAGTCGATCATCTGCTTGACCACCTCGGTCTCGAGGTCCAGGAGATAGACACCTCCATGACTCTCGCTCTGCCTGGTGGAGCGAACGACCGAACTGAAGACGACCACGGGAAGACGGTCGGTGCTCTGCGACATGGGGGAAGAACCTTCCTTTCGAGTCGCGGACGGTTCGGGGCTGAGGGCGGCGTCCATGATGGTCAGGAGGCCTCCGAAGTGGAGTAGCCGTAGGGCACGCTCCGGTCCCCGACGACCTCGTCGAACAGCGCGGTGAGCTCGTCGTCGAACGAGCGTCTCCAGCCACCGACCACGCCCCGACGGAACGTGGGACTGTCGGCTGAATACAGGTTGACGCAGATGGAGCGGAGGAGGCGCTCATCGACCGGCATCCCCAGGTGCCGGTAGATCGATCCCACCGCGACCCGCTGGGCCTCTGCGCCGCCGCCTCCTGCCTCGCCGACCAGATCCTCGAACCGAACGACGAGGAGACCGTCGAGCCATCCCGCGAAGTAGTCCAACCGCTCCCCGATGGACGCAAGCCGGTGCGCGGGATCCCCCGTGATCGCCATGCGGATCCGATCCTTCAGGTCGGGCAAGTCGGCGAAGAGCTCGTGGGCACGGTGATCCGTCCTCGTCGCAACGTAGTGGGCCTGCGAAACCACGATGTCGTGAGGTTCCCGGATCAAGAAGATGCCTCGCACCCCCCGTCGCTCGAGGATGTCCAGGTACTCGGGCTGGTGTCGCAGATGGGAGGCGGCCACCTGGCCGGGGCGGAGCCGCCCTATGAGCCCGTCGACGCCGCTCCACCGGCCGATGTTCTCGTCGGAGATGGTCGGCCAGAGTTTCCGGTACAGCCGCGGATGGAGGCAGAGCGCGCGTTCCAGCAGATGCGTGCCCGCCTTGGGGAGACTCACGCAGAAGACCGTCGGGGCCCCGGCGTCGGCCACCCGATATCGGAGCTTTCCCGGGGACAAGCCGAACCGTTGCAAGGTCCAGCGGGAACGAGGCAACGATTCCTTGAGGGAGACGAACGCCGTCATGCGCTCACCGCCACGGCTCCTCGGTACGCCGTCTCCAGCCCTTCCAGGCCTCGCTCGGGGCTGAAGCGCTCCTCCCAGAGACGGAGCGCGCCGGCGCCGAGATGGAGCGACTCGGGGTCGTCGAGCGAGCCCGCCGCCTTTGCCCACGCCTCGGCGTCGTCCGGAGGCACCAGGCGCCCCGATACTCCGTCCGCCACGGTTTCGGGAAGCGCGCCGATGTCGCTCGCGACGACCGGCACTCCCGCCGCGTACGCCTCGATGATCGATCGAGGAGCGGCCTCGTACCAGCGCGACGGCACCAGGAGCGCCCGTGCGTGGGCAAGCGCCGCGCCCGCCTCGTCCGCCGAGACCTGACCCCGGAACTCGACACCAGCGGGGGCGTTCCGTCGCAAGATATCCGCGTCGGGACCATCCCCGATCACGACGAGGGGATGCCGCGGAGCGCTCGATCCCCAGGCGGCGAGCAGCGTGTCAACGCCCTTCTCAGGCGCGAGCCGACCCAGGTACAGGAAGTACTCACCGGGCCCGTCGCGATGATCGAGGGCCCAGGTGAAGTTGGGCTTCACCGCGACCTGGTCGGGGCGCATACCGGCCTCGATGTACTTGTCCCGGACGAACTCACTGACGGCGATGAACCGCTCGACGCCGTCGAACGTGCCGATGCCGCGATGGGCGACGAGCGACGCCGCGAGGGCGACGCTGCCGAGCGCGGAGTCTCGATAGCACCGATGCACGACCCCTCGCCACGGGAGATGGCCGACGCAGGCTTCACAGATCTTTCCATCGCGCAGGAGATTGGCGGGCAAACACATCAACCGGAAGTTGTGAAGGGTCACGAGCACCGAGGCGCCTGCGGACCGCGCCGATCGGAGGACCGCGGGAGAGAGCGCGGGGAAGAGATTGTGCACGTGGACGATCTCGATGTTCCTCCGACGAACCACCTCCCCCACTTCTCGAGCCGCCTTCACCGACCAGATGGAGGACATCCCCGCCCGCACCGAGCCCAAGGGGCCGGACACATCGGGCGTCGGAGCCCAGACCCCGACCTCGTGCCCGGCTTCGCGAAGGAGCCGCGACTCGTCCTCGACGACGCGGTTCTCGCCGGACACAGGGCCCGAGAGGTACGTCGAGTGCAAGATGAGGATCCGCATGGAGATCGCGTTCAGGACACGCTCTGCGATGGGACGAGCGCCCGGTGGACTGCGGTGGCGCGGGAGCGGAGACGAGCGAGTCTCTCCGATCCGTACTGACGCCGGATGGCATCCTTCAGTGCGTTGCGCTCGACGGAGGGGCGGGCGATCATCGGCTCTCGGAGCGCGCCATAACGCGCACGGTTCCCTAACTCGATCAGCTCGAAGCAATGCTCCACGTTGGCGTCGGTGTGCTCGAACTCCGCGAAGGGCGTGCCGAATCGCTCGTTCACCTCGCGGATCACCGCACCGAAGTCCGTCGTGACCTGTTCGAAGCCCGCCATGACGACACGGTCCCGGCACGGGATCACGTGTTCGTAGAACCGGACCCAGTTCGCGAGTGCCTGGCCCGCCGCGATGCCGGGTTCGCGCACCATCTGCGAGAGCACACACGCCTCGGGATCGCGTATCAGGACGAGCGTCGGGATGCCCATCCGCGCGGCTGCGACGATCTGCGCGGCGGCGTGCATGTGGTGTGCAGTCTTCACCCGCCGTTGCTGCGCCATCTCGAACGCGACGGCGGCGAACGTGTTCCCGGACCGTTGGAACCCCTCGATCACCAGCTCGGTATCTGTCTCAACCACCCTGTCGTTGACGGCGCGGCCGTACTTGCGTCGAGCGAACGGAAGGAACAGCGACGGGTGAACCGAGACGACCGCACGCGTCGAGTACACCAGCCGCCGTAGCGACGTCGTCGGCAGGTCCTTACGGTTCACTTGACCGACCGTTCCGACTGGACGCCCGAAGCCGGTCACGGATGACACCCGCCACGAACCTCGGGTTGCCGACCAGGTATCGCCGCCACAATCGTCGTGGCTCGGAGAGCAACCGGTGAACCCACTCAAGGCCCGAGCGCCGCATCCACGCGGGCGCCCGCTTCATGGTCCCGGCAGTGAAATCGAAGGCGGCCCCGACGCATAGGATCACCGGCGCCGCGTGAAGTCTGCGGAGGCGGTAGGCCATGAGGTCTTGCTTCGGCGCACCGAGTCCGATCCACAGAGCTTGAGTCCGGGCCGCGCGCATGCGGTCGGCGCTCTCGGCGACCTCGCCGTCCGTGAGCGGACGGAACGGGGGCGACTCCACCCCCACGATCACGATGCCCGGATACATCTCCTCCAAACGGTGCTGCAGCCGATCGAGGGTCTCGGGCGTCCCGCCGTACAGGTAGTGCCGCAGACCTTGTTCGACACCCCACAGAGCGGTCAGATGCATCCCGTCCGTGCCCGCGAGCCTCTCGGTCTTCGCGCCGAACATCCTCGCGGCCAAGGCCACCGGCATCCCGTCCGGGACGTTCAGAGCCCCGGTGTTGAGGATCCCGCGGTAGGTGGCATCGCTCCGGGCCTCGATGGTCGGATGCGCCGCACAGAAATGCACGACGTGGCTGTGCCCACACGAGAGGAACGTCGAGAGTGACCCGACGAAACTCTCGGGCGTGATGGCGTCGATCCGGACGCCGTTCACGCGCGGCCACTCGGTGCGCTCGCGGCAACGGCGCTCCGGCCCAAGACCGGGCACCTGCCGTTCGGGAAGGACGACGCTCACCCCTTTCCCGTGATCGCCGACACCGTCTCTGACTCTGTCGAAGGCGTTCCGCGACCGGTCAGCATGAAGTCCAAGATGCCGCGCACCTCGTTCGGGTCCTTCGTCGCAACGTACCAGTCGAAGGTTCTCTTGAGCCCATCGGCGAACGCAACCTGCGGCTCCCAGTCGAGAAGCCCCTTGCCGAGCGAGTTGTCAGCGACGCGGTTCATGGGGCCGACGGGCATTTCGAGCTGCTTCACGATCTCCGGCTCATACCCGGCCAACTCGCACACCATCCGGACGGCGTCGATGACCTTCACCCGCTCCATCGTTCCGAGGTTGACGGCGGTTCCGTCGTCGATCTTCTCGGCGGCTCTGATCGTCCCCTCGACGATGTCGTCGACGTACGTCCAGTTGCGGATCTGCTCGCCCGTTCCCCACACGTTGAAGGGATCCTGTCGGAGGAACGCCCGAGCGATCATCGCGATGACCGCGTGGTTCTCCACGCCGCGGGGCCCGTACACCGTGAAGTAGCGGCACGAGGCCGTCTTCATCCCGTACTCATGGTGCATGGCGCGAAGCGTGAGCTCGCCGGCCATCTTGGCCAGGCCGTAGAGACCATCGGGGTCGTACCCGGGAGCCTTCTCCATGTCCTCGGTGAGGTACAGGGTCTCACCGGGATCTGCCTGCAGGTAGAGCGGGTAGATACACCCCGAGGAGGCATAGACGACCTGCTCGACCTCGGCGTCGAGCGCCGACCGGAAGAGGATCGAATCAAGTCCAAGATTCGTGGAGCAGGCGTACTGATGAAGGTCCACGTACCCGCGGCCCCCGTGGTCGGCGGCAAGGTGGAAGACGACGTCCATCCCGTCGACACATTTGCGGGAGACGTCGGGATCGCGGAGATCCCCGCGGATCAGCTCCACCGACCCGTCCTCCACCACGTTGTGGATGTTCGGGAAGACGCCACTTGAGAAGTCGTCGACGACCCTCACGGACGCCCCCCGGGCGAGCAGCGCGTCGACGAGCGTCGAGCCGATGAACGAGGCGCCCCCGGTGACGAGCGCCTTCCTGGATGACCATCGATAGTCCACCTGTCTCCCCTTTCCTTCGATCTCAACGCTCAGTCAGCGGGAATCCGCCTTCAGCCAGCGTAGTGAATGCTTCCCATCCCCTGCATCAGGCGAAAGTGCCGTCGACGTCCGACCGGACCCTAGGCGCCGGACCTACGCCTCCGGACCTATGCTCCTCCGACGATCCCCGTGGCGTCATCCCGCGAGCTTCCACGCGCTCGTCACCACCCAACGGTGGATGCGATGGAAGCCATGGGCCAAGTCAGCATCGGGGGGACCCGCCTCGGATCGTGGTGAGTGGAGTATTCCTGTTCCCTTGGCCACTCGGCAAGGCGCGCGCGTCATGCCGGATCGTCGAAACCGATGACCTTCCCGTCCCCTCGTTCGGCCGGGGCGGATCCGACCGAACGGGGGGGGAACGATGAGGGTAGATGTCACGTCACCACGAAGTTCGTGGCGCTCTTCCCCGTGCCGCCGGCGGTCGTCACCTTGATCGGAGAGTGGGCGAAGCCCGCCGGCACGATCGCGGTGATCTGCGTGTCGGAATCGATCGTGAAACTCGTAGCGGCCAAGGTCCCGAAGTTCACCGCCGTTGCCCCGGTGAACCCGGTTCCGGTGATGACGACCGCGCTGCCCACCGGTCCCGAAGCCGGATCGAACGACGTGATCGTCGGCGGCGGCGGAGGGGGAAGCGTGACGGTGAACGCGGTCGCGGTCGCGATCGTCCCGTTGCCGAGCGTCGCGACAGTGATCGGTCCTGTGACCGCGCCGACCGGAACGGTCGTCGTGATCTGGATGTCCGAGTCCACGTTGAAGGCCGCGTCGACCCCCCCGAACTTGACCCCCGTGGCGCCGGTGAATCCGACCCCGGTGAGGACGACCTGCAGTCCCTCCGGCCCGGTCTTCGGGCTGAAGTTCGAGATCGACGGAAGGATCAGCTTGAAGTTCGTCGCGCTCTTGGCGGTGCCGCCCGAAGTCGTCACGGTGATCGGTGAGTGGGTGAAGCCACCCGGGACGACCGCCGTGATCTGCGTATCGGAATCCACCGTGAAGCTCGTCGCGGCGATGGATCCGAACGTCACGCTCGTCGATCCCGTGAATGCGGTCCCCGTGACCACCACGCTGCTGCCCTGTTGACCGGAGTCCGGGGTGAACGACGTGATCACGGGCGCAGGCGGAGGAGGCGGAGGGGATCCGACGAGCGTGAACCTCGCCAGGCCGGACTGCGGCACACCGGATATCGAGGTGAAGAAGCCGGCGACGAACAGCGCGGAGCTCGTGATCTGCAGCGCCCACCCACCGATGTACTGGGGCGGATCCACGTGCGAACCGGGCGCGCTCGTGCCCCCGAATGGCAGCATCTGGGGGATCCAGTCGCAGTAGTACGCGCCGTTCGTCGGGTTCACACTGATGAGGCCGTGTGCGTAGACGCTGCCCGTGCACGGGTGGTAGTCGAGCACTCCCATCCCGAAGTGACCGCCCACGAACAGGCGAGTGCCGTCCGGAGAGAGCGCGAGAGACTCGCCGTTGCCCGGTGTGCCGTCCGTCCACAGGGACGTGGCGCACGGAGTCGTAACGGTGCAGTCCTTGTCGCTCGTGGCGCCGATGCTCAGCGTGTACGCCTCGAAGCCGTTCGGGGTGCGGCCGTAGCCGACGAAGACGCGGGTCGACGTGGGCAAGATGCCCCAGACGACGTTCGGTCCGCTGTACTTCTGCCCCGGGCCCTCATCGGGGATCGTGTGCCAAGGCACCTTCCAGCTCATGGGTGCGCCGGTCGTCAGGTTGATCTCGGCCACCGAGTTCCGGGGCGTGCCGTTGATGTAATAGAAGTTGCCCCCGACGAATATGCCGGTACCGTCGGCCGAGAGCGACATGCTGTGGACGTTGCCGGACCCGCCGTTGGAAACCGGTCCGCAGTTCGTCCCCGACGGGAACTGGCTGGGGCAGGGATCGGTGCCGCCGGTCGCGGAGGAGAGCCAGGTGCTACTCAGCGTCCCGTCGGTCGCCGAGATCGCCGCAAGATGCTGACGGGCCAGGCCGTTCACCTTCGTGAAGTTCCCGCCGAAGTAGACGAGGTTGGTTCCGGCGACGATCGCCTGCACCGCCGAGTCCGGCTGGGCGGTGACGGTTGGGCTGAGCTGGGTCCCGGTGGCCGTGTCGACGGCGGCCAAATCCTGGCGGAGCTGCCCGTCGACCGTGTCGAACTGACCGCCGATGTAAAGGGTGGAACCGTCCGTCGAGACCGCCAGCGCGTTCACGGTCGCCTTCGCAGTGGTGAGGGTGTTGGTGACGCTCGCGGTGAAGCTCGGGATGTAAGCACCCGTCGTCATGTCGAAGGCGGCGATGTTCGCGGCCGCGACCTTCTGTCCGCTGGTCCCGACGGCGTGCTTGAACGCACCGGCGACGAAGATCGTGTTCCCCCACTTCACGAGGGCATAGGTCTTGCCGTCCGTCCCCCATGTCCGATCCGGAGCGCTCGAGAGAGCGAGCGCGGGCTGCGCCACGGCAAGGAGCCCGGCCGTGATCGCGGCCACCGCGCCGAGGCGCACGATGCGGCCGAAGCTTCCTTGGAACATGACCTTCCTCCTCAGTTCTTCGATCTCCTGATCCGGGGGCCCCGCCTGGCGCGACCTGCATGACTGCCGGGGGACACGTAACGAGACCCATGGTATCGGGAGCGTTTCGCTCGGGCATCGGCCGAACGGTCCGTCCGAGCGCATGATGCCCGTCCTGGCCATACGCCCGTTCGACTAGGCCCTACGTCTCGGTCGACTTTCGACCGATTGTTGACGCGCCGCCGGCCGCCCTACACTCCCGCGCATCATGAAGATCAAGATCCTCTGCACCCTCGGACCCGCCTCGCTCAGCGCCGAGATCCTTCGGGGCCTGGACGAGCGTGGCACCGATCTGTATCGCATCAACCTGTCCCACACCCCCCTCGAGAAGATCGAGCCGACGATCGAGCTGATCCGAAGCCATTCCTCCACCGAGATCAGCTTGGATACCGAGGGTGCGCAGGTCCGCTGCGGCCTCGTCGAAGACGACGTCGTGCTCGAGGAGGGACAGGAAGTCACTTTGACGAGCGAGCTCGTCCCGGGAACCGGTCGACGTTTCAGTCTGTGGCCGAGCGTCGTGTTCGAGACCCTCGTTCCTCAGATGCTCATCGGCATCGACTTCGACGGAGCGCTGCTGCGCATCGAGGCGGTCGGGGTGGGCGAGGCGACCGCGTCGGTGGTGCGCGGCGGGAAGGTTCGATCGAATCGGGCCGTCACCATGGACCCACTCCCGAACCTGCCACCGCTCTCCGAGAAGGACCGGGCGGCCATCCAGATCGGCGCCCGACTCGGCATCACTCACTACGCTTTGTCGTTCGCGAGTGGGGCCGCAGACGTTGACCTGATCCGCGCCGTCGCTCCTGCGGGGGCGCAGATCATGGCGAAGATCGAGAGCCGTCTCGGCGTGCGCAACATGGACGGCATCATCGAGGCGGCCGATTCCGTGCTCATCGACCGCGGCGATCTGTCCCATGAGATCCCGTTCGAACACCTGCCCTTCTATCAGAAGGCGATCGTCCGGCGAGCGAACCGGGGGAACCGTCCGGTCTACGTCGCGACGAACCTGCTCGAGTCACTGGTGACCGGTCGAACGCCGACGATCGCGGAGGCGAACGACCTCGCGAACACGCTGCTCGACGGGGTCCACGGATTGGTCTTGGCGGCCGAGACGGCGATCGGGCGCGACCCGCTCGGCTCGGTCGATCTGGTGCTCCGCGCGATCGAGGCGTTCGAGCGAGTCAGCGAGGGTCACCTCCTGCAGGAGGATCGGGTCCAACTCGGGGTCGCCCCCTAGTCCTCCAGACGGCCAGCTCCATGGAGATGTTGTGTCGCGCGGCGTCCTAGGCCGTTCGGAAGGCATCTTGGTCCCTTCGGGCGATTAGTCGGCGCGCGCGGTCGTCGTATGATTCCCCAACACGTCGGACACTCCAAGGAGACTCGGTGCAAGCTAGGCAGCCCCTGCCCGCGGGCGAAGACCTCGTGGATCTGCGGCAGTACACCGCGATCCTGCGGAGGCGGGCACCCGTCATCGGGGTCCTCGCTTTGCTCGGGTTCGGCCTGATGTTCGGCTACTCGAAGCTTCAGACCCCGATGTACACGGGAAGGACCAAGGTGCTGGTCAACCCGCCGCTGGGGACCGATGCCTCGAGCCCCGGCCGGGTCATCAGCATGGACACCGAGGCCCAGGTGCTCAAGTCGGAGCCCATCGCGCTGGCCGCCAAGGAAGCTCTGGGATCATCGCTCACGGTGACGCAGCTCCTCAAGCGGGTCTCGGCGCAAACATCGCCCGACAACTTCATCATGAACATCGCCTTCTCGGACCCGAAGCCCGTGCAAGCAGCGCTCGGGGCGAACGCGTTCGCCAAAGCCTACGTGGACTACAAGAGTCAGCAGGCTCAGGATCAGATCGACAATCAGAGAGAATCCTTCCAGAGTCAGATCGCCAAGTACGTGAGCAAGCAGCGTGATCTGAACGCGGATCTGGTGGGACTCGCGGCCGGGTCGTCCGAATATCGGAGCATCACGGACCAGCTCGACCGATTGTCTGTCCAGCTCGGCGTCCTCGAGTCGTCGCTCGCTTCCGTCCCCCAGGTCGTGAACCCCGATCAGATCATCCTGCAAGCCTCGGCGCCCGGCTCGCCCTCGAGTCCGAAGATCCCATTGAACTCGGTCATCGGGCTGATGCTGGGCCTCTTCTTCGGAGTGGTCCTGGCGTTCGTGCTGGATCTCTCGGACGATCGCGTGCGCGGGCGCGTTCAACTCGAGAGCTACCTGGACGCGCCGCTGCTCGCCTACATCCCCCACACGAATAGCCGGGACCGGAGGCGGCGGGGTGCCCATCTGGTCGTGGACCACGAGCCGCGCGGTCCCGCCGCTGAGGCGTACCGCACCATGAGGACGAACGTCCTGAGCATGGCGCGAAAGCGCGGTCTGAAGATCTTCGCCGTCGTGAGCCCGATGCAGCAGGAAGGGAAGTCGATGACCGCGGCGAACCTGGCCGCGGCGCTCGGGCAGACGGACGAGCGCGTGCTGGTCATGTCCGCCGACATCCGCAAGCCGCGCATCCACGAGCACTTCGGTGTGTTGAACGGGAGAGGGCTGACCGAGGTATTGGAAGGTGAGCTCTCATTCGAGGAAGCGATCGTGCGCCCCGCCGTGGGCAACGTCTGGGTGCTGCCCGCCGGCCACGTCACGAGTCGTCCCGCTGAGCTTCTCCAATCCGCTGCGATGGAGGAGCTCCTGGACACCGTTCGAAGGGAGTTCGATCTCGTCATCCTGGATTGTCCTCCGGTGCTGGGCTTGGCCGACTGCCTCGCCCTTCTCCCTCTCGCCGACGCGGTCCTCCTCGTGATCCGGTCGGGTCGTACGCGCGGGGGCGCGATCCTCGAGACCACCGACCAGCTCGAACGCGTGGGCGTGCGGGTCGACGCCGCGGTCTTAACCGACGTGCAGGCTCCCCGCGGGCGTCACTACGGGTACGGCTACTACGTGGCTTCTTCTGAGTACCTCCGGCCGGAGAAGAAGGAGCCTCAGCGCTGGAGCCCCCGTCTGATCGGCCCAGCGAGCCCGGTCGAGGCCAAGGCCAACGGGAACGGCGTCAGCGGCGAGGTCGAGAATGGTGTCGCGATCTCGAACGGGACGCCTGAGGACGAGGTCGTTCCCGAGACAGTGGTCAGCGGCGCGGACGAGTTGTAACCCTCGAGATCCTAGATCCCCTTCAGGAACGCGACCGTCTCGGCCAAGCCGTCTTCCAGATGGGTCCAGGGCTTCCATCCGATCGCGTGCGGAGCGCTCGAGATGTCGAGCGCGATCCGCCTGAGCTCACCCGGCGGGAGCGTGCCGTGGCCCGGCTCCGCCGTGAACCCGATGATGCCGGCGAGCAGCTGGTACACGTGGTTCACGCTCGATTCCAGACCCGTACCGATGTTGACGAGCTTCCCTGAGCCCTTCTCCATAGCTTGCACGAACGCGTGCACGGTGTCGTCGATGAACACGTAGTCGCGGGTCTGGTTCCCGTCGCCGTGGATCGTCGGCGTCTCTCCGGCGAGCATCTTCGCGGCGAAGATCGCGATCACGCCGGCCTCCCCATACGGGTCCTGACGGGGTCCGTACACATTGCCGAGCGCGAGCGCCGTGTAGTCGAGGCCGCGGTACCGCTGGTAGAACCCCAGGTAGTCCAGGGCGACCTTCTTCGAGATACCGTACGGCGACAGGGGGTGTGAGCCCTGCGCACTGGTCTCCTTGGCGGGCACACGCTTCGGCTCGCCGTAGATCGTGCCGCCGCTCGCCGCGTAGATCACCTTGCGGACACCGGTCTTCACCGCGCACTCCAGCACGTTCAGCAGACCCATGACGTTGACGCTGGCGTCACGCACCGGATCCTCGAGTGACGGACGCACGCCCGACTGCGCCGCAAGGTGGAACACGATCTCGGGTCGGTGGCGCTCGAAGAGCTGTTGCACGCCGTCCGAGCGCACGTCCATGTTGAAGAACGTGAACTCCTTGCCATAGTTCCGTCCCTCGGAGAGGTTGGCGATACGCCCGGTCGTGAGGTCGTCGACGCTGATCACGCGGTAGCCCGCGGCCAGCAGTCGATCGGCAAGATGCGAGCCGATGAACCCGGCGCCCCCGGTCACCAGGACGGTCGTCACGACGCTAACCCTAAGTTCGGATCGGCTCCGATGTCGAGCGATGTGCGTTCCCCGCGAGCCAATCTGGCCGCGCCCACGCACGCGATCATGGCTGCGTTGTCGGTGCAGAGCTCGAGCGGTGGGAACAAGACCCGCAATCCTGCCGAACCTCCGTCGCGTTCCATCCGTTCCCGCAAACGCGTGTTCGCGACCACTCCGCCGCCCAGCAGCACGGTTCCGACGTCGAGCTTGGCGGCCGCCTCCAGCGTCTTCTGCACCTGCACGTCGACGATCGCCTCCTGGAAGCTCGCCGCGAGGTCGGGAAGATCGATGTCGCGCCCCGAAGCGCGTTCGGCTTTGACGTGTCGAAGCACGGAGGTCTTCAAGCCGCTCATCGAGAAGTCGAAGTCGCCGGAGCGTTCCATCGAGCGCGGGAACCGGATCGCGTCGGGGCTGCCGTCGCGCGCCATCTTGTCGAGGGCGGGTCCGCCGGGGAAGCCGAGCCCGATCAACCGCGCCACCTTGTCGAACGCCTCACCCGCCGCGTCATCGAGCGTCTGACCCAGCACCTCATGATGGAATGGCTCGGGCATATGCACGATCATGGTGTGACCTCCGCTCACGACCAACGCGATGATCGGCGGCTCCGGCGGACCGTGGCTCAGGAAGTTCGCCCAGATGTGACCTTCCAGATGGTTGACGCCGATCAGGTCGGCCCCGGTCGCAAGCGCGACTGCCTTCCCCGCGGCCATCCCCACCAAGAGCGCGCCGACCAGTCCTGGCCCGACCGTGACGGCCACGCCGTCGATGTCGCCGAATCCGAGACCGGCAGCCTCCAACGCTGCGGCCATCAACGGATTCAACGCCTCGACGTGCGCGCGCGCCGCGACCTCGGGAACGACCCCCCCGAAGCGTTCATGCAGCTGCACCTGGGTCGCGATCAGGTTGGAACGGACGGTGAAGCCGTCTTCCACCACTGCGACGGCGGTCTCGTCGCACGACGTTTCGATACCGAGGGTGATCACGCCGGACGCACGCCCTCCGGGAGATCGTCGGCGATCTCCGCCAAACGGGCGGCGAAGGCCTTCGATCGGACGTCGTCGGTCCACATGATCAACGCGTCCTCGTTCAACTCCTGGTAGTAGTTGCGCCGCAGACCGACGGGATGGAAGCCGAAACGCCCGTACAGTCGCTGCGCGCCCCAGTTCGAGACGCGGACCTCCAGCGAGACCGCTTGCGCGCCCATCTCCACAGCGTTCACGAGCAACTCGTACAACAGGCGCGACCCGACCTTGCGCCGGTGATGCGAGGGGTCGACGGCGATGTTCGTCACGTGAGCCTCCTCGCCGTAACAGATGAGGCCCGCATAGCCCACGATCTCTTTGTCCATCTTGGCCACAAGGTAGCGGCGGTTCACCGGCTCGGTCATCTCGGCCAGGAACAGGTTCGGGCTCCAGGGACGCGAATAGACCTGGCGCTCGATGGCCATCACGCCGCGCAGGTGGCGGCGGCGCATCGGGGTCACCTCAACCCTGGGCGCCTCTGGTTCGCTGATCCCAAGCGATCTCCGCATCCGACTTCCTTAGATAGAAGGGGACGACATCGAACAACCGGTCGTGTTCTTCACGCATGAACCGGGGGACGGCGAGCTCCACCAAGGCGGCGGCGTCGGGATGCGCCGCCGCCGGCGAGGCGAACTCCACCCGGCTCCCGAGATCTTCGATCTCACGCCGGTACAGGATGGCACCGTTCCCGACGCACAGCACCTCCCCGGGAACCGCCTGGAGCTCGGCGACCAGGTGATCGGGCTTGAGGACCAGGTGATCGGTCTCTCGGACGACGCCTCCCGGCACCGCCCGATAGACGGCCACGAACACCTCGCCGCGGCGGGCGTCGATGACGCAGGCGATCCGGCGGGACGTATGTCTGATCGCGAAGGCGAGAGCGTCCAAGCTGGTGATGCCGACGATGGGAACGTTGAGCACCTGGGCCAAGGTCTTGGCGGTTTCCACTCCGACCCGAAGACCGGTGAACAGGCCGGGCCCGATACCGACCGCGATCCCGCCGACCCGATCGAGGTCGAGGCCGGACCAGGCGAGCATCTGTTGCAGGGCCGGTGTGACCGACTCCTGTCGAGCCTTTCCGGCGATCGAGATACGCGCCAGAACCTCGCGATCGTTGCCGATCGCCACGCTCGTCTGCGGTGTCGACGTATCGATGCCGAGGACGATCATGGGTCCACGCTCCAGGGCGAGAGCACCTGTTCCGCCCGCTCCCAGCGTTCGATCCAGGTCTGGCCGCCGGGCGACAGCACGATCCGTCGAAGCTCGCCGTCATCCGCGGCGGTGAGCTCGATCGTGACGTGATCCGCGGGCAGGACCTCCTCGACGACGTCGCCCCATTCGACCAGTAGGACCGCGTCGCCGTTGCCGAGCTCCTCGAGCCCAAGATCCACGACGTCCTGGACCCGATCCAGGCGGTAGACGTCGACGTGAGCGATGTCGAGGCGTCCGCGGTATTCGCGAACCAACGTGAACGTGGGCGACAGCACCTGATCGTGCACGTCGAGGCCACGCGCGACGCCTTGGACGAGCGTGGTCTTCCCGGCGCCGAGCTCACCGGTGAGGATCACGGCATCGCGTGGTCGGAGCAGCGCCGCGAAGGCTTCACCCACCGCTCGTGTCTCGTCGGCGGTCTCGGTCCGGAGCTCGATCCGCATCAGAACAGCTCCAGTTGCTCCTCGGCGGTGGTTGCTTCCACTGTGGGCTCGGCCGCCGCCGGTTCCGACGGATCCCGCAGCTCTTCGAGCGTTCTCTTGATCAAGGCGAAGTCCTCGCGCAGCTGCTCGAACTGTTTCGATCCCTCACCTCCACCGTGCAGGATGGCCGCCGGGTGGAACGTCGGTACGACGGTTCGGCCGTGCCATGGGAACGTCTGACCTCGCAGTCGCGTGATGCCCTGCGAGGTGTTCAGCACGAACTTCGTCGCGAAGTTCCCGAGGGTGCAGACGACCTTCGGCTGGATCAAGGAGATCTTCTCCACGAGCCAGGGAGTACACGACTCGATCTCGTCGGGGAGCGGATCCCGATTCCCCGGCGGGCGACACATCAGCACGTTCGCGATGTAGACGTCCTGGCGCTTCAGGTCGATCTCGCCGAGCATCCGCGTCAGCAGCTGGCCGGCCGCTCCCACGAACGGCTCACCCTGCTTATCCTCGTGGAACCCGGGAGCCTCTCCGATGAACAGCAGGTCTGCGTCGGGATCCCCAACACCGAACACGACCTGCGTGCGACCCTCGGCCAGACGACACATGGTGCAGGTCGCGGCATCGGCGGCCGCGGCGGCGAGCGTCCTCATCCGTTCTCCCCAGCGCCCCTCTTGACGGCTCGTTGGCGGGTCCGTCGTTCGCGATCTAGGCCGAGTGCCTGACGCGCGAACACACGCAGGTCGTGATTCACCTCGGCCGGCCGTTCGAGCATCGCCATGTGTCCCGCGTTCTCGACGACGACGAGCCTCGCGTCGGGCAGGCCGCCGACCAACTCCACCGCGGCGGCCGGCGGGGTGACCCGGTCGTGCTGACCGACGATCACGAGGGCCGGTACCCGGACCCGGGGCAGCGCGTGCCGCAGGTCGATCTCCATCAGCTCGGCGAGGCCATCGGTCCACACCTCGGGGCGAGCCCGCTCGGCCAACCCCACGATGTGATCCACCAGATGCGGCGGCGCGTCCG
Source organism: Actinomycetota bacterium (assembly GCA_050692375.1). Taxonomy (GTDB): domain Bacteria; phylum Actinomycetota; class UBA4738; order UBA4738; family HRBIN12; genus JBBQVZ01. The sequence goes on from JBOGVK010000182.1 coordinate 20,457, forward strand.
GGCCGAACTGCGTCATGCGAGTCACGACACCTCCGACGTCGGCAGGGCTCGCCAGCACGGCACGACGGAGCCGGTCGACGCGACGCGCTGCGGTGGCGAACGTTCCCCTATTCGGGCGCAGGAACTCGGTCACCGATCCGATGGCCCCGCGGAACAGGTCGGACGAGGAGGCGCCGATCAGCGCCACGCCGGCGACGCGCGGACCGAAGAGCTCCGGACGCTGCTCGGCCATCGCGAGGATCGCCATGGCACCCATGCTGTGCCCGATCACGATCGCCGGGCGGTCGGGCGCGATCGCATCGAGCACCGCCGCCACGTCACGCCCCATCGCACGGATCGACAGATCTCCGTGCTCTGCGCTCCCGCTCATGCCGTGCGAACGGTGATCCATCAAGACGCAACGGAAGTCATCGGCCAGATCGATCCACTGCTCGTGCCAGGCCGACATGTCCAGGCTGAACCCATGCGTGAACAGCAGGATCGGTGCGTCGACATCTCCCGCTGCCCGAACGGCGATCCCGGTTCCGTCGAACGAACGTACCGGTTCCACCACGTCCGGCGGTAGATCCCCGATGGACGCCGCGAGACCTCGCTCTCGGTGCCGGCGCCTGAACACGACGCTGACGGCGGCTCCCGCGGCGACGGTCCCTGCGGTCAGGGCGGCCGTGATCGCCGCGGTTCGTTTCGAGCTCATCAGACATACTCCCTCGGCACGCGGTCGCCGATCCCGGTCACGATCTCGTAGCCGATCGTTTCCGCGAATCCGGCGAGCTCCTCGGCCGAGACGGCGTGGCGGCCTTGGCGGCCGAGCAGCACGACATCGTCCCCCGCCTCGACGGTCAGTTCGCCGCAGTCCACGATCAGCTGGTCCATCGTCACGCTCCCCGCCACGCGGCATCGCTGCCCTCGGATCAGGACGTCGGCCCTGGATGACAGGAGCCGAGGGTAGCCGTCGGCGTACCCCACCGGCACGGTCGCGATGTTCGCATCGCGCTTCAGCCGGTAGCGGTGACCGTACGAGACGGCCTCGCCCGCGGGCAGACCCCTGGTCATGCTGACGACGGACCGCCATGTAAGCGCCGACCGCAAGCCGAGATCGGCCCCGACCCCGCCTCCCGGCTCCACACCATAGATCGCGATCCCGGGCCGAACCAGATCCAAGTGGGTCTGCGGATACAAGATCGTGGCGCCACTGTTCGCTGCGTGAAGCAGCCCCGGCCGATGCCCGGCAGCCCGCACATCCTCGACGACCGCAAGGAAGGTCTCCAACTGGAGCAGCGTGGTCTTCTCATCCTCGGTGGAACTGGCGAAGTGCGTCCAGAGTGCGTCCAACCGCAGGCTCGAGGCGGCCACGCGATCGACGAACCTCGTCGTCGCCTCTGGCGGATACACGCCCACCCGATGCATCCCGGTGTCGACCTTCACGTGGACGCCGACCTCGCGACCTTGGGAGGCCTGAGCCAACAGCGCGAGGCCGGCATCGGTGTACAAGCTCGGCGTCAGCCCGGCTGCGAGCGCGATCCCTTCAGACCCGGGTGGGAACTCCGACAGGACCAGGATGGGCGCTTCGATCCCTGCGCCGCGCAGCCGCAGCCCCTCCTCGACGAGTGCGACGCCGATCCAGGTCGCGCCCGCCTCCAGCGCGGCGCGTGCGACCGGGACGTCGCCGTGCCCGTACGCGTCCGCCTTCACCACGGCCATCAGGTCGGCGCGTTCGGGCTTCAGGAGGCGAACGTTGTGACGGATCGCATCGAGATCCACCTCGATCCACGTCGGGCGGAGACGCGTCACGAGCCCTCCCGCACGCGGTTCACGGCCTCCGGGAGATGACCCGTGATGTCGGTAGCGATCGTTCCTTCTCCGAGGGACCGGCCGGCAAGGATCCCGGCCAGGCCGTGAACGTAGGCGCCAGCGGAGGCAGCATCTATCGGGGCGAGGCCGCGGGCCAGCAGCCCCCCGATGACGCCGGTCAACACATCTCCGGAACCAGCCGTGGCCAGCACCGGCCCGCCCGTCGGGTTGACCCGGACCGTGCCATCGGACGTGACCACCAGGGTCCGGCTCCCTTTCAGCAAGGTGACCGCCCCGGTCGTTGCGGCCAAGGCGCGCGCATGCCGCAGCCGGTCGGCGGACAGCTCGCGAGCGGTCACGCCGCAGAGCCGGGCGAACTCCCCAGCGTGGGGTGTGAGCACGGCCTCGGCCTTGCGATCGGCCAGGTCGGCGGCGCGTCCGGCGAACGCGTTCAATCCGTCGGCGTCCAGGACGAACGGGACGGGAGATGCGCGGACGAGCTCGCGAACGAACCCCGCGGTCTCTTCGTCCGTCGAGAGCCCAGGGCCGATCGCCAACGCGTCGACACCGTCCAGGCGTTCCAACACGATGTCGAGCGAGGCGGCTCCGATCGTGCCCGCCGAGGTTTCGTCCAGCGGAAGGAACGTCGTCTCGACCAGCTCGGTCTGGACCACTGACAGGATGCTTCGAGGCACGGCCACCTGGATCAGCCCCGCGCCGATCCTGCCTGCAGCCTCGGCGATCAAGCGGACGGCGCCGGTCATGCCGCGCGAGCCGGCAACGACCAAGAGAACGCCCGTCGCGCGTTTGTGCGTGTCGATCGATCGTTCGGGCAGGATCGCCACCACGTCGTTGGGCTCCACCAGGAACATGTCCGGCCGCACCAGATCCTCCGGGAAACCGATGTCGACCACGCGCACCGCACCGGCGAACTCCGCGCCCGGCAGCAGCACCGCGCCCACCTTGGCTGCGCCGAAGGTGACGGTGAGGTCGGCCCGGACGGCGTCGCCCTCGATGGCGCCGGTCGCGCCGTTCACGCCCGAAGGGATGTCGACGGCGACCACCGGAGCGAACGATGCGTTCACCCCAGCGATGGCGTCGGCCCACTCGTCCTCGGGGATGCCCCGGAACCCCGTGCCGAAGATCGCGTCGATCGTCACATCGGCGCGTTCCAAATCCCGCGCGAGCGTCGCGTCCGAGAACGGCAACACCCGGATCGACGGTGCCTCTTCCAGTCGCGAAGCGTTCGTCGCCGCCGGCTCCCGCAGATCAGCGAGCGCTTCGACGGCAACGACGGACACTCGCACACCCCATCGTGCGAGGTGTCGACCGGCCACCAGTCCATCTCCTCCGTTGTTGCCTTTCCCGCAGACGACGACCGCTCGCCGCCCGTACGTGCCACCCATGACGTCGACGGCGGCGCGCGCGACGGCACGACCGGCGCGCTCCATCAGGAGCTGGGCTGGGATCCCTCGTTCCTGAGCCTCGCGGTCGAGGGCCGAGGCCTGTTCGGGAGTGAGGATCGGCTTCACTCGCTCACCGCCACGGCGAACGCGACCGCGCTCGTCTTCTCATGCGTGAAGGTGATCAGGATGCGTGCGATACCGAGCGCGTCGGCCCGGAGCTTCGCGTTCCCCTCGAGGATGATCGACGGAGCGCCGCTCGGATGGCGGCTGACATGGATGTCCTGCCAGCGCTTCCCACGGTAGCCTCCGAGCGCCTTGATCGACGCCTCACGCGCGGCGAACCTTCCAGCGTAGGACTCGGCGGGCCGCGCCTTCCGGTCGCAGTACGCGCGCTCCTCGGCGGTGAACACTCGTTCGCGCATGGTTGGATGCCGGGCGAGCGCGCGCTCCATGCGGGCGATCTCGCAGATGTCGACGCCGAGACCCACGATCTCCACGGGGACAGCGTAGTCGGGACTATTCGACCGTGACGCTCTTGGCGAGGTTGCGCGGCTGGTCCACGTCACAACCGCGGAGTTTCGCAACGTGATACGCGAATAGCTGCAGGGGAACGGTCACGACGACGGGCGACAGCAGCTCGGGCGTCGCGGGCACTTCGAGCACGTGGTCAGCGAGCGCCCCGATCTGCGCGTCGCCCTCGGTCGCGATCGCGATGACCTCGGCGCCGCGCGCGCGAACCTCCTGGATGTTCGAAAGCATCTTCGGGTAGATGTGACATTCGGTGGCGATGGCCACGACGGGCACCCCTGCTTCGATCAGGGCGATCGGTCCATGCTTCAGCTCCGCTGCGGGGAAACCCTCCGCATGGATGTAGCTGAGCTCCTTCAGCTTCAGCGCGCCTTCAAGCGCCGCCGGATAGCCGGTGTGCCTGCCGATGAACAACACATCGCGGACGTCCCGATACCGCTCGGCCAGCGCGCGCACGGCGCCGTCCAGCCCGATCGCCCGCTGAACCTTGGCCGGCAGCTCGTCCATGCGATCCAGGATCTCGCTGATCTCCTCGGGGAACATCGAGCCTCGGACCTGCGCGAGATAGAGCGCAACCAGATACTGCGACACCATCTGCGTCGCGAACGTCTTCGTCCCGGCGACCGCGATCTCGGGCCCAGCGTGCGTGTACAGGACCCCGTCGGCCTCCCGCGCGAGCGAAGAGCCGACCGTGTTCGTCACGGCGATCACGTGCGAGCCCTGACGCCGCGCGTGCCGTGCCGCCTCGAGCGTGTCGATCGTCTCGCCCGACTGGCTGACCGCGAGCGTGAGCGTGTCCGAACCGAGAACCGGGTCGCGGTATCGGAACTCGCTCGCGATCTCGATCTCGACCGGCAGGCGCGTCCAGTGTTCGATCGCGTACTTCGCCACGAGTCCGGAGTGGAACGCGGTCCCGCAGGCGACCACGAACACCTTGTTGACCTCGCGCAGGACGTCGTCGGCGATCCGCAATTCGTCCATCGCCAACCGGCCGTTCACCACCCGTCCGACCAGCGTGTCGCGGATCGCTCCCGGCTGTTCGTGGATCTCTTTCAACATGAAGTCGTCGAACCCGCTCTTCTGCGCGCGAGCCACGTCCCAGTCCACGGTGATGGGTTCGGGCCGCAGCGGGTTCCCGTCGAAGCCGGTGAACACCACGGTGTCGCGTCGGGCCTCGACCACCTGACCCTCCTCGACCGGGATCACCGAGGTCGTCCTGCCGAGCACGGCGGGGATGTCCGAGGCGAGCAGCGCCTCACCGTCACCCAAGCCCACCACGAGCGGCGACGAGATCTTCGCGCCCACGATCAGGTCCGGCTCATCCGCCGACAGAACGACCACGGCATAGGCTCCCTGGAGCTCGCGCACGGTCGCGCGGACCGCGTCGGCAAGGCCTGAGCCGTCGCGAACGTGCTCCTCGACCAGATGGGCGATGCACTCCGTGTCCGTGTCCGAAGCGAGTGTGTGTCCGTCCTTCTCCAAGCGTGCGCGCAGCGTCTGGAAGTTTTCGATGATGCCGTTGTGGATCACCGCGATGCGGCCGTGGCAGTCCTGATGCGGATGCGCGTTGCGATCGGTGGGAGCCCCGTGGGTGGCCCAGCGGGTGTGGCCCATCGCCGCGTAGCCGCCGATCGGATCGCCCGCCGCGAGCGCCTCCTCGAGCTTTGGGAGCTTTCCGGCCCGCTTGACCACGCGGAGATCCTCTCCCACGACGGCGACGCCGGCGGAGTCGTATCCCCGGTACTCCAGACGCCGGAGCCCCTCGATGACGATCGGAAGGGCCTCGTCAGACCCCACGTAACCCACGATGCCGCACATGAACCCACCCTAGCAGCGCCAGGATCGTAGGCTGGAGTGGCGAGAACTCAGGAGCCTCCGAGGCTCGACCGAACCACCCCAGCGACCGTATCGGCGTGTCGGGTTGCGTCGTCGGCCACCGCAGCCTCGACCATCACGCGAACGAGCGGCTCGGTTCCGGAGGCGCGAACCAACACGCGTCCGTCGTCCCCAAGCTCGGCCTCAGATCGGCGCACGGCATCCCACACGGCCTCAGCGTGCCCAAGCCCACCCGGATCGCCTACCCGCACGTTCAGCAGCACCTGCGGGAACCGCCGCATGCACGAGGCAAGCTCCTGCACGCTCGCTCGCCGCGAAGCGGCGAGCGATAGGAACCGAACCGCCGTCAACAGCCCGTCGCCGGTCGTCGCCTGGTTCCGGAAGATCAGGTGCCCCGATTGCTCACCGCCCAGCACGGCATCACTGCGGAGCATCTCCTCCAAGACGTAGCGGTCCCCGACCTGCGTCGCAACCACATCGATGCCGGCATCACGCATCGCGTGGTGGAACCCGAGGTTCGCCATCACGGTCGTCACCACCAGGTCGCCCGAGAGCGTCCCGCGTTCATGCATGTCGATCGCGCAGGCGGCCAAGACCTGGTCGCCGTCGATCACGTTGCCCCGAGCATCGGCGAACAGCGCCCGGTCCGCGTCGCCATCGTGCGCTACACCGGCGTCGGCGCCCACCCGCACGACCTCCGCCGCCACGACGTCCGGGTGGAGCGCGCCGCACCCAACATTGATGTTGTCGCCGTCGGGCTGATCGAAGATCGCGATCACCTCGGCGCCCAGGCGACGCAGGACCTGGGGCGCGAAGCCCGATGCCGCGCCGTTCGCGCAGTCGACGACGATGGACATCCCGTCGAGCGACGCATCCGCCGACTCCACGAGGTGCTGAAGGTAACGCTCGGGATCGGTGCCGTTGTCACGGACCTGGCCGGGCTCCTGCGTCGCCACGAACGGCTCGGCCAGCAACGCCTCGATCTCGTCCTCTAGCTCGTCGGAGAGCTTCATGCCGTGGCGCGAGAAGAACTTGATGCCGTTGTCCTCGGGAGGATTGTGCGAGGCGGAGATCACGACGCCGGACGAGACGCCCAATTCCATCGTGAGGAACGCGATCGCCGGCGTCGGCTCGATGCCAGCGAGGATCACGTTACCGCCCGCGGAGCGGATCCCCTCGGCGAGAGCATCTTCGAGCCATTCGCCCGAGCGCCTCGTGTCGCGTCCCACCAGGAACGTGGGTCGCCCCTCGCCGTGACGACCGAGCACCACGACAGCCGCGCGACCCAACCCGAAGGCCAGGTCGCGCGTCAGGTCTGTTCCGGCGATGCCACGAACGCCGTCGGTGCCGAAGAGTCGCCTCACGGCCGCAAGGCTACCCGAGGCGACGTGGACGCCGCGCTCGGCCGGTCTGTGGGAGCATCGGCGTATGAGCGACGGACCCGTCCGCGTGTACGCGACCGGCAACCCGTTCGACGGACAGCTGACGAAGGGCTACCTGGAGGCTGAGGGCATCGACGTGATGGTGAAAGGCGAGGGCGAGGGTCCGTATCGGGCCGGTCCCGTCTACCTGTGGGTCGCCCCCGAGAACGAGGGCCGCGCACGGGAGATCATCGAGGCGATCGAGTCCGGTTCCTACTCGACGTCGGACGAGGACGTCCTGGGCGAGTAAGACGTCCCGAACGAACAGCCGAGACGCTGACGCAGCGAGCGCCTAGCGCTTGGAGTATTGCGGCGCCTTGCGTGCCTTCTTGAGCCCGTACTTGCGGCGCTCCTTCTCGCGAGCGTCCCGTCGGAGGTAGCCCTCCGCTTTCAGCTGTGCACGGAGCTCAGGGTCCACTGCGATCAGCGAACGAGCGATGCCCAGACGGATAGCTCCCGCCTGGCCCGCGACACCGCCGCCGCGGATGGTCACGATCACGTCGAAGTCCTTCTCACGCCCGACCAGGCGGAGCGCCGAGACGGCGACCATGCGATGCACCCGCGTCGTGAAGTAGTCGTCCAGCGACCGACCGTTGATCTCGAAGTTCCCGGTGCCGGGGACCATGCGAACCCGCGCCACGGCTTCCTTGCGACGTCCGGTGATGATCTTCGCAGCGGTCGTAACCACTTAGGACTCCTCTTCGTTCTTCTTGGCGGTGGGCTTGCGAGCGGTGGTCTTCTTGATCGGGGTCTTCTTCGCAGTCGCCTTCGCGGTCGACGCCGTGGGTTTCTGGGCTGAGGTCTTCTGGGCTGAGGTCTTCTGGGCTGAGGTCTGCTGGCCTGAGGTCTTCTGGGCGGCGCTCTTCTTCGGCGGAGACGTGGCCGTGCTCTTGGCCGTCGGCTTCGGCTTCGTCGCTGGCTTCTTCGCAGAGGGCTTGTCCGGTGTCGGAGCGGTGGCGGCCTTCGACGGCTTCGGCTGCTTCTGGGGCAGGCCCTCCCACATGGGCGGCTGACCGAGCGCATACGGAACCGGCATCTGCGCCTGGTGAGGATGCTCCGAGCCGGCCATCACGTGGAGCTTCTTGATCATCGACCGACCCAGACTGTTCTTGGGGAGCATGCCTCTGATGGCCTTCTCGATGACGAACTCGGGTTTCTTCGCGAGGAGCACGTCATACCGGGTACCCGTGATCCCACCCGGATAGCCCGAGTGGCGGTAGGAGATCTTCTTGGATTCCTTGCCGCCGGTGAGCTCGATCCGCGCTGCGTTCAGGATGATGACGTTGTCTCCGGTGTCCATGTGAGGCGCGAAGATGGGCTTGTGCTTGCCGCGCAGGATGGCGGCGACCTCCGAGGCCAGACGTCCCAGTACCTGGCCGCTGGCATCGATCACGTACCAGCGGCGCACGATGTGCTCGGGCTTCGGAGAGTAGGTATTCATACGTGGGAAATCGGCCGGGCATCCCGGCCGATGGGCAATGCTACCTGCGGGAACGCGCGACCGTCAAAGTTGGCGACCTCGCCGTTCATCGGGGGGCGGGTCCGCCACGGGTCCGGTAGATGACCCGCTCCAACGTGAGACCCCGGGTCGGCGCCGGCGGTGTGAGGATCGAGCGTCGGCGCTCGTCCAGGATCCGCAAAGCGTCCGGGGACTCGAGCGTGCCATCGCCCACCCGCACGAGCGTTCCCACGATCGTCCGGACCATCTGATGCAAGAACGCGTTCGCGCGGAAGCCGAGGACCACACGGGATCCTTCTCGGGCGATCGAGGCCCGCTGCAGGTCGCGAACGGTCGGCTTCCCGGCGCCGGGGTGCCGGCAGTACGACGCGAAGTCGTGCTCCCCCACCAGATGGCGCGCCGCGTCACGCATCGGGCCAACGAGTAGCTCCTGAGGGCGATGCCATACGAACCTCGCGGTGAACGGATCGGCGAGCGGTGCCGTGTCGACGACATACCGATACTCCCGCGCGATCGCAGAGAATCGGGCATCGAATCCTTCCGGCGCCTCCCGGGCGTCTACGACGACGATCTCGGGCGAAAGGAACCCGTTCACTGCCTTCTGGATCCGTTCCGGCGCAAGCCGGCTCGACGTGACGAACGATGCGACCTGACCCCGCGCGTGTACCCCCGCGTCGGTGCGACCGGCGACGGAAAGCCCCACGTCCTCGCGCGCGAGACGCCTCAAGACCTCGGTCAGGGAACCTTCTACGGTCCGCACCTCGGGGTGGCGCTGTTGCGCCCACCCTCGGAAGTCAGTGCCGTCATACGCGAGCGTGAGCCGGATCACTCGCATGGCGAAGGCTCCTCGGGAAGAAAGGCCCTAAGCTTCCCTCTCGACAAGCTCGATCCGCGCCATCGGCGCCGCGTCACCCTTGCGCGGTCCCAGCTTGAGGATCCGCGTGTACCCGCCCGGACGCTCGGCGAACCGAGGCCCGATCTCGTGGAAGAGTCGGGCCACGACATCGCGATCCGGTATGTCCTTCAGCACCTCGCGTCGTGCGGCCAGATCGCCGCGCTTCGCGAACGTGATGAGCTTCTCGGCGTAGGGCCGAAGCATCTTGGCCTTCGCCTCGGTCGTGTTGATCGCCTCATTGACGAAGAGCTGCTTGGCGAGCGTGGAGAGCAGGAGCTTCTGGTGGGCCGGGTTCGAACCCAGGCGAGATCCCCTCTTGGGCTTCGGCACCTGCTACTCCTCCCGCAGGCCGAGTCCGAGCTCTTCGAGCTTGGCCTTGACCTCGTCGATCGACTTCTGACCGAAGTTGCGGATGTCCATGAGCTCGGACTCCGACTTCTGCACGAGATCGCCGACGGCGTTGATGCCTTCGCGCTTCAGGCAGTTGTAGGAACGAACGGACAGGTTCAGCTCCTCGATCGTGATCTGGTAATCGCTCGGGAGCTGCTCATCCTCGGCCGGGCCGACCGTCACGCTCGCGGCCTCGGCGAGCTCCGAGAAGAGATTGACGAGCTCGAGGAGCGTACCTCCCGCGGAGGCAACCGCTTCACGCGGCGTCACGGAGCCGTCCGTCTCGACATCCAAGATCAGCCGGTCGCGGTCGGTCATCTGCTCGACGCGGGTGTTCTCCACCGCGTACGAGACCTTGCGAACCGGAGAGAACATCGAGTCCACCGGGATCACGCCGATCGGATCGCGGGGCTTCTTGTTCTTGTCGGCCATCCGATATCCGACGCCGCGCTCGACGGTCATCTCCATCTCCAGGGTGGCCCCTTTGCCGAGTGACGCGATGTGCAGGTCGGGATTGAGCACCTCGACCCCCGCGGGCGGCGCAACATCCCCCGCGGTGACCTCGGCCGGTCCCTTCGCCTTCAGGTACACCGTGGTGGGCTCTTCGAGCTCGGAGCGAACCACCAGCTCCTTCAGGTTCAGGATGATGTCGGTGACGTCCTCAGTGACCTTGGGGATGGTCGAGAACTCGTGAAGGACGCCGTCGATACGGACCGACGAGATCGCTGCGCCGGGGATCGAGGACAGGAGCGTCCGGCGGAGCGAGTTCCCGATGGTGTAGCCGAACCCGGGCTCCAGTGGTTCGATCGCGAACTTCGAGCGGATGGGCGAGATGACGTCTTCAGTGATCTGAGGCCTTGCGACGATGAACAACTGGCTTCCTCCTCCGGCGGGGGATCAACCATTGCTACCCCACCCGTACGGTTCCCTGACGCCGACGTGGCGCCGGGTGCCACCTTCGTCCCTAGACGCGGCGGCGCTTGCGCGGCCGGCAGCCGTTGTGCGGCACCGGCGTCACATCCGAGATCCCCGACACCTCGAGGCCTGCCGCCGCGAGAGAGCGGATGGCGGTCTCGCGGCCCGAGCCGGGGCCTTTCACGTACACGTCGACCTTCTGCAGTCCGTGCTCTTGCGCCTGGCGGGCGGCCTTCTCGGCCGCGAGCTGCGCGGCGAACGGCGTCGATTTCCGGGAGCCCTTGAAACCGACGTTGCCGGCGCTCGCCCAGCTCAGCGTGTTGCCCTGCAGGTCGGTGATGGTGACGATCGTGTTGTTGAACGTCGACTTGATATGCGCCTGCCCGTGGACCACATTCTTCTTCTCGCGCTTGCGGGTCTTCTTCGCTTTCGGCTTCGCCATGTCGTTACTTCTTCCTCGCGGCCTTCTTCTTGCCGGCGATCGTCTTCTTGGGTCCCTTGCGGGTGCGCGCGTTCGTGTGCGTCCGCTGGCCTCGGACCGGCAAGCTCCGCCGATGACGGGTCCCCTGGTAACAGCCGATCTCGATCTTCCGTTTGATGTCCTGCGCGACCTCACGTCGCAGATCCCCTTCGACCTTCAGGTTCTGGTCGATGAATCCGCGGATCTTCAACACCTCGTCCTCGGAGAGGTCCCGAACTTTGGTGGCGCCGTCCACGCCCGAACCGGCGACGATCTTGCCGGCACTCGTGGCGCCGACTCCATAGATATAGGTCAGCGCGATGTCCAACCGCTTGTCGCGGGGAAGGTCGACGCCTGCGATCCGTGCCACGCTACCCCTCCTGCCTCTGCGGGCCTAACCTTGAGGCCCGATCTACCCTTGCGGGCCCAACCTTGCGGCCCGATCTAGCCCTGCCGCTGCTTATGCCGAGGATTCGTGCAGATGACGAGGATCCGACCCCGGCGGCGGATGACACGACATTTGTCGCACATCTTCTTGACCGACGGTCGAACCTTCATCGCTCTCTCCTACTTGTACCGATACACCACACGGCCTCGAGTGAGGTCGTACGGCGACAGTTCCACCAAGACGCGATCCCCCGGCAAGATCCGGATGTAGTGCATCCGCATCTTCCCGGAGATGTGGGCCAAGACCACGTGATCGTTCTCCAACTTCACCCGGAACATGGCGTTGGGCAACGGCTCGACGACCGTCCCCTCGACCTCGATAGCGTCTTTCTTCGGCACGCTCCAGGTGTTCCTGTCTGTTCTGGGTCTCGCCCCGAGCCCGTGGACCAGCCGAAACGAGCCTCCGGCAGGGGCGAACGGCCAGTATACGGGCGGGTCCGCCCGTACGTCCACGAGCTCAACATGGGTCCGCGACTGGAACCACGCCCGATGCGGTCAGGCGGATCTGCTGGCGATAGGCGTTGTCCGTCTCGTCGGACTCCAGGAGCTGGTTGGCCGGATCGGCGGTCGTGACCAGGCAGTAGTCGCCGTTGGGCGTCCCCGTCACGTCGATCCACTGCCCGTAGACGTACCAGTCGTAGATGTCGGCGAAGCCGACCGATTGACCCTGCGCGCTATTGCGACGGCAGCCGCGGTAATAACGGTGACGTGGCGATCCGGGCACCCCGGGATAGGGATGGAGCGTGTCCGATAGACAGAACCCGACCTTGTCGTTCGAGGCGACGACCAAGCCGGATGTGAGGTCCACCAGTTGATAGTCGGCGAAGTCATGGAAGTGCCAATGCCCGTGCGCCACGCTGAACTCGAAACAGCCTGCGACGCGAGGGTCCGCCGCTCGATCCACCGATCGGCGATAGACACCGTCACCGTCGGCGTCGATGTAGATGCGCTGGATGGCCGTGCGATCGTTGGCAGGGTTCCCGTCGCCGTTGCAGTCCTCCTTGCGAGGCTGAAGCTCGATCGGGCCCTCGCCAACGTTCGCGATGGTGTTCGAGAAGCGGAGCAACCTCGCCCCTGCGTTGGAATGGTCCATCCGCAGCCCCGTGGGTTGCAGCGTTGTGATGTTCGGCAGGAGCGGTGCCCCGCCACGTGCGCCGTCGTGTCGAGTCAAAGCGGAAGACGGAGCCGCCATCGTCAGGACCAGGGCCAGCGATGCGACAGCTCCGAACCGCGAGGTCATGCTCCCCTCGTCGTGAGGACCTCGTTACCGCTTCGCGTGACGGCGATCGTGTGCTCGAAGTGGGCCGCGAGCGATCCGTCCACCGTGACCACGGTCCAACCGTCCGCGAGCACCCTGGTCTCGTGACCTCCCAACATCACCATCGGTTCGACGGCGATCACCAAGCCGGGCTTCAGCTCGGGGCCGCGACCCGGTGAGCCGAAGTTCTGGATGAACGGGTCCTCATGCATCGCGCGCCCGATGCCGTGACCACCGTACTCGCGGACGAGCGTGAACCCGGCTCCTTCGGCAACCTGCTGGATCGCGGCGCCGATGTCCGACAAGCGTCCGCCCGGACGGATCACCCCGATCGCCGCGTCGAGCGCATCCTGTGTCACGCGAACGAGCTTCTCGGCCTGCGACGAAGGAGCACCATCTCCGACGATCACGCTCACCGCCGAGTCGCCCTGGAAGCCGTCCCAGATCGCACCGCAGTCGAGCGATAGGACATCGCCGCTCTTCAGAGCTCGTTTCGGGGACGGGATCCCATGGACGATCTCGTCGTTGATCGACGCGCAGATGGTAGCGGGGTACGTCCCCTTGTAGTGCAGGAACGATGGCGTACCTCCGGCCGCACGGATGGCTCGTTCCGCGATCCCGTCCAGGTCCGCCGTGGTCATGCCCGGCGCGACCTCGGTGAGCATGGCCGTGATGGCATCGGCGGTGATGCGGCCGGCACGACGCATCTTCGCGATCTCGTCCGGCGTCTTGTACTCGATCATGGCTCGGTCACTCCCGGATGTCGGAGAGGACTTCCATCGTCCGCTCCGTCACGTCCGCCTCGCGCGCTTGCGCGTTGACCTCGCGGAGGAGTGCTCGTTCCTGGTAGAAGTGCTCGAGCGGCTCCGTCTGACCTCGGTACACCTCGATCCGCCGGCGAACCGTCAACTCGTCGTCGTCTGAGCGCCGCTCCAGCTGCTGGCCACAAACGTCGCAGATACCTTCCTTCGCAGGCGGTTTGAACTCAAGGTTGTACGTCCGCTTGCAGTTCGGGCATGTCCATCTCGCGGTGAGACGCCGGATCGCCATCTCGTCGGCGATCGCGAACTTGAGCACCGCCGAGAGCGGACGACCCGCAGCAGCCAGGGCGTTCTCGAGCGCCTCGGCTTGCGGCACCGTGCGCGGGAACCCGTCGAGGATGAAGCCTTTCTCCGCGTCGGGCTCGTCCAGGCGTTCCATGACCATCTCGACGACGATCTCGTCGGGAACGTACTCGCCGCGGTCCATGAAGGTTCGCGCCCGAACGCCGAGCATCGTGTTCTCCTGGACGTGGTCGCGAAGGATGTCGCCGGTCGAGATCTGCGGGATGCCGAAACGGTCCGCGAGCTGCGCCGCCTGCGTTCCCTTCCCAGCGCCCGGAGGGCCGAGGAGCACCAGACGCATGGCTACTTCAGGAAGCCCTCGTAGTGGCGCATCATCAGCTGCGACTCGATCTGCTTCATCGTCTCGAGGGCGACTCCCACCGTGATCAACACGGACGTGCCACCGAACGGGAACTGGTTGAACGCCCAGTACGCGAGGACGATCGAGGGGATCAGCGCGATGGCGGCCAGGAACATCGAGCCCGGCAGCGTGATGCGGACCAGCACGTAGTTCAGGTAATTCGCCGTCGGAGGACCGGGCCGGATGCCGGGGATGAACCCACCCTGCTTCCGGATCTGATCTGCCGTCCGGACCGGGTCGAATTGGATCGCCGTGTAGAAGTACGCGAAGAAGATGATGAGGAGCGTCAGCAAGGCCATGTAGACCAGGCTCTTCTGATTGGTGACGTACTTGCTGATGAAGTCTTGGAACCACGCGCCGTGGATCACGCTCGCGAGCAACGTGGGGAAGTACAACACCGACGTCGCGAAGATGATCGGGATGACGCCGGCCTGGTTCACCTTGAGGGGCAGATACGTGCTGCCGCCCGAGGTCATGCGCCGCCCCACGACGCGTTTCGCGTATTGGATGGGGATCCGCCGCTGACCCTGGTCGATGAACACCACGGCAAGGATGATGGCCAGACCGATCAGCAGGATCACGACGAACTTGCCGGTCCCGCCCTGCAGCAGGATGGCGTGACCTTCCGACGGCAGCCGTGAGATGACGCTCGTGAAGATCAGGATCGACATCCCGTTGCCGACACCCCGTTGGGTGATCAGCTCGCCGAGCCACATCACGCACGCGGTCCCGGCCGTGAACGTCAGGATGATGAGCGCCACGTTGGGCGGGGTGAACGTCGGGTGCGGCGTCGCGGGGAACACATCGATCCCCCCGGCTGCCGCATTGCCGCTGTGGAAGAGGAAGACGAGCCCGGTGGACTGCAACAGCGCCAGCACGACCGTGACGTATCTGGTCCACTGGTTGATCTTCTTCGTGCCGGTCTCGCCCTGATCCTGCCACTGCTGGAGCTTCGGGATCACCACGGTGAGGAGCTGCATGATGATCGAGCTGGTGATGTAGGGCATGATCCCCAGCCCGAAGACGGCCATGCGCCCGAGCGCGCCGCCCGAGAACAGGTTGATGAGCGACAGGAACCCCGTCGACCCCTGGGCCGCGAGCTGTCTCTGCAGCGACGAGATATCTACGACCGGCACCGGCACGTGCGAGCCGAACCGGTACACGGCGACGACGAACAGGGTGAAGAGGATCTTGTTCCGGAGGTCCGGAACGCGGAACGCGTTAAGGAAGGCCTTCAGCACGGTGGCTTATCGTACCCCGGCTCAGCCGAGAACCTCGGCCCGGCCCCCCGCTTGCTCGATCTTGGCCTTGGCCGCGTCCGAGAACGCGTGGGCTTTCACGGTGAGCGCATGGTCGATCTCCCCACGCGCGAGCACCTTCACCGGCCGGCCCTTGCGCACCAGTCCATGCTGGTACAGGGCTTCGGGCGTGACCTCACCCTCCGCGTAGTACTTCGCCAGGAGCTCGACGTTCACCACGGCGAACTCCGTTCGATTCGGGTTGATGAAACCCTTCAACTTCGGAACCCGCCGCTGGAGCGGGATCTGACCGCCCTCGAAGCCGGCGGGGACGTTCTTGCGGGCGCCCGTCCCCTTGGTTCCGCGGCCGGCCGTCTTGCCCCGGACGCCGGCGCGCCCGCGACCGACGCGCTTGCGATCCTTCGCCGAGCCTTCGGCGGGACGCAGGTGATGGAGCTTCATCCGTCCACCTCCTCGACCTCGACCAGGTGCTGGACCTTCGCGATCATGCCGCGAACATCGGGCGTGTCCTCTTTGATGACCGAATCCCTGATGCGGTGCAATCCGAGGCGACGGATCGTGGATTTCTGGTCTTTCGGGCGATCGATCGCGCTGCGCCGCTGTGTCACTTTGAGCTTCATCGACGACCACCTCGTGGCCCGGAGGACGAGCGCGGCTCGTCGCTGTAAACCTCTTCGAGGGCTGCGGTCCGGGCGGCCAGCGTCCGCGCCTCTGCGGCGGCGACGGCCTCGAGCATCGGCTTGGGCGCGATGTCGACCATCTCACGGCCTCGCAGGCGCGCGATGTCGGCGGGCCGCCTTAGCGACTGCAGACCCTGCACCGCCGCCTTGACGATGTTGATCTGGTTGGACGAGCCGAGTGACTTCGACAGCACGTCCTTGATGCCGGCACACTCGATCAACGCACGCACCGCGCCGCCGGCGATCACGCCGGTGCCGGGCGCGGCCGGCTTCAGCAGGACGCGGCCCGCACCCGCCTCGCCGATCACCGTGTGTGGGATCGTGGTGCCCATCATCGGCACCTCGAACATGCGGCGGCGTGCCTCTTCGACGCCCTTGGCGATGGCCGCCGGCACCTCCTTGGCCTTGCCGTAGCCGACGCCGACCCGCCCCGCGCCGTCGCCAACAACCACGAGCGCGGCGAACGAGAACCGACGGCCGCCCTTCACGACCTTGGCTACACGGTTGATCGAGATCACCCGTTCTTCGAACGGGCTCTTGTCCTGCGAAGTCGCGTCGTATCGCCTCATGTCAGATCAGGAGTCCTCCCTCTCGCGCGCCGTCGGCGAGAGCCGCGACGCGACCGTGGTACAAACGGCCGCCCCGGTCGAACACCGCCCGCTCGACGCCGGCCTCCTTGGCGCGTTGGGCGATGAGTCGCCCGACCTCCTTCGCGCGGGCCGTCTTGCCCTCGCCGGAGACCTCGCTATCCGACGCTTGCGCGATGGTCGCCGCATTCCGGTCGTCGATCAGTTGCACGTAGATATGCCGGTTCGAGCGGTACACGGCCAAACGGGGACGCGTTGCATCGCCGGAGACCTTCTTCCGCACGCGCCCGTGTCGACGGACCCGCGCTGCTCTCTTCGTCTTCGCGTCCATCAGGCAGCACCCGTCTTCGCGGCCTTGCCGGCCTTCTTCCGGACGTACTCGCCCTCGTACCGGATGCCCTTGCCCTTGTACGGCTCGGGCTTGCGTACCTTCCGGATGTTCGCGGCGATCTCACCGACCTGCTGCTTGTCGTTGCCCCGCACCACGATCTGGGTCGGCGTCGGTACCTCGAACTCGATGCCGTCCGGCTGGGGAACGAGGACCGGATGAGAGTAGCCTGCGGCGATCTCGAGGTCGCTGCCCTTCATCACCGCTCGGTAGCCGACGCCCACGATCTGCAGACGCTTCTCGAATCCATTCGTCACACCGTCGACCATGTTCGCGAGCAGCGACCGCGTCAGGCCGTGGAGGCTGCGATGGAATCCTTCGTTGTCGGGCCGGTGCACGGTGAGGGTGCCGTCATCGATGGCGATCAGCATGTCGGCGTGCATCGTCTGGGTCAGCGACCCGCGGGGTCCCTTGACCGTCACGACGTTCCCGTCGGCGATTTCGACCTGGACACCGGTAGGGAGCTCGATGGGCTGTTTGCCGATCCGACTCATCCGTTCATCACCACACGAAGGCGAGGATCTCGCCGCCGATACCCTTCTTGGATGCGTCCCGATCCGTCATGACGCCCTGGGACGTGGACACGATGGCGACCCCCAGGCCGCCCAGAACGCGCGGCAGCTTGTCGCGCTGCGCGTACACCCGGCGACCCGGCGTGGAGATCCGCTTGATCCCCGAGATCGTCCGTTGACGCTGCTTCCCGTACTTCAGCCGGATGCGGAACGCCTGTTCGACGCCTTCGCCCTCGCGTTCGTATCCGTCGATGTAGCCCTCCTGGTTGAGGATCCGCAGGATCGACTCGGCGAGCTTCGAGATCGGCGCGATCAACTCGTCCTTGTACGCCAGGTTCGCGTTGCGGATGCGTGTCAGCAGATCCGCCACCGGATCGGAGATGTTCGATGAGAACTTCCGCTTCCTGCTCTTGGTGCTCTTGACCAGATCGGTGCTCACCATGAGGCTTTCGTCACCCCCGGGAGCTCGCCGGCGTGTGCCAGCTCACGGAAGCAGATCCTGCAGAGCAGGAGCTTCTTGTACACGGCGCGAGGCCGGCCGCACCGGCGGCAACGCGTATAGCCCCGCACCCGGAACTTGGGCTGTCCCTGGTGTTTGTTGATCAGCGCCTTCTTCGCCATACCTCAGTCCTCTAGCTCGCCTGCACCGCCGCCGCGAGTCCCGGGAACGGGAACCCCAGCGCCATCAGCAAGGCGCGCCCCTCGTCGTCGTTCTGCGCGGTGGTGACCACCGTGATGTCCATGCCTCGCACCTTCAGCACCTTGTCGTAGTCGATCTCCGGGAAGATCAACTGCTCGGTCACCCCGAGCGTGTAGTTGCCGTGCCCGTCGAACGCGTTCGGGTCCAACCCACGGAAGTCGCGGATCCTGGGGAGCGCCAGGGTGACGAGCCGGTCGAGGAACTCCCACATCCGGTCCCCCCGGAGGGTGACCTTCGCGCCGATCGACATGCCTTCGCGGAGCTTGAACCCAGCGATCGACTTGCGGGCCTTGGTCACCACCGGCTTCTGGCCGGTGATCACCTCGAGATCCGCGAGCGCGGCATCCAGCATACGACCGTCCTTCACTGCGTCACCCACGCCCATGTTGATCACCACCTTCTCGAACCGAGGAACCTGCATGATGTTCCCGAGAGCGAGCTGCTCCTTCAATGCAGGGACGAGCTCCTCGTGGAATCGCTGCCTCATCCTGGGCATGTGATCCGCCATGGTCCTCAGAGCTCCGCTTCGCATCGGCGGCAGATCCGCACCTTCACGTCGCCCTCGACCCGATGGCCGATACGGGTGGGCCTGCCGCAGCTCTTGCACATGATCTGGACGTTCGAGATGTCGATGAACATCTCCGCGTCGATGATCCCCCCCTGCTGGAGTTGCTGACCGCTGGTGGAACGCTTTCCGGTCGATCGCATGTGCTTCTTGGCGAGCGCGACGCCGTCGACCATGACGCGACCCTCGCGGGGGAGCACGCGGACCACGCGGCCTTCCTTGCCACGGTCCTTGCCTTGCAGGACTTTCACCATGTCGTCCTTCTTGATGTTGACGCCGGGCATCTACAGCACCTCCGGTGCCAGCGAGATGATCTTCATGAAGCGCTTCTCCCGAAGCTCTCGGGCCACAGGCCCGAAGATGCGCGTGCCGCGGGGGTTCTTCTGCTCATTGATCAGCACGACCGCGTTGTCGTCGAATCGGATGTAGGAGCCGTCGGGACGCCGGCGCTCCTTCGAGGTTCGCACGACCACCGCGCGAACGACGTCGCCCTTCTTCACGGCACCACCTGGGAGCGCGTCCTTCACGGTGCCGACGATCACGTCGCCGACGCCCGCGTACCGACGAGCCGAGCCACCGAGGACGCGGATGCACAGGACCTCTTTGGCCCCCGTGTTGTCCGCCACCTTGCAGCGCGTCTCCTGTTGGATCACCGTTCGCTCCTCGTACTGCTGTCGCTCGTGCTACTGTCGCTCGTGCTATTGGGCCCGCTCGACGATCTCGACCACACGCCAGCGCTTGGTCTTCGAGATCGGACGGGTCTCCATCACGCGGACGGTGTCGCCCACATGTGCGTCGTTGGTCTCGTCATGCGCCGCGAGCTTCGACGACCGCCGCACGATCTTGCCATACAGCGCGTGTCGCATCTGCCGGTCGATACGAACCAGGACGGTCTTGTCCATCTTGTCGGACACGACCACGCCGGTGCGGGTCTTCCGCTGGCCGCGTTCGAGCGTCGCTCCTTGGTCGCTCACTGCTCGTTCCCCTCCTCGCCCGCGACCGCGTCGAGCTCCTGCTCGATCTCACGCTCGCGGAGCACCGTGGCGATGCGCGCCACGTCGTGACGGACCTCCTTCATCCGCGCGGGATTGTCCAGCTGTCCCGTGGCGAGCTGGAAGCGCAAGTTGAAGAGCTCCTCCTTGGCGGATTCCATCCGCACGACGAGCTCGTCGTCGGGCAGCTCGCGGAGCTCGGTGGCCTTGCTGACACTCGGCATCGCCTACTCGCCCCCCACCCGGCTGATGAACTTCGTCTTGATCGGCAGCTTGTGCTGGGCACGGCTCATGGCCTCTTTCGCAAGAGACTCCGGCACGCCGGCCAGCTCGAACATCACACGTCCCGGCTTCACGACGGCGACCCAGCCCTCCGGGTTGCCCTTGCCGGAGCCCATACGCGTCTCGGCGGGCTTCTTCGTCACCGGCTTGTCCGGGAAGATGTTGATCCAGACCTTCCCGCCGCGGCGGATGTGACGGGTGATGGCGACACGGGCCGCCTCGATCTGGCGGTTCGTGATCCAGGCCGGCTCGAGGGCCACCAGGCCGTAGTCCCCGAACTGGATCTCAGTGCCGCCCTTGGCCATGCCGCGGCGACGTCCACGATGCTGCTTGCGATGCTTGACCTTCTTCGGCGCGAGCATCAGGCCTCACCCTCCGGGGGCGCCTCGGGCGCTGCTGGTGTCTCCACGATCTCCGGCTCGACGACCTCGGCAGCTGGGAGGGAGACAACGTCATCGACCGGTTCCACGACCGCTACCGCTGAAGCCGCAGCGGCCGCGACCGGTGCGGGTGCGGTTCTCTGGGCGGCCGGAGCTCCGCGCCCACCGGTTCCCACGCGCGCGCGGGCCAGGGCCCGCTCGGTCGCCTGCTCGCGATCGGGGATCTGATCCCCGTGGTAGACCCAGACCTTCACGCCGATCTGGCCGAACGTCGTCTTGGCCTCGGAGGTGCCGTAGTCGACCTTCGCGCGGAGGGTGTGCAGCGGCACGCGGCCCTCGCGATACCACTCGCGACGAGACATCTCGGTGCCGCCCAGCCGGCCGCCGGCCTGCACGCGGACGCCCAGGGCGCCGGCGCGCATGGCCGTCTGTACGGCTCGACGCATGGCGCGGCGGAAGGCCACGCGCCCGACCAGCTGTTCGGCGACGCCCTGCGCCAGGAGCGCGGCATCGGTCTCGGGACGCGACTCGCTGGCTGCCTGGTTCATGTCCTCGACCTTCACGTCGACGCGCTTCTTGGTGAAGCGTTCGATGTCCTTGCGCAACCGATCGACCTCGGCACCCTTGCGCCCGATGACGATGCCGGGGCGAGCCGTGCGGATGAAGACCCAGATCTGGTCGCCTTTGCGTTCGATGTCGACGCTCGAGATCCCGGCGCGAGACAGGCGCCCACGGATGTGCTTGCGGATCCACACGTCCTCGTGCAGCTGGTCCGCGTAGTCGCGACGGGCATACCAGTTGGACTTCCAGGGGTAGATGACCCCGAGCCGGAACCCGTACGGGTTGACCTTGTGACCCACTTAGCGTTCCTCTCCCATCGTCTGCACGACCAGCGTCACGTGCGACGTGCGCTTGCGGATCTTCGTCGCCCGGCCGTACGCGCGGGGCCGGAACCGCTTGAGCGTCGGGCCGTCGTCGACCCACACCCTCGCCACCATCAGGTTCTCGCCGATCACGCCGGGCTGCTGCTCGGCGTTCGCGACCGCCGAGTTCAGGAGCTTCTCCAC
The DNA here is from genome assembly GCA_050692375.1 of Actinomycetota bacterium. Lineage (GTDB taxonomy): Bacteria > Actinomycetota > UBA4738 > UBA4738 > HRBIN12 > JBBQVZ01. Next base: position 42,139 of record JBOGVK010000182.1, read on the forward strand.
GTCGTGCGTGGCACCGAGCGGTGAGAATCGCAGGATCCGCCGAGCTTCCTCGACGTGCTGCCCGCGGATCAGATCCGCGACGCGCCGCATCTTCTGCGGCGACGTGCGGATGTATCTGACGGTGGCTCGTGCTTCCACGTCCTACCTCACCCCGGTCCTGCGCTCGTCCCTGGCGTGCGAGCGGAACGTGCGCGTGGGCGCGAACTCTCCGAGCTTGTGACCGACCATCGATTCCGAGATGAAGATCGGCACGTGCTTGCGACCGTCGTGCACCGCGATCGTGTGCCCGACCATGTCCGGCACCACAGTGGAGCGACGCGACCAGGTCTTCACGACACGCTTGTCGCCACGCTTGTTCATGTCGTCGATCTTCACCATCAGGTGCTCGTCGACGAACGGACCCTTCTTCACCGACCTTGGCATCAGCCACGACCCTTCCCGCGGCGGCGAACGATGTACTTGCTTGACGCCTTGTTCTTCTTGCGCGTACGCCCTTCCTTCTTGCCCCACGGTGACGTCGGGTGACGACCTCCGGACGACTTGCCCTCACCGCCGCCGAGCGGGTGGTCGACGGGGTTCATCGCCACACCGCGGACGGACGGACGCTTGTTCTTCCAGCGGTTGCGGCCGGCCTTGCCGAGCCGGATCAGCTCGTGCTCGGGATTGCCCACCACGCCAACCGTCCCCTTGCACGTGGCGTCGACGAGACGGGTCTCGCCCGAGGGAAGACGCACCGTAGCGTACTTGCCTTCCTTCGCCATCAGCTGGACGCTGGTCCCGGCGGAGCGCGCTAGCTTGGCTCCGGCGCCCGGCTTCAGCTCGATGGCGTGGATCACGGTGCCCACCGGGATGTTCCGGAGCGGCAGCGAGTTCCCCGGACGGATCTCGGCGTCGGGTCCCGACATCAGCGTGTCGCCCTGCATGACGCCTTGCGGCGCAAGGATGTAGCGCTTCTCACCGTCGGCGTAATGCAGCAACGCGATGCGCGCGCTCCGGTTGGGGTCGTACTCGATGTGCGCGACCTTCGCGGGGACGCCATCCTTGTTCCGACGGAAATCCACGATCCGGTAGCGACGCTTGTTGCCGCCGCCCTGGTGGCGCGCGGTGATCCGGCCGTGGACGTTGCGTCCGGCCTTCTTGGGCCCCTTGACGACGAGCGACTTCTCGGGCGTCGATCGCGTGATCTCCTCGAAGGAGGAGACGCTCGCACCTCGGCGCCCCGGCGTCGTCGGTTTGTACTTGCGAACGGCCATCTATCCCAACCCGCCTTCGAAGATCTCGATCGAGTCGCCCTCCGCGAGGGTGACGATCGCGCGCTTCTCGTCGGCGCGCTTGCCCTTCGTGTAGCCACGGCGCTTCACCTTGCCGCGCCGGTTGAGCGTGTTCACCGAGGTCACCGTGACGTCCCAGATCACCTGAACGGCCATCTTGATCTCGGTCTTGTTGGCCCGCGGGTCCACCAGGAACGTGTACGTGTTCTGCTCGATCCCCGCGTAGGACTTCTCGGAGACGACGGGCCGGATGATCACATCGCGGGGTGACTTCACTCGGCCACCCCCTTGGCGCTGTCGAGCACGCCGAGCGCCGCGTCGGTGAACAGGACGCGATCGGCCCGGAGGATCTCGTACGTCCCCAGACTCTTGGCGTACGTGATCCGGACGTGGCGCAGGTTGCGGAACGATTTCTCCACGGTCTCCTGGGGCTCGGGAAGCACTACGAGGACCTTGCCCTCGAGCTCGAGCGCCCGCAGCAGATCGACGGCCTCCCGCGTCTTCGGCTCCTCGAAGGCGATATCGTTCACGACGGCGAGCTTGCCGCTCTGCAGTGCATCCGTGAGCGCGGAGCGGAGCGCGCCACGACGCATCTTCTTGTTGACGCGCATCTCGTGCGAGTGCGGGTGGGGCCCATGAGCGACGCCGCCGCCCACCCACTGCGGCGAACGGATCGAGCCCTGCCGAGCACGGCCTGTCCCCTTCTGACGCCACGGCTTCTTGCCACCGCCCGACACGTCCCCACGCGTCTTCGTCGAATGCGTGCCAGCCCGGATACCGGCGAGACCGGCCGCGACGACCTGGTGCATCAACGGCACGCTGACCTTCGACTCGAACACGTCAGCGGGAAGATCGCGAGAGCCGACCTTCTTGCCGTGGGGATCACGGAGGTCGATGGAGGCCATCAGGCGCTCTTCCCTGCTGGAGCTTTGACCGCGGATCGCACCATGACGAGGGCGCCGTTCGGGCCGGGGACGGCGCCCTTGACCAGGAGCAGATTGCGCTCCGGGTCCGCCTGGACCACTTCGAGGTTCAGCACGGTGACGCGCTGACTGCCGTGCTGACCCGCCATGCGCATGCCCTTGAAGACGCGCGAGGGTGTGGCGCACGCACCGATCGAACCCGGCGAACGGTGCTTCTTCTCCGTACCGTGGCTCGAACCCAGTCCCCCGAACCCGTGTCGACGCATCACGCCCGAGAAGCCCTTGCCCCGTGAGACGCCGACCACGTCGGCACGCTCGCCCGCCGTGAACACGTCCGCCCGGAGCTCCTGCCCCGGCGTGTAGCTGGAGGCATCATCCGTACGAAGCTCCACCATGTGGCGACCCGGCTTGCCCCCGTGCGCGTCGAAGTGCCCCTGCATGGGCTTGTTCGGAGCGGCCTCGGCGAAGGCGAGCTGGACGGCGTCGTAGCCGTCGGTCTCCTTCGTCTTCACCTGTGCGACGAAGCAGGGGCCGGCCTTGATGACCGTGACGGGGATGGCCCGCGTGTCTTCGAAGATCTGGGTCATGCCCAGCTTCTCGCCCAGGATGGCTTTGATCTGGCTCATAGCTTGATCTCGATGTCCACTCCCGCGGAAAGGTTCAGACGTTGGAGCTCCTGAACCGTCTTCGACGTCGCGTCGACGATATCGATGATGCGTTTGTGCGTGAGCATCTGGAAGTGCTCGCGTGAATCCTTGTATTTGTGCGGCGAACGGATGACCGTGTAGATCGTGCGCTCGGTCGGCAACGGCACCGGACCCACCACCTTCGCGCCGGTGCGCGTCACGTGCTCGACGATGTCGCGCGCCGCCACGTCCAGCATCCGGTGGTCGTAAGCCCGGAGCTTGATCCGGATCTTGGGTCCTGCCACTGTCGTGCCTCTCTACTGGTCTGCACCAGACTACTGTCGGGAGCTACTTCAGGATCTTGGTGACGCGGCCCGCACCCACGGTGCGTCCGCCCTCGCGGATCGCGAAGCGCAGGCCTTCCTCCATGGCGATCGGAGCGATCATCTCGACGGTCATCTCCACGTTGTCTCCGGGCATCACCATCTCGATACCCTCGGCCAGATGAGCCGTCCCGGTCACGTCGGTCGTCCGGAAGTAGAACTGGGGACGGTAGCCGTTGAAGAACGGCGTGTGTCGGCCGCCTTCGTCCTTGCTCAAGATGTACACCTTGGCTTCGAAGTCGGTGTGCGGCGTGATGGACCCGGGCTTGGCGAGCACCTGCCCTCGTTCCACGTCCTCCTTGTCGATCCCGCGCAGCAAGATCCCGACGTTGTCCCCCGCCACCACTTCGTCGAGCAGCTTGCGGAACATCTCGAGGTCGGTCGCCGTGGTCTTGCGGGTCTCGTGGATCCCCACGATCTCGACCTCCGACATCTTCGCCAGCTTGCCCTGCTCCACGCGGCCCGTGACGACGGTCCCGCGTCCGGTGATCGAGAAAACGTCTTCGATCGGCATCAGGAACGGCTTGTCCGTGTCGCGCACGGGCTCCTGGATATAGGAGTCGCAGGCCTCCATCAGCTCGTCGATCTTGCCGACCCACGCCTCGTCGCCCTCGAGCGCCTTGAGGGCCGAGATCTGGACGATCGGCGTGTCGTCCCCGGGGAACTCGTAGGACGTCAGCAGTTCGCGGACCTCGAGCTCGACGAGCTCGAGCAGCTCGGGGTCATCGACCGTATCGCACTTGTTGAGCGCGACGACGATGTACGGCACGCCCACCTGGCGGGCCAGCAGGACGTGCTCCCGCGTCTGGGGCATGGGGCCGTCAGCGGCCGAGACCACCAGGATCGCACCGTCGATCTGCGCGGCGCCGGTG
>JBOGVK010000183.1:0-16273 GCA_050692375.1 Actinomycetota bacterium
ATGACGATGTTCTGGGTCGACCGGCGCTTCAGCCAAGCCGTGTAGATCCCGAGGTACCAGGCGGTCCCGGCGAGTGCGAGGGCGGCCGCGAGCAGGTTCGCCCAGCGATCCAGCCAGAGGGCGGCGACGAGGTTCATCGCGATCCCCAGCACGACCGCGTGCAGGATCGGGACGCGTCCGTCGGGGATCGGGCGGCTGCGCGTGCGCGCCATCACAGCGTCGAGGTCGCGATCGAAGGCGCAGTTGAGCGCGTTGGCGCCTCCGGCGGCGAGCGCCCCGCCGCCTGCGACGGCGAGCAGAAGCGAGCTCCGCACGTGTCCAGCGGCCCCGGCCAGGTATCCGCAGATTCCCGTCATCACCAAGAGCGAAACGACCCGAAGCTTCATGAGCGCCACATAGTCGGCGACGGTCGCCATCGCGCGGCTCCCGCGTGTCGCGCGGCCCACGGAGATGCTCATCGAGGCGACCCTCCCGAAGTGTCTGTGGAGACCTGCGCACGGAGGAGCTGCGCGTCGATGCGCAGAGCGGCGCGCTCGTCCGCTCGCATCCACGCGAGCATCACGAACGCGAGCGCCGGCACGATGTCGACCATCCCACCGACCCACATGAGCGTTCCACCCGTTCGCTGGTCCGCGATCGCCTTCACCGTTCCCTCGACCGCCCCATAGCTTGAATACAGGACGTGGTTCGCGCTGAAGAGCGCGAGGCCCAGGAACGCCATCGACGCCATCGCGAAGAAGAGGTACAGGATGCGGGCGGGGTAGGAGACGCTCGACGGCGAGGGATCGCGACCGACGACCGGCATCCAGAAGAGCGCCGCCGTCACCAGGTACGCAAGGTGCTCGAGCGCGTGGACCCCCTGGCTTCGCAGCGACGCCTCGAACAGCCCCGTGAAGTGCGATCCCCACAAAACGCCGAAGAACAGTGCCCACGCGACGATCGGCTCGGACAGCGTGCGGAGCGGCACGCGCCTGAGGGCACCTGCGAGCCGGCGCCGATCCGCGGGCGAGCTCGCGAGGAGTGCAAGCGACACCGGGGCGCCGAGCGCTAGGAGCGGCGCCGCGACCATCGTGAGGAGCAGGTGTTGGACCATATGGACCGTGAACGATGTCGCCGCGTGCGAGTCGATGGGTGACTCGAGCGCGATGAAGATGACCGCCAGGCCCCCGAGGAACTCCCGGCGACGAGCGCGCGGCACGCGGCGGTCGCCGCGCTCGCGACGGACGCGCCGATCGGCCCGCACGTAGAGGCTCCCGCCCACGACTAGGCCGACGACGACCGCGGGGTCAAACGTCCAGTTCGCGAACATCGGCGTCTACCGCGCTGAACGCGCTCGTCGAGTCGGGGGCCAGTGCTTCCCTCGTCGGCGTCGTGGTGCGGTCGGATAGGGTCCGTACTTCCCACGAGAGCGGCAAGAGGATCTCGAACGTTGTTCCGGCACCGATCGCGCTCGTGACCCGGACCTCGCCACCGTGCGCGTCGACGATCGTCTTGACGATCGGCAGTCCGAGGCCGAATCCACCGGTGTGCCGGCTCCGACCGGGATCGGCTCTGGCGAATCGATCGAAGATGCGCTCCAGGTCGCCGGGCGGGATCCCCGCGCCGGTGTCGCGGACGGACAGGACGGCCATCGGCCCTTTTCGTTCGACGGCCAGTTCGATGGTGTCGTTATCCTGCGTGTGATTCACGGCGTTCTCGATCAAGGCGTCGAGGGCGACAGCGAGCCGGTCGGCGTCAACGAGCACCACCGCCTCGTCGACCCTCCCCAGGAGCCATCGCCGAGGGGTTGCCGTCCAGCGGCGGATCGCATCGACCACGATCGTCTCCACATCCACGGGGCGGGGATGCAGGAACTCCGGATCCTCGGTGCCGGCCAGCAGGAGCAGACGATCTGCCAACCGTCGCAGGCGCATCAGCTCGTCCGCGATCACCGCCGCGTCTTCGACGATCAAGGGGTCCGCCGCGCTCCGTTGGATGAGCTCCGCATGACCGAGCGCGACCGTGATCGGCGTCCGCAGTTCGTGTGAGGCATCCTGGACGAACTGGTGCTCTCGCTCCAGGAGCCGCAGGTTCGACATGGACATCCGCTCGGTTTCCTCCATGGCAGCAAGGCGGCGACGGGCGTGCCACACCATGGCTAGGAACATGGCGGCCATCAGCGGCACCTCGGTGAGCTCGTCGAGGGGCTGTTCGTTGCGGCGTACGTCGATCCAGATGAAGAGCGCGGTCGCCGCCATGACGGCGGCAAGGACCGAGAGGGTCGGCCGCACTTTCCATACGCGGAAGCCGTAGAGCAGCGTCAGGCTCACCCAGATGAAATGGAACGGAACGGTTTCCCAGGTGGCGAACCACAGCATCGCCGCCAGATTCACCGCGGCGAACAGCACCCATGCTGCGTCGATCCAGCGGACGCGATTGGGCCACTCCAGCCGGTCAAGCCGCATCGATGCGATACCCCACACCCCGTACGGTCGTGATCGTCTCGGCGCCGACCTTCGCTCGCAATCGTCGGATGTAGACATCGAGGACGTTGGATCCGGGGTCGAAATGGTAGCCCCAGACCGAGGACAGCAAGCGTTCCTTCGAGGCAGTTCGGCCGGCGTTGCGCATCAATTCGCCGAGGAGCAGGAATTCGCGTTCCGCGAGGGGCACGGGGCCGTTGCCGACATCCGCCTCACGGCGGATCAGGTCGAGCGTGATCGGACCCGCCGAGATGTAGGTCGCACTCGAGCGGGCCGCCGTGCGCAAGCGCGCTCGCACCCGCGCCAGGAGTTCGTCGAGGGAGAACGGTTTCGAGATGTAGTCGTCGGCGCCCCGCTCCAGGCAGCTCACCTTAGACGCGGTGTCGTTCAGAGCGGACAGGATCAGGACGGGTTGCGACGGCTTGGCCTCCATGATCCGCCGCAAGATGGCATGCCCGTCCAGCCCCGGCATCACCAGATCCAGCACGACGAGGTCGTACGTGACGGAGAGCGCCATCCGCAAGCCTTCGGCGCCGTCGCGCGCCGCGTCCACGAGCATGCCCTCGGCTTCGAGGCCTCGCCGGACGAAGTTGAGGATGCGCTGCTCGTCGTCGATCACGAGGATGCGACCGGTCGAAGGCTCGTCCTCGAACTCGTGTGCGGTCGACGTGGGCCCACCCCCTTCGCCGGATACAGTAGCCAGGTCCGTTCGGGCTGGATAGCCCGGCGAACCGCCCGGCGGTGACAGTTCTGTCATCCTCAGCCCGGCGAGCGGATCAACCGGGTGTCCGGGTCGACGGGGGGAGGGGTTCGAGGGCGATGGAGGTGGAGCCGGGTGTGTTCGTCTCCACGGTCGACACCGAGGAGTGGGAGTTCGATCCCGAGGTCAACGGCGAGATCCATGTGCTCTGCAGTGGGGTCGGCGTGACGGCGGGGATGTCGAGGTTCCTCGAAGTGGCCGGCCCCGTTTCCTACACGCCGCCGACTCGCGAGACGCTCGTGGTCCTGGAAGGCTCCGCCACGGTGCGGATCGCCGATGGGCGGGTGCTCGAGATCGCGGTCGGAGATCTGGTATCGCTCCCGGCCGGCGTCGAGACGGTGTGGAACGTAACCCCGCCGTTCAAGGAGTTCTGGGTGCTGGCCTGAGGTCAGCCCTTCAGCAGTCCGCCGATCACGCCGCCGACAGCTCCCGACGTGGCCTCGCCCTGCACCAGGTATGGCTGCAGCGCGCCCGCGAGGCCGGAGACGGTGAGGGTCTGGAGCCAGACACGGCCCGGCCCGGTGAGCTTGGCCAGGAACAGGCCGTCGCCGCCGAAGATCTTGTTCTTGATCCCCGGCACCGTGGTGATCTCGAACGGGATCTGCGCCTGGAACATCCCGATATGGCCGGGGTGGACCCGGAGCACCTCGCCTGGCTGCAGGTCATAGACGATGACCTCGCCGTCGAGCTCGACCCAGGCGTCGGCCGTGCCAGCCATCTTCTGTAACACGAATCCGTCGCCGCCGAAGATCCCGGCCCCGAGCTTCTTCTGGAACGCCATGGTGAGCTCGATCCCATCGGAGGCGCAGAGGAACCCGTGACGATGGACCATCAGCTCATGGCCCGGTTCGATCTTCACCGGCAGGATCTCGCCGGGGAGCTTCGTGCAGAACGCGACGACGCCGGGGCTGCCCTCCGCCTCGTACTCCGTCATGAAGATACCGCCGCCGCCGACGGCGCGCTTCAGGACGCCCATCATGCCTTTGGCGCCGCCCGTTTGGGTCGTCGTCGTGAGTTTGATCGGCTGGGTCATCCACGAGAGCTCCCCCGCTTCGGCGACGAGCTTGTCGCCGGGGTTGAGCTTCATCTCGAGCACCTGCAGGATGGTGCCCTTGATCTCCGCTTCCACGTGATCCTCCTCCTCCATCCCTTGGCGACGTTGTGGGCGAGCGTATCCGGTTAGGCTCTCGGAATCGTGGAAGCAGAAGAAGAACGTATCGCGTTGTTCCTGGACTACGAGAACCTCGCGATCGGGGCGCGGGAGAGCCTGCACGGGCTGCAGTTCGACCTGCGGCCGGTGCTGGACGCGCTGGCTGAACGAGGACGGGTCATCGCTCGGAAGGCGTACGCGGATTGGTCGTTCTTCGACGAGGACCGTCGGATGCTCACGCGGAGTCACGTCGAGCTGATCGAGATCCCACAACGCATGGGGGCGTCGCGCAAGAACGCGGCGGATATCAAGCTCTCAGTAGACGCGTTAGAGATGGCGTTCGAGCGGGACTACGTGACGACGTTCGTGATCTGCACCGGCGACAGCGATTTCACCCCGCTCGTGCACAAGCTGCGGGAGCTGAACAAGCGGGTGATCGGCGTGGGCATCAAGGATTCCACGTCGGCGCTCTTGCCGCCCGCATGCGACGAGTTCCTGTTCTACGACACGTTGCAGGGCGTCGACGTGCCGGTCGACCGGCCGCGACGTCGCAAGAAGGAAGAGGAGGAAGCGCACGCAGAGACGGAGAAGGAGACATCCGAACCCGAGCAGTCGATGTCCGTGGATGAACTGGCGATCCTGATCGCACAGACGGTCGCCGGGTTGGAGCGCACCTCCGGCGGAGCGGTGTTGGCCTCATCGGTGAAGAGAGCGCTGCTCCGGAAAGACCCGACGTTCAGTGAGGCGGATTACGGGTTCCGCGCGTTCGGCGAGCTGCTGCGTCACTTGGTCGAACGGAACGTCGTCGAACTAACGGAAGGCTCGGCCAAGGGTGATCCCGAAGTGTCGTTGCCAGCGCACGGTGGCGAGAGAGATGCGTTCACGATGCTCCAGCACGTCGTCGCGGACCTCCAATCTCGCAACGGCGCGCCTCTGCTCTCCGGCCTGAAGGATCAGGTCCGCAAGGTGACGCCCGGGTTCAGCGAGAAGAAGTACGGCTATCGAGGATTCCTGCAGTTCTGCAAGGCGGCGGAGACGCAGGGTTTGGTGAGCGTCGAATGGGACGACGAAGCCGAGGACTACGTGATCGCCGCACTTCCCGTCGTACCGTAGACATCGATGTCGATGTCGTCGGGGCTGTCCGCCCTTGTGATCCTCGCCGCCGCCGTGATCACGTACGGGCTCATGATGGTGGTGGATGGCGTGAGGTCTCACCGCCGTCAAAGGCAACGAGGATCTCGCAAGGGATCACAGCAATGGCGCAAACGGCTGCCGGTGGCGCTCGTGGTGGCTACGGTCGCGAGCCTCGCGTTCGCGCTTGCGCAGGTGCAATTGAACCGCCAGGTCTCGAGCGGGACCGTCGTCCTGGCCATCGACGTCTCCCATTCGATGAGCTCGACCGATGTCCAGCCGAACCGCCTCGCCGCCGCCAAAGTGGCCGCGGAAGGGTTCCTCGAACGGCTGCCGGCGGACTTCCGCGTCGGCCTCGTGACGTTCTCGGTCGAGAGCGCCGTGCCGATCGCGCCGACCGCTGATCGCGCTCAGGTCTCGAGGGAGCTGACGTCCCTCGCCATCGCGACGAGCACCGGCACCGTGATCGGTGACGGGTTGTCCGCAGCGCTCGACGCGATCGAAGCCGACCGTGGCCCGGACGAGAGCCGGCCGGCCGCCGTCGTGCTCTTGAGCGACGGACTCGATTCCGGCAGCACTATCCCGCCCGATGAGGCGGCCGCTCGCGCGTTGCAGCTTGGTGTCCCCGTGTACACGGTGGCGATCGGACAAGCGCCGTCCGGCGCGTCCGAAAGCGACGCCACCGGCACCGGAGGCGACCTTCTCAGCCGCATCGCGGAGAAGACCGACGCCAAGACCTACTCGACCGATACCGCCGGCGAGCTCACCCAGGTCTACGCCACGCTCGGCTCGCGGCTGTCGTATGAGCTCGCGATCGACAGCCGCGCGGGACCCTTCGTGATCGCCGCGGTGGTGATGACCCTCATTGCCGCCGCCGTGACGTTGTCCAACCCTCGCGACCCGTACGCCCAAGGAACCAAGCGGAAGGCCAAGCAGGTCCCGAAGCGCACGCCCGGCCGCTGACCCGGACGTTCAGCCGAGGGATCTCGCGAGCCTGCGTTGGAGCTCGTCGCGGATCGCGGGGCGCGAGCCGAACACCAGCAGGAAGAGCCCCTCCCGCGCGAGCCGCTGGGCGTGTTGGTCCAACAGGATCGATCGGCTCCCCTGCGCGACCGTGAGGGCCGCGGCGGCGCGGATCGCCAGCTCCGACGCGCCCGCCCGCGCAGCCGGGAGCTCGTCCGGCGTCGCTCCATCGAGCGCCGAGCGCACGGCGACCAGCTCGTCGTCGAACGAGCTCGGGCCCATCAGCATGCAGCAGCGCGCGATCACGCCGAGCGCCAGGGAGCCGTTCATCCGCAGGCCGATCGGATCGCGCGCCAGCACGTCGGCGTGCGGCTCCCGGCCGATGATGCGCTCCGGCGGAACCGCGTGGTTCGAGAACCGGAGCGTCACGGTTCCGCTCGCGTTCGCGCCGACCAGCCGGAGCCGTTCCGCATGGAGCGTCGGGGCCTCGACCGCGTCCACCAGGGCCGAGACCACGGTGTCGCCGTCCCGAGCCGTGACGAGCATGACGTCGATCCGGCCCCAGCCGCTCACCCATGGGGCCTCGCCGTCGAGCACGAAGCCTCCGCCGGGGGAGGGCGCCGCGTGCAGGATCGCCGGACCGGGTCGGTTCCCCGCGAGCGCGATGCCTGCGCGTCGCTCGCCGCGGCAGAGCGGCCCCACCCACGCGTCGCAGAGCCCAGGCGTCCGCGAGGCCGCCGCCGCCCGAAGCGGGTTCTGCGACTGGAGCCAGACGAAGGTCGTCGTCAGGCAGCCGGTCGCAAGGGTCTCGACGACGCGGTGCGACGTGGCCGGATCCAGCTCGAGCCCGCACGCCTCCGCGGGGCCGACCATGCCGTAGAAGCCCTCGTGCGCCAGCCGGTCGAGGTTGGCGACGGGTAGCAAGTCGGCGGCATCGGTCCGCAGCGCCGAGGGGAACAACACCTCGTCGGCGATCCGCCGGGCGCGCTCGACGATCGTCTCCTCCACCGACATCGCGACAGCATCCGACATTTCGCTCGGCCGGACACCGAGCGGTTCGCCCGAAGGAGGATGGACCCTCGTTCTCGGGGTCTGGCGGCCGCTGTGTGGCGGGCCGGTGTCGGACACGCTGGATGGGAGGAGGTGGATGAGGATGGACGTCTTGACCCGCATCGAACGCCCGACCGATCGACAGGACGAGTTCAAGGCTTCGAAGGACCGCATCCGTCTGCTAGAGATCCCGTCGCACCGGTTCGTGATGATCGACGGCGTCGGACCCCCGGTTCCTGAGGCGTTCGAGGCGCGCATGCCCGGCCTGTACGGCACGGCCTACGGCCTGCGGTTCGCGTTGAAGGCACGCGGCGTCGAAGGCCGCGTGGGTCCCCTGGAGGGGCTCTGGTGGACGACGGACGGGGTTCGAGATCTCGACGCCATCTTCGAGGGGGACGACGAGCGGGGGACGTGGCGCTGGACGCTGATGATCGGCCTTCCGCCCGAGGCGACGGCCGGCGAGATCGAGACGCACCTGGGGAAGGCCCGGGCCAAGCTGGCCCCGGAGTTCGCGGCGGACCTCCGAGACGAGGTCTTCACCGAAGGGCCGGTCGCCCAGCTGATGCACGTCGGTCCCTACAGCGAGGAGCGCCCGACGATCGAGCGGCTCCACGAGGGGATCCGCGCCGCGGGCTACCGCCCGGTCGGACGCCACCACGAGCTCTACCTCGGCGACCCACGCCGCTCTGCGCCCGAACGGCTCCGGACGATCCTGCGACAGCCGGTCGCGTGACGAGGCCGGAACGCGGCGGGACTAGCCGGCGCGACGGAGCACGATAACGGGGATCGTGCGCCCGCCGGCCTTGGCCTCGTACTCGCCGAACTGGGGACGCGCCGCGACCTGTCGCCTCCACAGCTCGTCGCGCTCGGGCCCCTCGCGCAGGATCGTCGCGGTGACGCGGATGGTCTCGGTGCCCACCTCGATGGTGGCGGCAGGGTTCGCCTCCAGGTTGTGGAGCCAATGCGGGTGGAAGACGTGTCCGCCTTTCGACGCGAAGACGATCCAGCGATCCTCGTCGGCCATATACGCCAGGGGATTCACCCGCTCTTGCCCGGTTCGTTGGCCGGTCGTGTGGAGCAGCAGGAGCGTCATCTTCTCGAACATGCCGCCGACTCGGCCTTCGTTCGCGCGGAATTCCGCGATGGTGCTCTCGTTCCAGTCACTCATCCGGAGCCCCTCCTTGTCGATTCCGAACCGACCCGTTCGTCAGAAGGGTAACGGTCCCGCTGGAGGACCGGGATGAAGGAGGGGAAGCATGGCGAAGTACCTGCTGCTGTATGGAGGTGGCCGGATGCCGGAGGGCGAGGCCGCGCAGGCCCAGGTCATGAAGGCGTGGGAGGCGTGGTTCACCGAGCTCGGCCCCGCGGTCGCCGATCCCGGCAACCCGTTCACGCCGGGAGCAGCCAAGCGGATCGCGCCTGACGGTGCCGTCGGTGCCACGCAGTCGACGGGGAGCGGATACTCGATCCTCGAGGCAGACTCGCTCGACATCGCGACGAAGCTCGCGGGCGGCTGCCCGGTCCTGCAGGGCGGCGCAGACATCACGGTGTTCGAAACGTTCAACGTGATGTAGGAGGTCATCCGGGCCCTCCCCGCAGGGGAGGGCCCGACACCTCTATCATCGCGGCGCGATGGATGAGCCTGAACGCCGCACTGCAGCGCCGGTCGAGATGGGGTCGGACCGTGTCGAGGCGTTCAGCGACGGCGTGATGGCCGTCATCATCACGATCCTCGCCCTCGAACTCCGACCGCCCAGCGGCTCCACGCTCCTGGCGCTCCGCCACGAAGCGCCGAGCCTGTTCATCTACGTCCTGGCATTCACGTTCATCGCGATCTACTGGAACAACCATCACCATCTGCTGCGCGCCACCACGCGGATCAGCGGCGCGGTGATGTGGGCGAACATGTTCCTGCTGTTCTGCCTCTCGCTGATCCCGGTGACCACCGAGTGGCTCCGCAAGGCTCCTTATCACGAGCCCCTCCCGGCCGCAGCGTTCGGGGTCATCGGTCTGCTGGCGGCGTTCGCGTACTTCCTGCTCGTCCACGCGATCATCCGGGCGAACGGCCGCGACTCGCTGGTGGCCACGGCGATCGCATCCGACATCAAGGGGAACGTGTCGATCGCGATGTACGCAGCGGGTGTGGGGCTCGCCTACGTCGAGGTGTGGATCGCGTACGCGCTCTATGCCGCGGTTGCGGTGATGTGGATGGTTCCCGACCGCCGCTTCGCCCGCGGCGGAAGGAAGAACGACAGGCACGGACGAGAGGAGAGGTCGGCATGAGGACACTGATCGAAGGCGGCACCGTCGTCACCGCAACGGAGACCACCGAGGCCGACGTCGTGATCGAAGACGAGAAGGTCGCGGCGATCGGCAGGGGCATGAGCGTCGAAGCGGACCGCGTGATCGACGCGACCGGCCGCTACGTCATGCCCGGCGGCGTCGATGTGCACACGCACATGGAGTTGCCCTTCGGAGGGAGCTTCTGCTCGGACGACTTCGAGACCGGGACGCGCGCGGCCGCGTTCGGCGGGACGACCTCGATCGTCGACTTCGCGCTGCAGGACTACGGAGAAGGGCTGCGTCAGGGCCTCGATCGCTGGTTCGCGAAAGCGAAGAACGCATGCACCGACTACGGGTTCCACATGATCGTGCGCGAGGTGAACGACCAGGTCCTCAAGGAGATGCATGAGCTGGTCGGCGAGGGCGTGACCTCGTTCAAGCTGTTCATGGCGTACCCGGGTGTGTTCATGGTGGACGACGCGTCGATCTTCCGCGCGATGCGACAGGCCGGGAAGTCGGGCGCGCTGATCATGATGCACGCGGAGAACGGCGGTCCGATCGACGTGCTGGTCCGCCAGTTCCTCGACGAGGGAAAGACCGCTCCCGTGAACCACGGGCTCACGCGGCCCGCCGCCATGGAGGGCGAGGCGGTGCATCGCGTGTTCCGATTGGCGGAGCTTGCCGACACGCCCGCCTACATCGTGCACCTATCCTCCCGTGACGGGCTGAATGCTCTGCGTGAGGCGCGCGACCGCGGCCAGGCGGCGTATGCCGAGACCTGTCCCCACTACCTGTACCTGAGCCAGGACGACATGGCGGCACCCGGGTTCGAGGGCGCGAAGTACGTCTGCTCGCCACCGCTGCGAACGGCCGATCATCAAGAGGAGCTCTGGACGGGTCTCCGCGGCGGCGATCTCTCCGTGGTGTCCACCGACCACGCCCCGTTCAACTTCACCGGTCAGAAGGATCTGGGGAAGGATGATTTCTCGAAGATCCCCAATGGCCTGCCATCCGTCGAGGACCGGTTCACCCTGCTGTACGGCGGCGTCGAGACCGGTCACATCGACCTGAACCGGTTCGTGGAGCTCGTCGCGACGGCGCCGGCGAAGATGTTCGGTCTGTACCCGCGCAAAGGCACGATCGCGCCCGGCTCTGACGCCGACATCGTGGTGTTCGATGCCAATAAGGAACGGATGATCTCGGCCTCGACGCACCACATGCGCGTGGACTACTCGGCGTACGAGGGTCGGGTCGTCCGCGGGCTTCCCGAGGTCGTGATGCAGCGCGGTCAGGTGTTGGTGGAGAACGGCGAGTTCCACGGCGTTCCGGGACAGGGTCGTTTCCTGCCCAGGAGCCGGATCCCGGCGTAGGCGCGGACCGTCACGACTTCGCCGGCACGGTCTCGGCGATGGCCGGGATGACCTTCTCGCCGTACGCCTGCAAGGTCTCGTCCTTCGCGTCGTGCTGCAGGTAGAGGGCGAACTGATCCACACCCATGCCCTTGAGCTCCTGCAGCCGCCGCACGTGTTCATCCACCGGCCCCAGCACGCAGAAGCGATCCACGATCTCGTCGGGCACGAACGCCGTGTGGACGTTGCCCGCCTGTCCGTGCTCGTTGTAGTCGTAGCCCTTCCGACCCTTGATGTAATCGGTCAACGCCTTGGGGATCGGCGCGTCCTCGCCGTAGCGGGCGACGATGTCGGCGACGTGGTTGCCGACCATGCCGCCGAACCAGCGGCACTGCTCGCGCCCGTGCGCGAGGTCGCCGGTCACGTATGCGGGCGCCGCGACGCAGATCGTCACGTCGTCGGGATCTCGTCCGGCGTGCTCGGCTGCCGTGCGGACGGCGGCGACCGTCCACGCCGTCACGTCCGGGTCGGCGAGCTGCAGGATGAAGCCATCGGCCTCCTCGCCGATCAGCTCTAACGCTTTGGGCCCATATCCGGCCACCCATACCTCGGCACGGCTCTTCGACGCCCATGGGAAGCGAAGCGTGGAGCCCCGGTACTCCACCTCGCGGCCGTTCGCCAGCTCGCGGATCACGTGGATCGACTCCCGCAACGAGGCCAACGTCGCCGGGCTGCCGTTGATCACGCGCACCGCGGAATCCCCGCGTCCGATGCCGATGACGGTGCGATTACCGAACATCTCGTTCAACGTGGCGAACAAGCTGGCCGTAACCGTCCAGTCGCGCGTGAGTGGGTTGGTCACCATCGGCCCGACGATCACGTTGCGGGTCTCGGCCAGGATCTGCGTATAGATCGGGAACGGCTCCTGCCACAGGAGGTGACTGTCGAACGTCCATACGTGGCTGAACCCGTATGTCTCCGCCTTCTTCGCCAGGTCGACCACCCTGGCGCTCGGGGGAGTGGTTTGCAAGACCACGCCGATGTCCATCGTCAGCGGGCGACGATGTCGTCGTATGCGTCCGGGCGGCGATCGCGGTAGAAGGCCCACCGGTCGCGGACCTCCCGGATCTTGCTGAGGTCGAGGTCGCGAACGATGAGTTCGGGCTTGTATGCGTCCCCGAGGTCGCCGACGAACTTGCCTTCCGGGTCGACGAAGTAGCTTTGGCCGTAGAAGTCGTCGTCGCCGAGCGGCTCGATGCCGACCCGGTTGATCGCGCCGATGTAGTACATGTTCGCCACTGCGGCGGCCGGCTGCTCTAGTCGCCAGATGTACTCGGAGAGCCCGCGATGCGTTGCGGATGGGTTGAACACGATCTCGGCGCCATGAAGACCGAGCATCCGCCAGCCTTCAGGGAAATGACGGTCGTAGCAGATGTAGACCCCGACCTTGCCGACCGCGGTCTCGAAGACCGGATAGCCGCCGGTTCCGGGTGCGAAGTAGAACTTCTCCCAGAAGCCCTTCACTTGCGGGATGTGTTGCTTGCGGTACTTCCCGAGATATGTGCCGTCGGCGTCGATCACCGCGGCCGTGTTGTAGTACTGCCCCGCCTGGACGATCTCGTACATCGGCAGGACCATCGCCATCCCCAGCTCCTTGGCCACACTCTGGAACCGCTTCGTGGTTGGTCCGTCGGGGATCGGCTCGGTGTAGCTGTAGAACTCGGGGTCCTGCACCTGGCAGAAGTACGGTCCGTAGAAGAGCTCCTGGAAGCACATCACCTGCGCCCCGTCGGCCGCAGCCGCGCGGGCCGCTTCCTCATGCTTGTCGATCATGGCCTCCTGGGATCCGGCCCAGTCCGTTTGCAACAACGCGGCTCTCACGGTCGTCGACATGGCGCGTCTCCCTCTCCATGCCCGGAACCCGGGCGCATCTGGCACGTGCCTGTCGGTCGCGCGCCGCTGTCGTCATGGTAGCGACTCGAGGGCCGAAGGCGGAGCTCGACTTCTTCTCTAGCATCGCTCCATGGAGGTCCGGCCACTGACGCGCGCCGACTCGGAAGCAATCGCGACCTGGAGGTATCCGGGCCGCGACTCGACCTACGACGTCGGCGTGATCGTCACAGCTGAACAGGGGTTCTGGGCGGTCGAGGACTCGGCCCAGCTCGTGGGCTACTGTTGCTTCGGCGTCGAAGCACGTGTTCCCGGGGTCGACGAGGAAGACGGCGCGCTCGACATCGGGTACGGCATGCGTCCGAACCTCGTCAGCAAGGGCACCGGGCGCGCATTCGCGGCAGCGATCCTCGCTTTCGCGGTGAAGGAGTTCTCGCCGCGACGGTTCCGTGTGTTGATCCTCTCTTGGAACGAGCGTTCACGGAAGGTGGCGGAGGCGCTCGGTTTCCAGGAAGAAGGGATCGTGTCGAGCACCGAAGGGGAGTACCGCGTGATGCACCTCGACCCCTGAAGCCGTCTCAGGCGCTCTTGTGGCTGACCGCGTCCGAGACGTAGACGAAGCCCTGCGGAGAGTCGAACGCTCCGGCGATCGGCTCTTTCCGTCGGATCCGAGCACGCGGCGAACGAGACCCCCTTCGCGAGCCCGACACGGGGACACCATCCGTGGCGCGATCGAGCCTCTGCGATACGAGTCGCTGGAGCTCTGTCTCGACGTGGATCGGCGCGGGTGCAGACGCCTCCGCCGAACGACCGCGGAGTCCTTCGGTGAGATCGAGCGAGGCGGCGGTTGTCGATCCCGTCACGTGCGGTCCCCTTGCCTCTGCGCGACTCGCCTATCGGCGCGTCGCGGTGCACGGAACACCGTACCGAGCCCACCGCTGGAGCCATAGAGGCTGTTGGCTATTTCCGAGGTACCAAGGTCGCGGGTCCATCTAGGTCCAACGCCCGACCCGATCGAGAGCGGGCTGGTGGCGTTAGGCGCCGGGTTTGTGGTAGTCAGGGGCCGCCATAGCGACGCCGAACGCATGGGAGGACGCGTCGGCAGGTCTCACCCACATCGATTCCCCGGATGATCGATCGAGAGGACGGGACGGCTGTGACTGCCACGTTGATCGGCATGGCATCGAACGAGAAGGTCGACGACGTGTCGGCTGCGCAACACGCGATCGGAAGGCGGTTCGCGGGATACCGTCTCAACCTGAACATGTCCTCTCCGATGCCGGGCGATGATGAGCTTGCCTGGAACGCGAGCGGACTCTGGGTCTATCGCAACGCGAATTGCGAGGATCCCAGAACGCGGCCCGTGTTCGGCGGTTGGGCGGGGGTCGCAGCGGGCCAGGCCGATGAGTGGCTGGCCACCGCTGCGCGCGGGATCCGGAGACACTTCACGTCGGAGCGTCCGTATGTGTACTCGCTGCATCACGAGCAGGCCGTCCACAGCTCGCACCAATGCGGGATCGGTTGCAACGGCACACCGGCGGACTACCAGAACTTCTTCCGGTACATCGTGGAGTTCTTCCGGAACAAAGGGGTCGCCGACCTGATGCGCTTCTGCTGTGTGCCGATCGTCGGCCAGTACAAGAACGACGATCCAAGCGATGGCATCTCGGCCGTGGATCCCGGTTCCGAGTGGGTAGATATCTACGGGTGCGACAGCTACACCCGCGGAACGCCTCTGGATAAGGTCTCTCCGCAAGACGCCGGCATCGACGTCGTGGGCCAGTACGCCGCGGATCGAGGCAAGCTCGCGATGATCGGTGAGTTCGGGGTTCAGGCGAACACGTTGGAAGCGGCCGGCTACCTGAACGCCGCGCTCAACCTGTTCAAGACCCAGGGGAACTGGTTCGCCGTGTTCACGAACGCCGCTTCCATGGGCTCGGCGCTGATCCCGGTCTGGCGCGACGCCGCGAGCGACCCCGCCTTCGCCTTCGCCAGCGGGATGCCGGCGTTCGCCTCCGATCGGAACCACGTGACCGAAGATGGCCGCCGGATCGGCCCGCGGACGCGCTCGCCAGAGGTGATCGCGATATGGCTCTCGGACGGCGGGTACGACGCGGTCGAGGGCACGAACGCCTTGTGACGCCGCGGATCGGAAGGAGACGGTTCCTCGAGGTCGCCACGGTTGGCCTTCTCGGAAGCGGAGTCTCCGTGACGCTCTTCCGTGGGATCGATCGGGGTGTACCGGTGTTCGGAACGGATCGGTCCCACGTGACGATGAACGGGAGTCGCGTCGGGCCGCGGACCGGCTCGAGCGACGAAGCGCAGGCGATCGCGAGCTGGTTGAACGACGGCGGCTACCGCGCCCTGACGGACTGACCTCAGGTTCAGGTCACGGTGAACGACGTCGCGCTGGTGACCGAGCCTCCGCCGGTTGTGACCTTGATCTTGCCGGTGACCGCGCCCGCAGGAACGATCGCGGTGATCTGGTTGTCCGAGTCCACCGTGAACGTGGCGGCGATACCGCCGAAGGTCACGGAGGTCGCGCCCGTGAACGCCGAGCCTGTGATCACGACCGCAGTGGTGACCGGACCGGTCGAAGGAGAGAAACCGGCGAGTTGCGGCGGCACCTTGAAGGCGGTCGCGCTCACGGCGGTCCCCCCTGCGGTGATCACGCGGATCTTGCCGCTCGCGCCGCAGCAGGGCGCCACGGCGGTGATCTGCCCGTCCGAGTTGAAGGTGAACGAGGCCGCGATGCTGTTGAAGGTCACCGAGGTCGCGCCCGTGAAGCCACTCCCGGTGATCACCACCGTGGTGCCCGACGGCCCACTCGCCGGGCTGAAGCCGGTGATCTGCGGTGTCACCTTGAACGTCGCCGAGCTCACGACCGTCCCGCCGGGAGCGACGACCGAGATCTTCCCCGTCACCGTGCCGCTCACGATCGTCGCGGTGATCTGGGTGTCCGAATCCACGGTGAAGGGAACCGACGTCGCGTTCACCCGCACGTCGGTCGCGCCGGTGAACGCGGTCCCCGTGATCACCACGAGGGTGCCGACGTTCCCGCTCGTTGGCGCGAATGACGCGATCACCGGCGTCGGGCCTCCTACCAGCAGCGAGACCGAGGTCGAGAGCGCGCCACGGGTGGCCTTCACCGTGTGAAGACCGGTGACGGAGGATCCGCAGACGTTCACGGTGCACGATCCGTCGGGGGTGATCTTGAACGTCACGCCCGAGGTGA
>JBOGVK010000184.1:0-5758 GCA_050692375.1 Actinomycetota bacterium
GGGCCGGCGCCCCGGCCCGGGCCGTCGCCGGCCGGGGGATGACCTGGCGCCCGCCCTCCCGCGGCACCGGCGCCTCCCCGCCGACGGCGGGCGCCTCCGTGCCGTCGGTCCCCCCCGCCATTCCTGCAACCTATGCCCGGCGACGACCGCGGCCCGGCGACGACCGCGGCCCGGCGCGACAGTGGCCGGACCCGAAGGCCCGGCCGCCGTCGCACACCCAAAGGGTGCCGGACTCTCTTACATCATCCCGCCCATGCCACCCATCCCGCCCATGCCCCCGCCCATGGCGGCGGCGGCGGCGGCGGCCGCCGGGTCGGCCTTCTCGGGCTTGTCGGCCACCAGCGCTTCGGTGGTGAGCAGGAGCCCGGCCACCGAGGCGGCGTTCTGCAGAGCCGACCGGGTGACCTTGGCCGGGTCGATGACGCCCACCTTGACCAGGTCCTCGAAGGCGCCGGTGGCGGCGTTCAGCCCGGTCGTGCCGGTGTCGGATTCGACCTGCTTGACGGTGACGGCTCCCTCGAGGCCGGCGTTGATGGCGATCCACCGCAGCGGCTCGGACAGCGCCTTGGCCACGATCCGGGCCCCGGTGGCCTCGTCGCCCTCGAGGGTCTTGGCCACCTTGTCGACGGCCGCCCGGCTGCGGACCAGCGCCGTCCCGCCGCCGGCCACGATGCCCTCCTCGATGGCGGCCCGGGTGGCCGACAGGGCGTCCTCGATGCGGTGCTTCTTCTCTTTGAGCTCGACCTCGGTGGCGGCACCGACCCGGACGACGGCCACGCCGCCGGCCAGCTTGGCCAGACGCTCCTGGAGCTTCTCCTTGTCCCAGTCCGAATCGGTGTCCTCGATCTCCCGCTTGATCTGGGCGATCCGGCCCTTCACGTCGTCGGTCGAACCGGCGCCCTCGACGACGGTGGTGTCGTCCTTGGTGATGATCACCTTGCGGGCGCTGCCGAGCAGGTCGATCGTGGTGTTCTCGAGCTTGAGCCCGATCTCCTCGGAGATGACCTGACCCCCGGTCAAGATGGCCAGGTCCTGGAGCATCGCCTTGCGGCGCTCACCGAAGCCGGGGGCCTTCACGGCCACCGAGGTGAAGGTGCCCCGGATCTTGTTGACCACGAGGGTGGCGAGCGCCTCGCCCTCCACGTCCTCGGACACGACGAGGAGCGGCTTGCCGGCTTGCATGACCTTCTCCAACACCGGCACGAGGTCGTGGACCGCGCTGACCTTGGCGTTCAAGAACAGGATGAGCGGCTGGTCGAGCACGGCCTCCTGGCGCTCGGGGTCGGTCACGAAGTAGGGCGAGAGAAACCCCTTGTCGAACTGCATGCCCTCGGTGAGCTCCAGCTCCATGCCGAAGGTGTTGGACTCCTCGACGGTGACGGTGCCGTCCTTGCCGACCTTGTCGATCGCTTCGGCCAGCACCTCGCCGATCGACGGGTCGGCGGCGGAGATCGACGCCACCTGGGCGATCTCGGTCTTGCCCTCGACCTCTTTCGACTGCTCGGCGATCGAGCCCACGGCGGCTGCGACCGCCCGCTCGATGCCCCGCTTGAGAGCGGTCGGGCTCGAGCCGGCGGCCACGTTGCGCAGACCTTCGCGGATGAGGGCCTGGGCCAGCACGGTCGCGGTCGTCGTGCCGTCACCGGCGACGTCGTTGGTCTTGGTCGCGACTTCCTTGCAGAGCTGCGCGCCCATGTTCTCCCACGGGTCCTCGAGCTCGACCTCCTTGGCGATCGTCACACCATCGTTCGTGATGGTGGGCGCGCCCCACTTCTTGTCGAGCACCACGTTCTGGCCCTTGGGGCCGAGCGTGATGGCGACCGCGTCGGCGAGCTTGTCGACGCCGGCCTCGAGCGAGCGCCGCGCCTCCTCGCCGAACCTCAGCAGCTTCGATGCCACGTTGCCTCCTTCGTCTCACGAGATGGAACGGGGCTCGTCACGCGTGACGCGCGCGAGCCCCCGCTCCGAAGCTTGGATGGTTACTTGCCGATGATCGCGAGGACGTCGCGGGCCGAAAGGATCAGGTACTCCTCGCCCTGGACCTTGACCTCCGTGCCGCCGTACTTCGAGTAGATGACCTTGTCGCCGACCGAGACGTCGAGCGGGACGCGGACGCCGTCCTCGAACTTGCCGGGGCCGATCGCCATGACGGTGCCCTCCTGGGGCTTCTCCTTGGCGGTGTCGGGGATCACGAGACCTGAAGAGGTCATCTCCTCCCCTTCGCTCGCCTTCACCACGATCCGGTCGTCGAGGGGCTTGAGGCTGAAGTCCTTCGCCATGCTTCTCCTCCTTGCGTTAGCACTCTGGGCGGTTGAGTGCTAACAGGATACCCACGAGAGTGCCAAGGGGTCAACGCGCGTCGATCTCGTAGCCCAGCCTGCGCATCATGGGCTCGATCATCGGCAGGATGCTGTCGATCTCCTCCGGGTGCTCCTTGCGCCATTTGTCCCTGCTCGGGGTCGACACGGCGGTCCTGGAGACATGCGTGTCGAGCTCGGCCGCCCAGCGGGTCACCTCGTCGTCGACCTCGCATCCGATCCCTTCGAAGATGCTCCTCGTCACCTCGACCGGCGACTCGAGCAGATCCTCGTACCGGACGTCGACCCAGCGGTCGGTCCCGATCCGCTCCTTGGCCGCAAGCACCGCCTCGTTGGCCCCGATCCACTGGAACGCGCACACCTCGGCGAGCGAACGCTCCGACGTGTACCCCTCCCACCCCGGCGGAACCAGGAAGCGCCACTCGCGGCCCTCATATCCCTCGATCGAGAGCGGATCGGGGAACACGGTTCCCTGGCCGAACTTCCCCTCGGTTCGCCAGCCGGTCATCAGCGAGGACGCCACGGCTCGTCCGTCGCGCCAGATGTAGACGAAGGACGCGTCCGGGAAGAGCGCGTGCAGGTATTCGGCGCGCAGACAGTTTCGCGGGAACTTGTCGAGGTAGCGATCGTCGGCACACAGGCGTCGGATCAGCCAATACAGGACCTTGCGCTCGCGATCGGTGATGTCGTTCGCGCCGACCGCATGAGAGCTCCATCCCGACCCCTCGATCGTGTGGAACATGTCCCACAGGAAGTGGCTGCCCTTCCCGAGTGAGATCAGCCTCGGCGATCGGTCCAGAAGGTTGAACAGCATCGTCGTGCCCGATCGCGGGGAGCCCAGGATGAAGACGGGCTCGCGGGGTGCGGGTCTCGATGGAAGCATCGGCGCGAGGCGTCGCAGCGCTCCGCCCACGACCTCGTGCCGGCTTCGCGTGCCGGCCGCCCACCGCAGGAACGGTGCCCGTGCACTCTCCATCCGCTACCTCCCGATCAGCTCTCTGAGCGGGCGGAACGAAAGCTCCGCGTGCGTCCAGATGCCGAGACGACGTTTCCCTAACGCGAGTTGCAGCGAGTTCTGCATCACCTGCGCACTGGCTGTCGCCCACGCGACGCCGACCGCGCCGAATCGTGGGGCGAGCAAGAGTTCCATCGTGACCGCGTACACAGCCGAGATCGCGGTGATCCTCATCATCGTCTTCTGGTGGCCGGTCATCATCAGAAGCGATCCCGAGTTCCCCGTGATGGCGGCGTAGAGGCGAGCCGTGCTCAAGATCGCCAGTACCGTGGCGCCCTGGCGGTAGAACCCTCCGTACACGAACCCCATGATCGGCGCGCCGAAGAGCGCGAACGCGAGGAGCACCACCGATGCGGGCATGCCGGCCAGCGTCGCTACCTCGCGGAGCGAGTGCTCCAGGTCGTGCTTCCTGCCTTGGGCGTGAAGCTCGGCGATGATCGGCGGAACGACTTGGGACACGACGATGAACGGCGCTCCCACGAAGAAGACCAAGCGGGAGGCCGAACCGTATAGCGCCAACTCCGAGCGCGGCACGTATGCCCCGAGGATCCAGATGTCCACGCCGGTACCGACCATGAAGGTCAAGATGTTCGTCACGAGCAGCGGCCACCCGATCGACAGCATCGCGCGGCCCGTCAGATGACCCTCCCTGCCCAGCGCATGGACGCGCCGCCCCAGGAGGAACCCTCCGAGCAACAACGACACGGAGATCATGGCGATCGAGAGCAGGACGATCTGTTCAAGCGTCGGATGCGCGTGGCCGAGATACAGGAAGCCGAACACCAGGACCGACAGGATGTCGACGGAGAGACCGCTGAACAGCGAGGCCAGCCAGAACCGCTGGAAACCGCGGAACGTCTCGGCCAGGAGCGTCTGCATCGCCATCGCGATCAACCACCCTGCCGCGAACACGACAGCCCCCGACACGAGCTGCGAGTGGTAGACGTGGCGGGCGAGGAACCCCCCCAGACCGATGACCATGACTGCAGCGACGACGAGCGAGCCGATCGCGCCGAAAACGAACGCGTGCCGGACCGCGGCTCGCGCCAGACCCGGCTCGTCCGTCCCGATCCCGGCGGACACCATCCGGACGACGGCTCGATCCATCCCCACGACGGCGAGCTGCGATCCGAACAACGCCATGCTGAACACAAGGAAATACGCCCCGAACTCGTTGTGGGTCATGAGCCTCGCGAGCAGTCCGTTCACGACCAGCCCGAGGATGGCAGCGGCGGCCATCGCGGCCAGGACGGATCCGGAACCACGGAGCAGGCGTTTGCGAAGCGCGACCGCCGGGGATCTGGTGGTCTGGTCGCCTCGCGGTGCGGGCTCAGATGCTCGGGGCACTGGTCCTCGACAACACGCGCCGCAACCCGAGCTTCGTCGAAAGGCTCCGCGGGACGGTGTGCATGAGGTTCCCGAGCGGCCGGTACCGCGCGTTGGCCCGCTGGAAGCGGATCAGCTCCTCCTCGAACGTCGGGTACCGAGCCGACGCTTCGTCGAAGCGCTCATCCACGTAGCGATACAACTCGTTGTCGAGCCGGTTGTGCTCTTCGATCAGGTCACGGACCTCGTCGGAGATCTCCAGGGGTTCCCTCGGTGCGACGTTCGCCGACACGTAGTGCAGCTTGGACCAGCCGAACGTCTTCCGAAGGAGGATCAGCGACTCGTCGAACCTCTCCGTGAGACCCACGACCGCGAACGACCGGTCGATGTGGCGCTTCGCGGTCTCGAGCATCTCGTTCGAGCATCCACCGAACGGCGTCGACCGGTCGCCGGCGATCGCGCGCGTCTGGCTGTTGTCCATCTCCATCGAGATCCCGCTCTTGACGTAATCACCGATGCTCATCCGCTTCGACGTGAGGATCTCGTGGTGCCGGTGGCCCGGGGTCCGCAACACGAACCGATACTGCGACAGCACCAGGCTGAACGGCTTGCGAACCATCGAGATGTAGACGGAGGGGCGCGGGACGAACCCGTGCAGGCCGTAGACCGTGTGACCCACGAGGAGACGTGGACGCGCGCGCATCGCTTCCGGCAGCGCCGCGAATCGGTCGAGGGTCTCTTCACGCGGACGACCGTGCACGCGCACGAGCATCACCTGCGAGGCGCGGAAGTTACGGCGCAGCACCTGACGCAACGTGGTCCCCGCGGTCTTGCCGATGTGCAGGAAGATGACCGTGGGGTCTCCGACGAGAACCTGTTGGTCGTGCTCGATCTCCACGGGCGGCTCCGATGGTTGGGGGATCCGATGGTCGCGCCGGGTCCTCGCTGATGATAGCGGAGGCCTTGACAGCACAAGGCTGTCGGAGAAGGGCGCGCACGGGAACCGCCGAAGGACGCGTTCTCGATAGCCCGTGCCGCCCTATGCCCTAGTGCGTCGGTCGCTTTCTCTCCCGGGTCGCTCATGGACGGGGTTACGACC
>JBOGVK010000185.1:0-4813 GCA_050692375.1 Actinomycetota bacterium
GATCGGCCGTGAGCGCGTGGTGGCGCTCGACACGCCCTCCCAGATGTGCTCGGCGCGTTGCGAGATGCAGTACTGGGCTCCACGCGGTCCGTGCAGCACCTTGCCGGCCCCGCAGTAGATCTGCCGCGTCACGAAGAACGGGATCAACACGTCGGCCATGCGCGCGAACTCCCCGTGGCGAGCGACCAGGTAGTTCTCGTGGCAACCGTAGGAGTTCCCGGCCGAATCGGTGTTGTTCTTGAACAGGTAGACCTGCCCGCTGATGCCCTCTTCGTGCAGACGCATCTCCGCCGCGCCCAGGAGCCCTTCTAGGATCCGCTCCCCCGCCTTGTCGTGGGCCACCAGCTCGCGGATGTCATCGCATTCAGGGGTGGCGTACTCCGGATGTGAGCCGACATCGAGGTACAGCCGGGCGCCGTTCTCCAGGAACACGTTGGACGAACGGCCCCAATGCACGACGCGACGGAACAGGTAGCGAGCCACCTCGTCGGGGGACAAGCGCCGCTGACCCCTGAACGTGCACGTGACGCCGTACTCGTTCTCGAGCCCGAAGATCCGCCGCTCCATGGCAACAGCCTAGGCGGAGATCGCAGAGAAGGGTGGAACGCCGTCTCAGCCGGCCAGGATCTGGCTGATCTCGCTGTCGTCCAGCCGGCGGAACTTGCGTCGTTGCGGCCGGCCACGGTCGAGCACGCCGGCCTCGACGTCGGCCGCGGGGATCTCCCGTTGGTCGGGGGATCCGAGGGCCTTCACCGCCTGGCGCACCGCCGTGGGGAGGTCCCAACCTTCGGCGTATGCCTGCTTGAGCGTCTCCGTCAGCTCTTCGGCATGGCCGCCGATCGCGATGAACCCGTGTTCGTCGGTGACGCTGCCGTCGAAGAGCACGTGGTAGAGCGCCGTGCCACTCGCACCCCCATCGACCTCCCCGACCAAGATCTCGACCTCGTACGGCTTCATCTGTTGCGTGAAGATCGTGGACAACGACTGCGAATACGCGTTCGCCAGGTCGCGCGCCTTGACGTCCTCGCGCCCGTACGAGTAGCCACGGAGATCCGCCAGGCGGATGCCCGCGATCCGCAGGTCCTCGAACTCGCTGTACTTCCCGACACCCGCGAACGCGATCCGGTCGTAGATCTCGCTGATCTTGTGCAGGGTCGCGCTCGGATTCTCCGCGATGAACAACAAGCCGTCGGCGCACTCGATCCCGATCACGGAGCGACCGCGTGCGATCCCCTTGTGCGCGTACTCGGACCGGTCCTTCATCATCTGGTCGGGCGAGACGTACGGCATGAACGACATCTACGAGCGCCCCTCCAGCACGGCGGCCACCGCCGCCGCCACCTGCTCTTCGGGAACATCGGACGCACCGACGGCCGTCACGTCGACCGCGATCGGGAAGATGCCGCGAGCTACGTCAGGGCCTCCCGTCGCCACGTCGTCCTCCGCGGCGTCGACCAGCGCCTCGACCGCGACCCGCAGGGCCTCGTCCCGCGCGAGTCCCGGCCGCCACCGCTTCTTCAAGGAGTTCTTCGCGGGTTGCCCGCCCGAGCCGGTCGTCTGGTAGTCGTCTTCCTCCCACCGGCCGCCCGTCGCGTCATAGAAGAAGATCCGCCCTTCGCCGCGGCCCACGTCGAACCCGCCGAAGAGCGGGACAACGACCAGGCCCTGCATCGCGAGCGGGAAGTTCGACCGGATCATCTGCGCCAGCCGGTTCGCCTTGCCCTCGAGCGAGAGTCGATCACCGGTGATCTTCTCGTAGTGCTCCAGCTCCAGCTGGAAGAGCTTCACCATCTCGATCGCCTGACCCGCGGCGCCAGCGATGGCGATCGCGGAGTAGTCGTCGGCCTCGAACACCTTGCGCATCTTCGGATCGGCGACGGTGTACCCGGCGGTGGCCCGGCGGTCGCCGGCCATGATCACTCCGTCCGCGTACTTCAACCCCAGCACCGTGGTGCCATGCGGGATGGGGACGTCGGCGGCGTTGACCGGCTGGGTGAACGACGCTGGGACGCTCTGGGGCTGGGCCTGCCGAAGCAGATCCACGAAGCTCGGGTTCGCGCCGAACGCCGCACCCGAGACGGGCGGGTGCGTCCGGTCGGTCACTCGCCGCCCTTCTGGACGTAGCTCTTCACGAACTCCTCGGCGTTCTCCTCCAGCACGGAGTCGATCTCATCGAGGATGTCGTCCATCTCGTCCTTCAGCTCGGCGGCCTTGCCGGACGCTTCGACCTGGCCGGCATCGGCGTCAGCGTCACCCGCGCCGCCGCCCTTCTTCTGGACCCGCTTCTGCTCTTGTTCGCTCATCGTGCGATCTCCTCGTCGCGACCCGCCTATCCTACCGACAGCTTCGGCCTGAACGACCTAGGACTGAAGTCGGGCGACGAGCGACGCCGCGTCCTGCGACGCGTCCAGGAGATCCTCCACGTGCGCCTTGGTGCCCCTGAGTGGCTCCCGCATCGGGATCCGTTGCAGGGCATCTGTTCCGATGTCCACGATGAGCGAGTCCCAGGACGCCGCCGCGATGGCGTCGGGGAACTTCGAGATGCAGCGACCGCGGAAGTATGCCCGCGTGTCCACGGGCGGCTCCATCACGGCCTCCTCGATCTCCTGATCGGTGACGAGCTGCTCGACCTTCCCTCCCGCAACCAGCCGGTGATACAGGCCTCGGTCGCGCCGAACGTCGTGGTACTGCAGGTCGATCGCGCGAAGCTTCGGATCGCTCCAGGCGAGGCCGTCCCGCTCGCGGTAGGCCGTGAGGAGCCGGTACTTGGCCACCCAGTCGAGCTCGCGGTGGAGCGAGAGCGGCTCCGTCTCGAGCGCCGAGAGGACCGCCTCCCACCGCGTCAGCACCTCCTGGTTCTCCGGCGTATCGTCCTCGCGGTCCACGTACTTCTTCGCGTGCTCGAAGTACTCCCACTGGAGCTGTACGGCCGAGAGCCGGCGCCCATCGGCGAGCGCGATCGCCACGGTGCAGGTGATGTCACGCGACACCTCATGCAGCGCGTTCACCGGGCTCTGCAGCGTCAGGTCCGGGAGGAACTGGTCCTCGATCATCTTCAGCACGATCGCGGTCGTCCCGAGCTTGAGGAACGTCGATACCTCGCAGAGGTTCGCGTCGCCGATGATCACGTGGAGCCGTCGGTACTTCTCGGGATCGGCGTGCGGCTCGTCGCGCGTGTTGATGATCGGCCGCTTCAGCGTGGTCTCCAGACCGACCTCCGTCTCGAAGAAGTCAGCCCGCTGGGTCAGCTGATACGTCTGACGGCTCGGATCGTCCCAGGCCGCCTCCGACCCCACTTTGCCGGCGCCCGTGAAGACCTGGCGGGAGACGAAGAACGGCGTCAGATCACGAACGATGTCCCCGAACGGCGTGGCGCGATCCACCAGGTAGTTCTCGTGCGTGCCGTACGAGTTCCCCTTGCCGTCGCTGTTGTTCTTGTAAACGGAAAGGCGTGGCCCGTTCGGCAGCTCGCGGACCACCTCGTCCAACGAGCGCTCCATGACGCGCTCCCCCGCCTTGTCATGGATCACCAGCTCGCGCGGCGTGATGCACTCCGGCGTTGAGTACTCGGGATGAGCGTGATCCACGTAGTAGCGGGCGCCGTTGGGCAGGATCACGTTCGCCAGGCCGAGGTCCTCGTCGCTCCCCTCGCGACCGGGGACCGGTTCGAACCCGCGGGCATCGCGAAGCGGCGATTCCTGCTCGTAGTCCCAGCGGATCCGCCGGAGCGACCCCGCGTACGTGGAGATCAGGATCGAGGAGGACAGGACCGGGTTGAATTCCGGAGCGCCCGCGGCCGAGATCCCGTACTCCGTCTCGGTGCCGAAGACCTTGGGGATGGCCACCGGCCAACCTTACAGGTACTGACCCGCGTTCACCCGCTCGACCTGTCGCCCGTCGCCGTCGTCGCCGAGCAGCGTGCGGACGTACACGATCCGTTCACCCTTCTTGCCCGAGATCCGGGCCCAGTCGTCGGGGTTCGTCGTGTTCGGAAGGTCCTCGTTCTCCTTGAACTCGTCGCGGATCGCGACCAGGAGGTCGTCGCTCTTGATGCCCTTCTCCCCGGTCGAGAGGAAGCGCTTGATGGCCTCCTTCTTCGCCCGGCGGACGATGTTCTCGACCATCGCACCGGAGTTGAAGTCCTTGAAGTACAGCGTTTCCTTGTCACCGTTGGCGTAGGTGACCTCGAGGAAGCGGTTCTCCTCGGACTCGGAGTACATCCGCTCCACGGTCCGCTGGATCATCGCGTCCACCGTGGACTGCTCCGAGGCGTCGTGCTCCTTCAGGTCATCGGGGTGCAGCGGAAGCTCGGTGGTGACGTACTTGGAGAAGATGTCCTTGGCCGCCTCGGCGTCGGGCCGCTCGATCTTGATCTTGACATCCAGCCGGCCCGGCCGGAGGATCGCCGGGTCGATCATGTCTTCCCGGTTCGACGCGCCGATCACGATCACGTTCTCCAGGCCCTCGACGCCGTCGATCTCCGACAGCAGCTGCGGCACGATCGTGTTCTCGACGTCGGACGACACCCCGGAACCCCGGGTGCGGAAGATCGAGTCCATCTCGTCGAAGAACACGATCACCGGCATGCCCTCGGAGGCCTTCTCCCGGGCGCGCTGGAACACCAGGCGGATGTGCCGCTCGGTCTCGCCGACGTACTTGTTGAGCAGCTCGGGGCCCTTGATGTTCAGGAAGAACCCCTTCACCTTCTCGCCGCGCTTCTCCGAGATGCGCGCGGCCAGGTTGTTGGCCACCGCCTTGGCGATCATGGTCTTGCCGCAGCCGGGAGGGCCGTAGAGCAGCACCCCCTTCGGCG
>JBOGVK010000186.1:0-26385 GCA_050692375.1 Actinomycetota bacterium
ATCCCCGCCACCACGAATCCCTCCGTGAGCTTGCGCACCCACCCGGGCCGAGCTGCGGCGCGCACCCCGAGCGGCACGCCGATCGCGATCGCGAGCGTCATCGACAGCAGGGTCAATTCCACCGTCACCGGCAGCCGTTGAGCGAGGAGCGTCGACACCGGCGTGTGACTGATGAAGTCCTCCCCGAGGTCGCCGTGGGCGATGCCGCCCATCCAGTGCGTGTACTGCGTGAACAGCGAGTGGTCCAGCCCGAGCTGCCGCCGCACCGTGGCGACGTTCTGGGGCGTGGCACGGAACCCGAGCATCGTGCGGACGGGATCGCCCGGTACCAGATGGATCATCAGGAACACGAACGCGCTCATCGCTAGCAGCACGGGGATCGCGAGCAGGAGCCGACGGCCGACGAACCGCGCTCGGGCGCTCACGGGAACCCCTCGCCGGATGCACCAGGAGACGCGTCGTTGATCTTCTGCATGAGTTCGCGGAGCACGGTCTCGGTGAGAGCGAAATGGGCTCGCGCCGTCGCGGCCGCTGCGTCGCCGTTCCCGGCGGTCACCGCCTCGGCGAGCTCCGCATGGTGCTCGATCGCTCGTGCGCGGATCTGGGTGCTGTAGGGCTCGGCGCCGAACCCCAGGCTGATCTCGGTCCGGATCAGGCCGCTCAGGTTCGCCAGGTACGGGTTCTGCGTCGCCTGAGCGATCGCCACGTGCAGTGCGCCGTCGGCCGAGCGCGAAGCCTCCCGATCGGTCCCGGCATCGCGATAGGCCCCCATCGTGGTGCCGATGCGCTCGACGTCCTCCGGCGTTCGACGCTCCGCGGCGGTCCGAGCGATCAACGGTTCGATCAACTGTCGGAAATCGAACAGCCGCTCGAACCGGTC
Organism: Actinomycetota bacterium; assembly: GCA_050692375.1. GTDB lineage: Bacteria > Actinomycetota > UBA4738 > UBA4738 > HRBIN12 > JBBQVZ01. Next base: position 881 of record JBOGVK010000186.1, read on the forward strand.
CCAACCGGGAAGGAGGGTTCGCCGGATCATGTCGGTCGCGTCCGGCCCCCACCCCTTCTGGACGTATGCGCCGCCGTTGCGCCCGCGACGAACTTCCACGTAGCCGAGGGCCGCGAGCCGTTGGATCGCCTCCCGCACCGTGGTCCGGCTCACGGTGAGCATCGAGGCCAGATCCCGTTCCGTCGGCAGACGCTGTCCCGGCACGAACTCCCCGAGCGCGATCGCGGTCACGACCCGATCGGCGATGTGCTCGCCGGCGCTCCGCATGCGCACCGGCTCCAGGATCGTCGAGGGGCTGGGCGCATCCGGCGAGGCGGGGTCGAGCCAGCGGCGCTCGGGGTCGGAGGCGATCGTCACGGCAGGGCGTCCGCGTTCGCGTACCAGCTCGCGATGAACCGCGCGAGGGTGCGAGCCCCCCCGACGATGCTGCGGAGCTCGACCGCTTCGTCCACGCCGTGGATGTTGCGAGCGGTCGGCCCGTAGCAGATCGCCGGCGTGTCGAACTGATTGAGGTAGTAACGGGCGTCGGTGGTGCTTCCGAGGCCGTATGACTCCGGTCGCGTTCCGTGCGTCGCCTCGTGGGCGTCGGCGAGCGACCGAGCGAGCGGGTGCTGCGGATCGAGCGCGTGGCCCTGAGCGCGGAAGCCGGAGGGACGGACCTGCGGCGGATGCTCGCGGAGCCACGGATCCTCACGGGCGGCATGGTCGATGACCGCCGACACGCGATCCAGCGCGTCGTTCGAGGTCCACTCGGTCGGGTGCCCGATCCGCACGTCCAGGCGGGCGAGTGCGGGAACGCTCGACGCCCAGTCGCCTGCGCGCATCGCGCCGATGTTCACGTTGTACGGGTGGTCTGCCCCGTCGAAGGCGGGGTCACCGACGTCCGCATTCATCTCTCGCTCCATCGCTCGGAGCGCTCCGATCAGAGGGATCGCGGCGTCGATCGGGTTGACCGCCAGGTTGGCCGATTGCGCGTGCGCCGCCTTCCCGGCGATCGTGATCTCGAGCCACAGGATCCCCACTCCGGCCAGCAGGAGATCGAGCCCGGTCGGCTCGGTGAGGACGACCGCGTCGGCCCGTTGCCCGGCAAGACACGCGGCGAGCGCGCCGTTGCCGGTGCACTCCTCTTCGATCGCGCTCAGGAAGTGCAGCGGTCCGGCGATCGCATCGGGTGCGGCGTGGCGCAGCGCGTCGATCGTGAGCGAGATCATGGCGAGCCCGCCCTTCATGTCGCCGGCTCCGCGTCCGAACAACCAGCCGTCCCGACGCGTCGGGATGAACGGTCCGCTCGTCCAGAGCTCGGCTTCCGACGGCGGCACGACGTCGATATGTCCGCCCAACAACAGGGAGCGGCCGCCTTCGGGACCCAGCCGCCCCACCACGTCGTGGCGCCCTTCGTACGACTGGGACGGGATGCCGGCTGCCTCGTGCCGAGCGATGTCCTCGGGGATGGGAAGGTCCTGGACCGCGAAGCCCAACCGATCGAGCTCCTCGGCCATGACCGCTTGAGCGCCTGCTTCGGCCCCGACGACGCTCGGCTCCGTGACCAGTCGCTCCAAGAACGCGAACGCTTGCTCGGCGCCGGCCTCGATGGCCCGGTCCACCGCTTCGAAGTCGATCGAGGGCTCGGTCAAAGGTTGAATGTCCAGTCCAAATGCCTCTTTTTCGCGGAGCCTATACCCGACGTCAAGCGATCGGGGTGGGTCTCCGGGTCAACCTCGCCCAGGTCGGTCTCGAGATGTCGCGGTGATAGGTTCGGGCTCCGTGGAGCGCTCCTCACGATCGTCGAAGCTCGCGATCGCCTGCTTCGGGATCGGGGTGGTGGCTATGTCGCTCGTGGCGTCCGTCCCCGGGTCGCCGCTGCACCCCGTGCTCCCACCGGGTATGGGCCCCGACGGGCCGTTCCGCTGGCTCGCGGGCGCCCTCACGATCGACGACCTCCACGGCTCATCCTTGGTCGCAGCCTCCGTGCTGTCGGTCATCACGTCGGTGGTGGCGTTCTTGTTCGTGCTCGTGGAAGCATGGCGCGGAGCGGTGTCGCTGCGAACGGTCGTCATCCTCGCGATCGGCGCGCACGCGGTCGTCCTCTTGCTCCCGCTCCTCGTGTCGCGCGACGTTTACTCCTACATCGCATACGGGAACATCGCCGGACTGCACCACGCGAATCCGTACGTGCAGACGCCGGCGGCTTTCCCGCACGACGCGGTCGCCGCGCTGGTGGGGCCGAAGTGGTTCTCCACGCCGGCCGTCTACGGGCCGCTGTTCACCGGCTACGCCTCGATCGTCGTCCGGGTGGCGCACGATCTGCGGACCCAGGTCGAAGTGTTCCGATGGACGGCGGCGCTCGCGAGCCTGGGAACGATCGCCCTGATCGCGACCACCGTGCGCCGCGTACGGCCGTCGCGCGCGGCGTTCGCGGTCGCAGCGTTCGGACTGAACCCGGTCGTGCTGTTCCAGTCGGTCGCCAGCGGGCACAACGACCTTCTGGTGGCGCTCGCGGTCGCCGCGGCGCTCGTGCTGGTGCTGGCGCGCCGCGACCTGCTTGCGGTGACCGCACTTACGCTCGGCACACTCGTCAAGGCGACCGCCGCGCTCCCGTTGTTGCTGATTCTGGTGTGGTGCGTCGCGGGCGCGCCGGCGGGACGGCGCGCCCGAACGCTTGCGACGCATGTCGGGTTGGCCGCGGTAGTCGGCGGGGTGTTCGTTGCCCCGTATATGAACCTGCACGATCCGACGCTCGGCATGCTGGAGCTGGCGGCCCACGAGGGGTGGCTCGCGCCCTCACGATTCTTCCGGCGACTGCTCGACGCACTCTCGGGCGACACGCTCGGCGTCGCGGCGCGGATCGCGTTCGCGATCGTGCTCCTCGCCGGCGTCGCGTTGCTCGCGCGCACGGTGTGGCGAGGGGCGCGGAGCACGGATGAGACCCCCACCGACCCGCGAGGAGGAACGCCAGACGTGACGCCAGAGGACGCGGGCATCAGGTTGGGCGCGGCGTGGGGATGGTCCCTGCTGCTCCTGATGCTGCTCGGACCCGTCCTCCTTCCGTGGTACGTGACATGGGCGCTGCCTCTGGCATGGGTGTTACCGCGCGTGCCCCGGGTGGTTCTTCTCGGAACGTCCGTGGCGCTCGGCTTGTCCCAATGGACGGCGGAGCCGGCGCGGTTCCCGGCGGCCTACGACGCGAACGTGCTGATCGGGCACTATGTGATCACGCCGGTCCTGATCGCGTTCCTCGGATGGCTACTCCTCGACGGCTGGCGGAGGTGGCGTGATGGGTTGCCCCTGTACGACGAGCAGGAGATACCCGGCGCCGCCGGTGAGGAGCGTCACGATCGTCGGCCCCAGGCTGCCGGAGAGCGGTAGGCCGAGCCGCTCGCACGCGACGCCCCCGATAGCGAGCGTCGCCACGCCGAACGCGGGAGCGACCGCGATCCCCGAGAGCTGGTCCAGTCCCGCCCAGCGTGACCATCCGAACCCGACGGCGCCGGTGAGGGCGAGGATCGCGATCGCCGCGAAGGCGATCCCGGCCGGCGACGAAGGCTCGAGAGGATCACGGGCCCGGGCCAAGGGAAGAGGACCGGGGATCGTCGCGAACACCCCTCGACTCCATCGGAACACGTCCGGATCCGTGGCCTCGGGCGTTCGGTCGAACGGCACCAGCACGAACCCGACCGGCGGCCGGTGCGGATCTTGCGGGATGTCGTGCAGATACAGACGCGACAAGGCGTCGTACTCTTCGCTCCCTCGGATCGTCGGTATCCCCAGCAAGAAGTTGTTGGGCGTCCCGACGTAGACGTAGACGTCCGCGACGCGATCGGGGGGCATCGCGGCGCGGATGACGTTCGCCGCGCGCGTCGCCAGGAACGACGCGGTCGCGTCGGCGTCGTCAACGATGAACACGAGCGGGATGCCCGGCTGGAGCATCTCGGCGATCCTCGCGGCCGTCGTGGCGCGCTCGATCTCGAGCGGCGAGATGAACGGCTGCTGTCGGCTCCACGAGATGAGGGCGCCCGCCGCCATCGATCCGACGAGCGACGCGGCGACGATCGTCGCGAAGATGACGCGACGCTCGAGCCAGAGCCAGACGGAGACGACACCCACCCCTGCGAGCGCCGGGACCGAGAACCCGAACGTCATCAGCCGGTCGGCGGGGAACCACCCCGAGAGGAGTCCGATCGGCGCGCCGATGACGACGAGCGCGGTCCACGCGGTGAGCAGTCTCCTGGCGAAGCCGCTGGTCCGCATGGTTCCGAACGCCGCGAGCGGGAGGGAGAGCCATTGGACGTATCGCGTCCACCTGTGGAGGAACCGGTCGAGGTAGGCGTGGCGGACCGTCTCCGTGAGGCCCGCCCGCCGCAGGAACCCGTCCTTCGACGTGTCGACCGCGAGACGCGCCGGCCCGACCGCCATCGAGAGCAGACCTCCGGCCATGATGGCACCGCCGCCGAGCGCCGCGATCGCGACGCGTCCGGCGTCGCTCGACACCCCGCGCTCTCGTCGAACGAGCGACCACACCGCCACCGTCGCCAGTACGAGCAGGCCGATCATGAAGAACTGCGGGTGCGCGAGCCCGCCGCCGCCTAGCAGGATCGCGGCCGCCAGCGCGCCCCGACGCGTTCCCGCCGCGAGGCACACGGATGCCGCGACGAAGGGTGCGGTGAAGGCGAGGTTCGCGAGGTACCCGGCGGCCAGGTGCACCGAGAAGAGGCCGGCGAGCAGCCCGGCCAGGATCCATGCGGCGCGAGCGCCTCGTCGTTCGCCGGCCAGGACTCCCGCCGCGCGGACGAGCATGGCGGTGACGGCGCCGATGACGCCGGCCAGCGCGACCTCGAACCCCGCCGTGACGGCCGCGAGGCTGAGATGCAGCGCGCCGGACAGGACCACGAACAGCGCGGGGCTCCCGGGCCGTTCACCGACGACCGAGAGTCCTCGGGACGCGCCCACTCGCGCCCACCACAGGTAGACGGGGACATCCGGTCCGACGCCGAACCGGTAGGCGTGCCGGAGGAACGGGGCGAGCAGGACGGAGAGAACAACGAGCACGAGCCCCGCGAGCCACACGAGGTCGGTGCGTGTGCGCCCCCGATCGGTCCCGTTCGTCTGCTACCCCGTGGCGGTGAACGAACCCTGCGCGTCGACGACGAGCGTGCCATTCGCGTCCGAGATGCCGGGGCACGAGAACGTCCCAGCGAACGCCGTCGCCTCCGCCTGCGTCACCGTCACCTGACACCCGCCGTCGGTGGAGCTGAACGACGCGGTCCCCGAGGCGGAGTGCACGAAGAACGTCAGGCGAAGGCCCGCGGACGTCGGGTGCGTGCCGACGAACGACGTGCCTCCCAAGGCGAATCCTGCGGCGGGGGCCGACCAGCTCAGCGCGAACGCTCCGGGTGGCGGCGCGTAGATGGCGGGGCTAGCAAGCGGCAGGGTGGGCTGCGTCGTCTGGAGCGCACCGGCGACCGAGATGGTCGCATTTCCTGTCGTCACGGATCCCGTGATGCCTAGCGACGTCGTCGGGACGGGGCCACCACTGCCGTTGATCGTGGTGCCCGTGGTTCCCGTCGCGGCGGTAGGTGAGTCGCTGGTCGTGCCCGCCGGCGACACGGTGTCGCCCGGTGAGGCGGTGCCCGTCGGCGAAGCTTCGGGGGGAGGCCCGAGCGACTGGAGCGCTTGGCCGCCGCCGCACGACACCAACACGACGAACGCTGCCGCGCACGCGATCATGAGCTTCCGACGCACTGCGCTCCTTTCGCGGCTGACGGTCGGCTGACTGTACCCCACGCCGATCGTCGGCAGCCGCGCGCCCCGGATCGCGAAGCCCCCTCGGATCGGAAGACCCGTTGTAGCCTGACGGTCCATGCTTGACCGAGAGCTCGTCGACGAGGTGCTTCGGGCGGCCCGCCGGCGAGGCGGTTCGTTCGCCGAAGTATTCGTCGAAGAGAAGACCTCAACCTCGATCCGGTTGGACGACGGCAAGGTGGAGGAGCTAGCGACCGGGCTCGATCGCGGCGCCGGCGTCCGCGTCTGCCTCGGGACGTCGTACGGCTACGCATACTCGAACCGGTTGGATCCTGATGCGTTGTTGGCCGCGGCGGAGGCCGCGAGGGCGGCGCTGCGCGACGGTGAGCCGGGCGACATCGTCGACCTCCGGGTCGCGGATGCACGCGTCGTGAATCCGGTCGAGCGACCCGCCGGGACCGTGCCCGCCGCCGACAAGGTGGCCTGGCTGCGCGAGCTCGACGACGAGGCTCGCTCGTTCAGCCCCGAGGTGGTGCAGGTCGTGGGCATGTACGTGGACTCGCTACAACGCGTGCTGATCGCCACGTCGGATGGACGATGGGTCGAGGAGACGCGCCCGCGCATCCGCCTGGTCGCCCAGGTGGTCGCCGCGCGCGACGGGAACATCCAGACCGGGTTCCACGGGCCGGCGTCATGCAGTGGCGTCGAATTCGTGGAGCGACATCCGCCGCGCTCGACGGCCGAGGTCGCCGCCCGGCGCGCCGTCACGATGCTCGACTCCATCCCCGCGCCGGCGGGTGAGATGACCGTGGTGCTCGCTCCCGGCATGGGCGGCGTGCTGTTCCACGAGGCGGTCGGCCACCCGCTCGAATCGGACGCGATCGACAAGGAGGCCAGCATCTATCGCGGCCTGATCGGCGAGCGCTGCGCATCCGAGCTGATCGACGGGGTCGACGACGCGTCGATCCCGAATGGCTGGGGCTCGTACGCGTTCGACGACGAGGCGACGCCGTCGCAGCGAACGTCGCTGTTCGAACAGGGGGTGCTCCAAGGACTCCTCTACGACCGGATGCATGCGGACAAGGATGGGCTGCCTCCGACCGGCAACGGCCGCCGACAGTCGTACGCGTCGCCGCCGATCCCTCGCATGACGAATACGAACATCTTGAACGGCATGTCGGATGCCGCCGACGTGCTGTCTTCGACCGGGAGCGGCGTGTACGTCACGTCGCTCGGCGGAGGGCAAACGAACCCGGCCACCGGCGATTTCGTCTTCGGCGTTTCCGAGGGGTTCCTCATCGAGAAGGGCCGGGTCACGACGCCGGTCCGTGGCGCGAACCTCATCGGTCACGCGATCGAGGTCATGAGCGCGGTCGATGCCGTCGCAGACGACTTCGACACGTGGGAGGGTGTCTGCGGCAAGGACGGGCAGTCCGCTCCCGTCGGCAGCGGCTCGCCAACCTTGCGGATCTCGCGGATCACCGTGGGAGGCACCGGTGCCTGATCTCCACGAGCTCTGCTCCGCCGCGGTCGACGCCGCGGAGGGGAACGAGGCCGTCGAGGCCTACGCCGAGGAATCCCGCCACACCGAGGCGAGCGCGCTCCGTGGCGAGATCGAGGGGCTCACGTTCGCGGAATCACGTGGCGTCGGCGTGCGGTTGATCGCCGACGGTCATCTCGGGTACGCGTACGCGGCGGACCCGACGCTCGACGAGATCCGCGAAGCCGTTCGCCGCGCGCGCGAGAACGCCGCCCTCGGCGAGCCGGACGAGTTCAACGTGTTGCCGTCCTTCACGCCGGCCACGCCGATCCCGGCGCTCTTCGCTGAGGAGCAGTCGAACGTCCCCACCGATCGCAAGGTCGCGCTTGCGCTCGACGTGGAACGACGAGCTATCTCGATCGATCCACGTGTGACCAAGGTCGATGCCGCGCAGATCGGCGACGCCGTCTCGCGCGTCGCGATCGCGTCGACGAGCGATGTTCAGGCCGAGTACGCGCGCACCGATGCGTGGTGCGTCGTGGTCGCGCTCGCGGTCCAGGACGACGAGACGCAGACCGGGTACTCGTTCACGATCGCTCGTGGGATCGACGAGCTGAGGTGGGAGGCCATCGCCGACGAGTCCGTGGAGCGATCGGTTCGGATGCTCGGTGCCACCAAGCCCGCCACGGCGAAGGCGCCGATCGTGCTCGATCAGTTCGCAGCCATGTCGTTCCTCGGCGTCCTGGCGGGTGCGCTCTCGGCCGAGGCCGTGCTGAAAGGCCGGTCGCTGTTCGCGTCTATGGTCGGGCAGCGGATCGGTTCCGAGCTGTTCACGCTCGTCGACGACGGGACGCTCGCGATCGGTCCGGCGGCGGCGCCTTTCGACGACGAGGGGGTGCCGACCGGGCGGACCGAGCTGTTCACGCGTGGCACGCTGAACGGGTTCCTGCACAACACGTATACGGCATCGCGTACCGGTGACGGAACGGTGTCCACCGGCAACGCGAAGCGCGGTGGCTACAAGAGCACGCCCGGCGTCGGAACGTCGAACTTCTACCTGGAATCCGGCGAGCTGTCGTTCGACGAGCTGCTCGCGCGCGCGGAAGGCGGCGTCTTGATCCAAGACGTATCCGGCGTACACTCAGGCGCGAACCCGATCAGCGGCGAGTTCTCGGTGGGGGCGACGGGACTGCGGATCGCGGGGGGCGCGCTCGGCGAACCGCTCCGCGAGATGACGGTCGCCTCCACGCTCACCGACATGCTCGCCGGCATCACGGGCGTCGGGACCGACCTGCGTTTCTTCTCCTCGGTCGGCACGCCTTCGATCCTGATCGGCGAGATGACGCTCGCCGGGAAGTAGATGAACACGCCTACGCCTCGCTGAAGAAGATGTTCTTCAACTCGGTGTAGAGCTCGGCGGCGTGCATGCCCATCTCGCGGCCGATCCCGCTCTGCTTGTAGCCGCCGAACGGCGCCTCGGTGTGCACGCTCGACGATGAGTTCACGCTGATAGCGCCGGTTCGGATCGCCTTCGACACGCGGATGGCTCGCCCGAGATTCTGGGTCCACACCGACCCGGAGAGCCCGTATGGCGAATCGTTCGCCATACGGATCGCCGCCTCTTCGGTGTCGAACGGGATGATCGAGGCCACCGGGCCGAAGATCTCCTCCCGCGCCACGCGCATATCGTTCTGCACGTCGGCCATGACCGCCGGACGCAGGTAGAAGCCGGGCGGATCCGGCACGTCGCCGCCGGTGACCCGCCTCGCCCCCTCGTCGATCCCGAGCTGGATGTAGTCCAGCGACGTCTGCCGCTGGCCGTGCGAGATCAAAGGACCCATCTCAGTCGCCTCGTCGAGCGGCTCGCCGACGGCGATCGACTCGGCGCGCTTCGCGAATCGTTCGACGAACTCGTCGTAGATCGGGCGCTCAACCAAGGCCCGAGACCGAGCGCAGCAGTCCTGACCGGCGTTGTCGAAGACCGACCAGATCGATTTCTCGATGCACACGTCGAGGTCGGCGTCGGCGAAGATCACGCTCGCCGACTTCCCACCGAGCTCCAGCGAAACCCGTGTGATGTTGTTCGCGGCCTCCTGCATCACGCGCGTGCCGACCTCGGTCGAGCCCGTGAAGCTGATCTTGGAGACGCGTGGATCGGCGATCAGCGCGCCCGCCACGGTGGCGCCCGGACCCGGCAACACGCTGAGCGCGCCGTCGGGGAGGCCCGCTTCGCGCAGGATGTCGGCCATCGCGAGCGCGGTGAGGGGCGTCTGGGACGCCGGCTTCACGATCGCGGTGTTACCGCACGCGAGCGCCGGCGCGACCTTCCACGAGGTGATCGCCATCGGGAAGTTCCACGGCGTGATCAGCACGCAGACGCCCACCGGCTCGCGAAGCGTGACGTCGATCCCCGGCGGCTCGATCGGGATCGTCTCGCCGAAGATCTTGTTCGCCGCGCCGCCCCAGTACTCGAAGACGTTCGCCACGATGTCGATCTCGCCGCGAGCCGCGTTGATCGGCTTGCCGCCGTTGCGAGCCTCCATCCGTGCGAGCTCCTCCTGACGCTCCCGGATGATGACCGAGGCCCTCGCGAGAACTCGGCCGCGCTCCCGAGCGCTCGTCCGCGGCCACAGACCATCCTCGAAGGCCCGCAGCGCGACGCCGACCGCGCGATCGGCGTCCGCCGGACCGGCTTCGGCGACCTCTGCCATCGGCGTGGCGGTGCTCGGCTCGATGACCTCCAACGCCTTGCCTTCGGTGGCGGGGACGCGCTCTCCGCCGATGACCAGCAGCTCAACCATGTCGGGGCTCCTTCGAAGATCGACGACCCGATGATACGTGTCCCGGTCGATGCCCCTTCAGCCGACGATGCGAGCTCGAGATCGCGAAGGGCGCGAGAGGTGTTCCGCCGCTTCGCAGATGTCGTAGGTAGCTTCGCCTAGACATCCGACGCCTCGCGTGCCACCATCCCCGCGACAGGAGCAGTCGGACGATCGCTGCCTCTAGAGGCAGGCGTCGTCCTCGCCAATCAGGGGGGGTGCGCAGTATGGCCGTGCAAGCCGACAAAGACGTGATGATCTCGGAGAAGGTCGCGCCGGTTCTCGTCGCCCGGACGCTCGGACCGTTCGACCTGGTGGTCATCTTCGTCGCGATCGTCCTGTTCATCAACAACGCGGCTGGCGTTCAGTTCGCCGGGCCGTCGATCTTCATCTTCTGGATCGTGGCGTTCGCCACGTTCCTGATCACGGGTGGTTTCGTGACCGCGCAGCTCGGCCGTATGTTCCCCGAAGAGGGATCGCTGTACGTCTGGACCCACAAGGTCCTAGGCCCCTTCTGGGGGTTCTTCGCCGGGTTCGTCGCCTGGTGGCCGGGACCGATCTCGTTGGTGTTCATCGGCATCCTCGTGGCCAACTTCCTCCAGCAGTTCGCGAGGTTCTTCGACTGCAACGGCAAGCCATGCGAAATCATCACGAAGAACTGGCAGCTCGGCCTCGTCGTCCTGGCCGTGCTGTGGTTCAGCGCGTCGATGTCCTACCTCAAGATGCGGGTCACGCAGAACTACGTGAACGTCCAGTTCTGGGCCTACGCGACGGTGATCTTCCTGATCGGCCTCTCGGGGGTCATCTGGCTCCTTAAGGGACACGGATCGGCGACCTCCTTCTCGACGGGCTGGAACCCCTTCCGCACGGACAACGGGAAGGCCGCCCTCGGCCTCCCGGCGAACCTGACGTTCTTCTCGTTCGCGATCCTCGCGCTCCTCGGGATCGAGACACCGCTGAACATGGGCGTCGAAGTGAATGGGGGAGAGAAAGCGATCAAGACGTTCCTGTTCTGGGGGAGCATCATCGTGATGGCCGCCTACCTCTGGGCGACCTGGGGCAACATGGTGGTGATCCAGGCCGGGGGGGCGAACGGCACCACCGGTGGCGCGGAGACGATCGGCCTCGCGATCGGGAAGTGGGTTGGCGCCGCCGCCTCGTTGGTCATGGCGTGGGTCGTCCTGACCGTGGCCGTCGTCTACAACTACTCCTTCGGTCGGCTGCTGTTCGTGTCCGGGATGGAGAAGCGCCTCCCGCACCAGTTCGGCAGGGTGAACAAGAACAAGGTGCCGGCCAACGCCATCACGTTACAGACGGTGATCTCGACGATCCTCACCGTCGTGATCTTCTTCATCCTGGGAGCCGGCAGCAGCGACCCGTACAAGGCGTTCTACATCTTGTACGCCGGTGTCACGATCGTGTGGTGCATCTCGACGGCGCTGTTGTTCCTGGACATCTTCTTCGCCAGGCGCGCCGAGCCGGAGCGGTTCGAGCAGGAGCGACGCATCTCGATCGGATGGCTCTACGTCTGCGGCGCGGTTGGATTCGTCGTGAACATCCTCGCCGTGATGTTCATCTTCGTCGGCTCGTGGTACCCGACGGGATTCCCGAAGCTCTCCGTATGGAACGAGTGGATGCTCGCCTTCACGGCGGTCTCCGTCATCAGCGGCATCACGATCTACCTGGTCTCACAGCGGACGAGGCGCGGGAAGACCGACGAGCAGATGATCGCGGAAGGTATCGCGCAACAGGAGATCGCCGAGGACTCCGCGCCCGCCTGATCTCATGACGCCCGAGGACGTGGTCGCCGCGTGTCAAGCGGCGGGGGTTCGGCTGGTCCGGTTCCTTTATTGCGACAACGGCGGGGTGGTCCGGGCCAAGGCGGCCCATGTGGACCGCCTCGCCGACCGGATCCGCACGGGGATCGGCGTGACCGTCGCCATGCAGGCGATGAACTCGCTCGATCAGCTGCAGCCGGTCGAGGACATGGGTCCGGTCGGGGAGATCCGCCTGGTGCCCGATCCCGACACCCTCCACGTGCTGCCCTACGCTCCGCGCTCTGCCGCGATGCTCGTCGACCATGTGCAGGTCGACGGAACGCCGTACGCAGCCGGCCCTCGGAACTTCCTGAAGCGGATGTCGGCCGCGCTCGCCGAGCGCGAGATGGTCCTCCGCTGTGCCGTCGAGAACGAGTTCAGCCTGGCGCGCCGAGAGGGGGACGGATACGAGCCGATCGACGAGAGCCTCTGCTTCTCCACCGTCGGCATGACCGCTTCGCAAGACGTGATCGACGCGCTCGTCGGCGCGCTGGACGTACAGGGCATCCAGCTCGAGCAGTACTACGCGGAGCTCGGGCACGGCCAACAGGAGATCTCCGTCGAGCACCTCCCCGTCCTCCAGGCCGCCGACACACAGATCCTCGTTCGCGAAACGATCAGGGCCGTCGCCGCATCGCACGGCCTCATCGCCTCGCTCGCACCCAAGCCGTTCATCGATCAGGCGGGGAACGGCGCCCATATCCATTTCAGCTTGTGGGATGCGGGAACCGGGAAGAACCTGTTCCACGATCCCGCCGGCCGGTACGGACTCTCGAGGACCGCAGAGCGGTTCGCCGCGGGTATCCTCCTCCATGCTCCCGCGCTCCTCGCGCTCACTGCGCCCTCTGTGAACTCGTTCCAACGGCTTCTGCCCCAGCACTGGAGCTCCGCGTTCGTCTGCTGGGGGCCTGACAACCGGGAGGCAACGGTTCGGGTGCCCTCGACCTACTGGGGACTCGAGGCGCCGTCGACCAACCTCGAGTTCAAGCCGTCGGACGCGTCATGCAACCCCTACCTGGCGTTCGGCGCGCTCATCGCCGCGGGTCTCGACGGGATCGACCGCGACATGGTCCTGCCGGAGCCCGTGGTCGTCGACCCCGCCACGATCGCCGACGACGAGCGCGCGTCGAGGGGCGTCGCTCGGTATCCGACGACCGCGGACGAGGCGTTGGATCGGCTCGAAGGAGACGACGTCCTCACCGGTGCGCTCGGCGAGCTGCTCACGGCGTCCTACATCGCCGTCCGGCGCTCGGAGGCGGCGGCGCACGCGGACCTGGACGACGAGGCTCGCTGCCGGAGCCACTTCACCAAGTATTGAGGATTCAGCTGAGCCCGTGCAGGATCCGGCAACTGTCGGCGAGGACGAGCCGGCCGAGCCGCTCGGCATCGACCGTCGAGAGGTAGTCGCGGTCGACGAACCCGGCGAGAACGCGCTCGAGGGCACGCTTTGCGAGGAGCGCCGACACCCAGAACATCTCGGGCTCTCCCGCCTCGTCCGACCCGTACAGGAGCTTCGTCGCAGGCACGGTACCGACGAGCATCTCGAGCGCCCATTCGACCTGGCCCCATCCCCACGGGATCAACTCGGACAACTCCAGGTAGACGTTGGGCAGGACCGATGCGATATAGGCGGCCTCGCGGACCCACGGGTAGCCCGCATGCACCAGCATGACGGGCTGGTCCTGTACGTCGCCGAGGAGCGGGAACAGGCCCTCCGGGCGGGCGTGGGCGAGATCGATATCGGGATCTCCTCCCCCGCAATGGAAGTGGAAGGCGCGATCGTTCGCCTTAGCCAAGGCAAGTACGCGACGCACCAGGAAGTCGCGGACCGGCTTCGCGTGCTCGCGGGTCTCGTTCCACTCGTCGCCCCTCCATCGCTCGAACGCCGCGGCCGCGTCGGCTGGGCTCGGGTCGCCGATATCGAGGCCGGTCCGGTAGGCGATGATCGACTTGTAGGCCACGCAGTTCGGATCGGACGCCGCCGTCACGGCCTCGTCGTCGATCGCCGAGACCAGGTCATCGAAGCTCGCGTCTCGGTGGTTCAGCACCCAGGGCTCCATCCGCGTGACGCGATGCACGCGGACGCCGATCGTGGAGGCGAACTCGGATGCGGGGATGGGCGGTTGCGGGTAACCCTCGTCGGCGAGCACCGCGACGACGCCGGCGGCGTCGAGCAGTCCCTTCGTGTACCCCTGCGGGTCGGCGTTGAGCGCCTGCGCGCGCGCCGCGATCACGGCCTCGCGCGTCGACTCGCATCCCAGGTGAGCTGCGAGCCACCGATGCATCGCCAGCGCGAGGACCGTCGACCCGGTCAGGTCGTCCGCGAACGGCCACAGCTCGGGGTGGAGCTTCGACGACGAATGGAACGACTCGCCGAGGAACGTCGACCGCGTGTCGAACCCGGCCGGATCCCGAGCGAGAAGATCCGCGAGCCGATATGGATGTGTGTGCGCGTCGATGACGTCCGCGTCGCGCAGGTCGATCTGAGCCATCGTCCCTCCCATCGTCCCTAGTAACGCCAACGGAACGCGCGGACGACCGCCTCGTCGGCCATATCCTTGTACCGCTCCCATTCACCACGACGCGACGCGAGGAACGCCTCGAACAGGAGATCGCCCATCGCCTCGCGCAGAACCTTCGATCCTTCGAGTGCGTTGATGGCTTCGCCGAGCGACGCCGGGAGCCGGCGGATGCCCCGTTGGCGGCGGCGTGCTGCGGAGAGCTCCGCCGGGTCCTCGATGGTCGGCTCGGGGAGCGACAGCTCCCCCTCGAGACCAGCGAGCCCGGCCGCGATCACGGCGCCCAGCACGAGGTACGGGTTCCCGGCGGCATCGATCGCCTTGATCTCCATGTTGGCTTCGTGGGACTCCATGCCACGCATCCCGGTCACGAACCGCAGACCGGCCTCGCGGTTCTCCCGGCCCCAGCACGCGAACGCGCCGGCCCAGCGGTGCGGCTTGAGGCGCTGATAGCTCACTACCGACGGGCAGGAGATCGCGACAAGGGCGGGCAGCTCCGCGAGCACGCCGGCCGTGAACATCTCCGCCTTGCGGCGCATGCCCTCCGGTCCCCGGCCTCCCGCGAACAGGTTGACCCCCTTCCTGTCCCAGATGCTGAAGTGGAGGTGATAGCCGTTGCCCACCAGCTCCGCGAACACGACGGGCGAGAAGGACACATCCAGCCCGTTCGTTCGGGCGGCCGCGCGGATCGTCTGGCGGGCGACGAGCGTCGAGTCGGCGATCCCGATGCCGCTCACGTGCGGGATCGAGAGCTCGAACTGGCCGGTGGAGTACTCGGGGTGGTACTGCATCACGCCGGTCCCCTGCGACTCGAGCGCGCGGATCAACGCCGTCGCGAACGGTTCCTGTTCGTCGAGCACCGCCGCGCCGTAGCCCGGGCCGGTGTGTCCGGGAAGCGGATCGGGTTCCTCCTCGCCGACGCCGACGCGCGTGCGCCGCCCCAGGAAGAACTCGAGCTCGTACGCGCCCCGAAGCTCGAGCCCGTGCTCCGCCAGCCGGAAGAGCTGGTGCGCGGCGAACGCCCGGCCGCACGCCGGCCACGCCTCGCCGTCCTGCTGCATCTGATCGACCGGCGCGAATGCCCACCCCGGCATCGCATCCAGTCGAACGACGGCCGCGGGGTCGGGAACGAGCCGCGTGTCGCCGGTGGGGCCGCCGATCCCGGGGGACGACGCGATCGCGTCGTCGGCCATGAACACCGAGAACACGTTCGAGAGGCCGGCGCCGGACCGAGCCACGTCGGCGAACCGCCTGATCGGGATGGTCTTCACTCGCGTGATGCCGGCGATGTCGACGACCGCGAGCGCGACCGCCTCAACGCCCTCGCCGGCCAGACGCCGAGCGACCTGTACTGCCGTCTCTCGCTTCACGACCACAGGGGCTCCTTCCAGAGCGTGAGCGGGGTTCCGATCCCGAGCTCGTCGGCGCGTCGATAGACGCGCATCGCGTCGGCGACGTCTTCGATGGCGAGACCGATCGGCGACACGAAGACCCGTTGCGACGGGAGCGTGCGCCCCCGACGGATCCCCAGGAGGACTTCGCCCAGCTGCGCCACGCGCTCCCTCGACACGAGGCCCTGCTCCAACGCCCGCGCGAAGGGCCGGGACGCATGACCCGTTTCGTGCTCCCAGACATCGCACACGAGGACGTCGGATCCGGCGATCAAGTCGAGCATCGGGTCCAGGGAGCTGATCGACACGAAGATCGCCCCCTCCGAGATCCACGACAACGGTACGAAGGGTTCCGGGGCCATCGTTGCCGCCACAACCACCGGAGCATCGAGACACGCGGCATAGGCGGTCTCGACAGGCAGCATCGTCACACCCTCGTAGGCCTCGCGCGCGCAGAACGCCGTCGCACGAGCCGGATCGATGTCCCACACCCGAACTTCGTCCAGGTGGAGCACGCAACGGAGCGCCATGAGCTGGGTCCGTGCCTGTACGCCGGCGCCGAGGATCGTCGCGACCCGTGCTCCGGGGTTCACCAGCGCGCGTACCGCGATAGCGGTGACCGCTCCGGTCCGCATCGCCGAGACGACGGTGCCGTCGAGCACCGCGAGCGGGAGCCCCGTGGCCCGATCCGTGAGCACGATGAGCCCGATCCCCCGAGGCAGCCCTGCAGAGGGATTGTCGGGAACCGACGGGATCCACTTCAGGCCGGCGACGTCGAGGTCGCCCCCCACGTACGCGGGCATCGCCATGATGCGTCCCTCGCGCTCCTCCGTACCAGGGTCGTCCCCCCAGAAGATCGAGACCTTCCGAGGAAGCACCGCATCTCCCTGCCCGTGAAGACGCAAGGCGTGTTCGACGATCTCGATCGTCTCCGGCATGTCGAGGCCCCCGGCGGCAACGACATCCTCCTGTGACAGGAAGAGGAACCGCGCCTCAGACATCGTGGGATGCGCCGGCCCTCAGAAGAGCTCCTGGTACTCCTGCCGCTCCCAGTCGGTGACCCAATCACCGAACCGCGACAGCTCGTACCGGCGCATGGTCGTGTAGGCCTTGAGGAACTCCTCCCCGAAGAACTCCCGCGTGTTGGGCTCGTTCTCCATGGCGGCAAGCGACTCCTCCAGAGCGAGCGGAAGCTTCTCGAAGGAATCGTCCTCCTCGGCGGGAACGCCGGGCTTCGACGGCTCGGGCGCCGTAAGTCCTTCCTCGATCCCTTGCAGCCCGGCCGCGAGCAGCGCGGCGCCGACGAGGTACGGGTTCGAGAGGGCGCTCGGCGCCCGGTACTCGATGTGCTTGGACGCCGGTGACCCACTCTTTACGCGGATCAGCGCGGAACGGTCCTCGACGCCCCACGAGATGTTCGTCGGGCTGAACGTGTGGCGACGGCGTCGGCGCAGGCAGTTCACGGTCGGCGAGATGACCGCGTCGATCGCCTTCGCGTACCGGAGCTGGCCCGCGATGAAGGATCGGCACGTGTCGCTCATCCCGTCGGTGTCGCTCGCGTCCCCGAAGACGTTCACACCGGACGTGGCATCCAGAAGCGACAGGTGCGTATGGCACCCGCTCCCGGCCGAGTCGGCCCACGGCTTGCTCATGAAGGTTGCCAAGTACCCGTCGTTCCGGGCGATCTCTTTGACGCCGTTCTTGAACGTGAAGGCGCGATCCGGTCCGGCGAGCCCCGTGCTCGGCGCGAAGTTGATCTCCCACTGCGACCCGGCGTACTCGCAGTTCGAGGTGATGATGTCAACCCCGACCTTGGGCATCAGTTCGAGGATGTTCCGGATCGTCGGGACGTAGTCGTTCCGGATCGTGTTGAAGATGTGGTACCCGGAGTAGAGCGGCTCGCGGGTCGATGCGTCCAGCAGATAGAACTCGAACTCGGACCCCATCAACGGCTCGAAGCCCATACCTCGGCAACGATCGAGCACCCGTCGGAACACGTACCGGGGGGTCGCCGCGAGCGGCGTGCCGTCGTACCACTGCGAGTCACAGATGAACCGTCCGGTCGCCTCGACCCAGGGAACGATGGCCGCACTGTCGGGATCGGGGAAGAGGAACTGGTCCCCGTACCCTCGCTCCTCGTGATACAGCGTGCCGCCGACCACGTCCGAACGTGTGTCCAGCACGCTCGTTCCGCCGTACATGTTCAGTCCGCTCTCTGCGTAGTCCGCCGCGTGATGGATCGGGATCGTCTTCGACCGAGAGATGCCGTGCATGTCGGGCAGCTCGAACCGGACGAACGCGATCCCCTGCTTCTGCCAGTCCTCGAGGATCTGATTCACATCGCTCATCGATCCGCTCCTCCTTCGTCGGTGGTGGGTATACCGTGCCGGGCCACTCGCCCGCAACGCCTCTCGTGGCCGGCGAGCTCCGGCGATCGCACCGGCGCGTGTGGACGGGCGGGCCGCCTTCCCCTAGGCTCCTCGCCGACCGCTCAGCCCGCTCTCGTCGTGCAGGAGGCCGGATGACGCAAGCGTTCATCCAGAGCCGGGGAACGCACGTTCTCCCTCTCGAGTTTGGCCGAGCCATGCCGGTCATCGTTCGAGGTGACGGCGTTTGGTTAGAGGATGCCGCTGGTCGTCGCTACCTGGATGCGATGAGCGGTGGATCGATGGCTTCGACGCTCGGACACGGCCGCAGCGACATCGCCGCCGCTGCGCGGACCCAAGCGGAAACCCTCGCCTACGTGCACAACGAGCGACTCACCAACCCGGCGCAGGAGCAACTCGCCCGGGAGCTGATCGAGGTCGCTCCCGAAGGCTTCGGCCGCGTCCGTTTCACCGTGAGCGGCGCCGACGCGAATGAGATGGCCATCCAGCTGGCGCGCAGCTACCACGTCGAGCGCGGCGACCACGAGCGCTGGCAAGTGATCTCGCCCGCCCAGGCGTACCACGGTCCAACGATGGAGACGCTCGCGCTCACCGGCCGGCCGGGGATGCACGGTCCCTTTGGTCCGTACCTGCCGCATCACCTCCACATCCCGCCGAGCACCTGGCACTTCGACCCGACCGGCGAGGCGGCGCTCGAGGCCCTGGACCGGGCGCTTGACGAAGCGGGGCCGGGGAACGTGTCGGCGTTCTTCTGCGAGGCGATCAGCTCCGCCGCCCTCCCCGCCTACTCGCCGCCACAACGGTTCTGGGAAGGCCTGGACGAGCGACGCACGCGACACGGCTTCCTGGTGTGCTTCGACGAGGTCGTGACCGGCGTCGGTCGCACGGGGAGCTGGTTCGCGGGCGCGGAGACCGCGTGTGCGCCCGACATCATCGCGACGGCGAAGGGACTGGGCGCGGGGTACGCGGCGATCGGCGCGGTGCTCTGCCGCGAGGAGGTGTACGAGGCGGTTGCGCGCGGCTCACGGAAGTTCACGCTCGGCCACACCTGGGATGGGGCGCCCGTCGGGTGCGCGGTTGGTCTCGCGGTCCTGGAGGTCCTTCGCTCGGAACGCTTGATCGAACGCGTCCGGGATCGGGGACCGAGTCTGCGGGACGAGCTCGCTGGCGCCCTCTCCGACATCCCGATGGTCCACGAGGTCCGAGGCCGCGGGTACCTACTCGGCGTGGAGTACGTCGATCCCCGCGACGGTCGGTCGTTCCTCCCACCGGAGTTGCGCGTCGCCGGCAGGATCGACAACGCCGCGTTCGAGGGCGACCTCATCACGTTGTCGACACAGCCAACGCGCGACGGCTTCGCGGGCGACCAGACGCTGTTCGCCCCGGCCTTCATCGCTAGCGACGACGAGCTCGGGGAGATGGTCTCCCGGTTCGCCGATGCGGTCCGCCACGTCGCGGCGGAAGTCGAGTCGGAGCTGTCCTCGTCCTCCCCCAACGGAGGTCCGTGATGCAAGCGACACGCGAGACGACGACGCCCCTGCGCGCGCTGATCATCCAGCACGAAGAGCCGACCCCCCCAGGGTTCGTCAACGAGTGGCTGGATGAACATCAGGCGATCGTCGAGACGTTCCGGATCGACATCGACGATCGGGAGGTCGACCCGTCCGACTACGACCTCATCGTTTCGCTCGGCGCGGAGTGCGCGGCGTTCGACGACTCCATGCCGTTCGTGCCGCGCGAGGCGCGCCTGATGCGTCGGGCCGTCGATGCCGATGTCCCGGTGCTCGGTCTCTGCTTCGGCGGACAGATGCTCGCGCGCGTCCTCGGGGGTGAGGTGTTCCGGAGCGACGTCTCGGAGATCGGCTGGCTCGCGGTTCGCAGCAACGAGCCCGAGTTGGTGCCCGAGGGACCGTGGTTCCAGTGGCATTTCGACGCGTTCACGCTTCCGCCGGGAGCCACGCTGATCGCCGAATCCGACGTCGGCCCGCAGGCGTTCGTGGCCGGACGCAGCCTCGGCCTCCAGTTCCATCCCGAGGTCACGACCGAGATCATGGACGACTGGGTTCGCGTCTACCGCCACGAGCTTGACGCCGACGGCGTCGATCCCGACGCGTTGCTCGAGGAGACGAAACGGCGTGCGCCCGAGAACCGACGGATGTCGCACCAACTGCTCGAACGCTATCTGAGCGACGTCGCCGGCTTGAGCTCGGCGGAGTGAGCGGGATGATCGGGGCCGACGACACGAAGGTGTTCCCCCGGTTCCTCGATCTGGAGTATCCGAGCATCGAGCGGGGCGACGGGGTGTGGCTCTTTACGACGGACGGCCAGCGCATCTTGGACGCCTGTTCCGGCGGAGCGATGGCCTCCTGTCTCGGGCACGGGGTCCAAGAGATCGTCGCGGCGGCGGCGGACCAGGCCGAGCACATCTCCTACTACTACAACCACCATTTCACGAGCGAACCGCAGGAGCGACTCGCGGACCGCCTGCTGCGGGTGGCTGCGCCCGACATGGCACGGGTGCGGTTCGTCTCGGGCGGCTCGGAGGCCAACGAGACGGCACTGCAACTGGCTCGGCTGTACCACGTGGAACAAGGCCGTTCCGAGCGTTGGCGGGTGATCTCGCCGGCCCAGAGCTACCACGGCTCCACCATGGGGACGCTCGCCCTCTCCGGGCGACGAACGCTCCAAGAGCCCTATACGCCCTACCTCGCCTCGCACCTTCATCTCGCGCCCTCGACATGGCGGTTCGATCCGAGCGGCGAGGCAGCGCTTCAGGAGTTGGATCGCCTGCTGGAGGAAGCCGGGCCGGAGACCATCGCGGCGTACTTCTGCGAGCCCGTGAGCGCGGCTGCGCTGCCCGGCTACTCCCCTCCGGAGCTGTTCTGGCTCGGTCTGGAGGAGCGCCGGAAAGAGCATGGTTTCCTGATCTGCTTCGACGAAGTGGTCTCCGGGATGGGACGGGTCGGGAGCTGGCTCGCGGCCCATCTGCTGCCGATCGAACCGGACATCGCCGCGATCGGCAAGGGGCTCGGGGCCGGGTACGCGCCCCTCGGCGCGGTCGTCTGCAAGCAGCACGTGTACGACGCCATCGATCAAGGCTCCCGCGAGTTCGACCTCGGCCACACGTGGGATGGCGCCCCTCTCCCCATGGCCGTCGGCAACGCCGTCCTCGACATCCTGGTCGAGCGCGGCTTGGTTGAGCGCGTGGCGGAACGGGGACCCAGCCTGCGAGACGAGCTCGAGTCTGCGCTCAAGGGGTCCGAGATCGTGCGAGAGGTACGCGGCCGAGGGTTCCTCCTGGGCGTCGAGCTCGTCGATCCGCGCGACGGGGAATCGTTCCTCCCGATCGAGTTGGACGTCGCAGCTCTCGTCGACGACATGGCGTTCGATCACGGGGTACTGGTGACATCCACCCACCCGCAGGCCGACGGATACGCCGGGGATCAAACGCTCCTTGCCCCCGCGTACGTGAGCACGGACGAGGAGCTCGGCGAGATGATCGGTCGGTTCGCGACGACGATCCGGGACGTGGAGGGCGCGATCAAGGCGCGCTTGTCGAACGGGCAACCTCGATGAGCGAGGAGTTCGTGGTCCTGGGGATCCCCGACCTCAACGGCTCGATCCGTGGCAAGGCGCTCCGTCCCGATGCCTTCGAGTCGGCACTTCGACACGGGACGGTGATGACCGACCTCATCCTGGGTCTGGACCCCGTCGACACACCGATCGCAGACTACGAGCGGTTCGGGATCCACACCGGTGCCGCGGACCTGATCATTCACCCCGACCCCGACACGCTCCGGGATCTCTCCTGGCGGCCGGGTTGGCGCATCTGTCTGGCTACACCCAGCTGGCCCGATGGTTCGCCGTGCGACATCGCGACGCGCGAGGTCTTCCGCACGAGCGTCGAGGGCATCGCGGATCTCGGCTACGAGCTGATGTCGGCGCTCGAGTACGAGATCCGGCTGTGGGATCCCGATGGGAACCCGCTCTCGAGTGGGATCAGCTACAGCGTGGTCGAGATCGGGCGATACGAGCGGTTCCTCGACGCGCTCGTTCCCGCGCTCGAAGGCCTCGGCGTCGGGCTGTCCGCCGTGCACACGGAGGCCGGTCCCGGCCTGCTCGAGCTCAACATCGAACCCCGTCGCGGGCTGGCGGCGGCCGACGACGCCGCCCTCGTCAAGTTCGGCGTCAAGCAGCTGGCCGCATCGCTGGGTCTTCGCGCGAGCTTCCTGGCGAAGACGACACCGGGCGAGGAGGGTTCGAGCGGCCACATCCACATGTCGCTCTGGGCCGGCGAGACGAACGCGCTCGCCGGCGCCGGCCCGGCGGACCCGGCTCCCCCGATGCTCGCCGCAGCGATCGCCGGTGTGCTTGAACACCTGCCGGCAGCCTCGCTGCTGCTGAACCCGACGATCAACTCGTACAAGCGGCTCGTCCCTGGCTGGTTCGCGCCGGTCAACGCCACCTGGGGCTACGAGAACCGCTCCTGCGCGGTGCGGGCGATCCGCTCGGCCCGGCCGGATCTCTGGCGGTTCGAGTGTCGGAGGCCGGGAGCCGACGCGAACCCGTACCTGGCTCTGGCCGCCATCGCTGCCTCCGTCGAGGACGGCATCCGGCGGGAGGCTACGCCGCCGCCGCCCATCGAGGGTGATGCGTACGCACGTTCGGATCTACCGGAGCTGCCGGGGTCCCTCGAGGCTGCGATCCGGGCCTTCGAAGAGGACCAGGTGCTACGGCGGGGCCTCGGATCGCGCTTCAGCGAGTACTACGCGACGTCCCGCGCCTGGGAGCTCAAGGCCTGGCGCGAGACGGTCACGGACTGGGAACGCGAGCGCTACGAGCGGGCCGTATAGCTGGGCAAGCTTGACCGGTTCAGCGGATGGGGAGCTCGACCGCGAACCGTGATCCGACGTCAGGCGTGCTCGCCGCCGTGATACGTCCACCCAGCGCTTCGACGATCCGCTTCGCCAGCGCCAACCCGAGGCCGGAGCCGCTACCGCTCCTCGCCTCGTCGCCTCGGAAGAACGGCTCGAACACCCGCGCCAGATCCTCCGCGCCGATGCCCTCGCCGGTGTCTTCGACCGCGACCTCGATCGTGTCCGGGTGTCGCTCGGCGTCGATCCTCACCGTCCCATCCATCGGTGTGTGACGCACGGCGTTGACGAGCAGGTTCTGCAACACCCGCTCGAGTCGCGGAGAGCAGAGCAGGTCGTCGGTCCCATGCAGGTCGGCGACGAGCGACAGGCCTTTGGCATCGGCTTGCATCTCCACCGCCGAGACCGCAGAGCGCACGACCTCCTCCAAGGAGGCATGCCGGGTCTCCGCCTCGATCGCCCCGGCGTCGAGCTGTGTGAGCTCGAACAGATCGTCCACCATGGCGACCAGCTGGTTCACCGAGCGGCGCATCTCGTTCGCGTAGCGGCCGACGCTGACGGGATCCGTCACGACCTCGTCGTCGATCGCCTCGACCATGGCGCGAAGGCTGGCGAGCGGGGTCCGGAGGTCGTGCGAGACCGCGGTGATGAGATCGCGACGTCGAGCTTCGATCTCGCGCTCTCGCTCCTGCGATCCCTGCAGGCGCTCGGCCATGCCGTCGAGCGTCTCGGCGAGCGTGTCGAGCTCTGGTCCCGCGCCGAGCGATCCGACACGAGCGTCGAGCTCGCCGCGCCCGAGCGCCGTCGCGGTCTGATCCAGCTTTCGCACGGCCGCCGTTGAAGAGCGAGCCAACACGAGCGCCGCTGCGACGCCCGCCGCCACCGAATACACGAGGAGCACCATCAGGAGCGTCGCGTCGCGATCCTCCACGAACATCTGCGTCGTGAGGACCGCCAGGTTCGCGAGCGCGGCGACCGCGGCGGTCAGCGCGACCGCGACGAATCGCTGCCGGAGCGACGTCCTTCGCAGGAGCGGCGGCGCCGCGAACGCAACGACGATCGTCACGAGTGTGGCCGGCGCGAGGAGCGAGAGGAGATGCGCGAGGTCGCTCCGGTGCATCCCCATCACGTTCGCCACGATGAGCGTCCCGAGCGCGCCGGCCGATGCCACGGCGACCACGAGCACGAGGGTTCGCCAGGTCCTCATGGTTCGAACCGGTAGCCGACGCCCCACACCGTCACCAGACGCTTGGGGTCGGAGGGGTCGTCTTCGATCTTCTCGCGCAGCCGGCGGATGTGCACCGTGACCGTCGCCGTGTCCCCGTCCCAGGCGAAGTCCCAGACATCCTCGAGCAGGCGCGTCCGCGTGAGGGTTACACCGGGTCGCCGAGCGAGGTACGCGAGCAGATCGAACTCCTTGCGCGTGAGCCGCACGGGCTCTTGGTCCACCATCACCTCGCGGCGCGGCTCGTCGATCACGAGCGAGCCGAACTCGAGCACGGCGAGGGCCGAGTCCTCTTCCGCGATCTTCTGCTGTGTCCGGCGAAGGACGGCTTGCACGCGTGCCACGACCTCGCGAGGCGAGAAGGGTTTCGTCACGTAGTCGTCCGCACCCAGCTCGAGCCCGACGACGCGATCGGTTTCCTCGCCTCGCGCCGTCAACATGATCACCGGCGCGGACGACCCCGCGCGCATCCGGCGAAATACCTCGAACCCGTCGATCCGCGGGAGCATGAGGTCGAGCAAAACCAGGTCCGGCCGCTCTCTGCCGAAGGTACTCAGCGCCTCCTCGCCGTCCTCGGCGGTTGAAACGGCGAAGCCCGCCTGCTCCAAGTAGCGCGCGAGCACCTCGCGAACCATCGGTTCGTCGTCGACGATCAGCACCCGAGCTGCATCGTTCATCGACTCCATCCTGGCACCGATCCCTTACGAGGCTGTAACGAGCGCCGTCTCCCATCGGCGCCGGCCATCGACGCGCTCGAGAGTTGTTCCCCCCGAAAGGACGACGTAATCGGTCGGTAATCGGTCGCGTCCTAGGGTCGTCCACGTTCGGAGAGACCGAGTGAAGGAGGCAAGATGCGCAAACGAGCTCTCGTCCTGGTCGCGGGAACGATCATCGCGTTCGCGAGCATGACCTCGGCGTTCGCGGCGGTACCGAGCACGATCTCGATCGGTTACAACCACGACACGGAGTTCTTCCATGGGGTGGTCGGTTCGTCCAACACGGAGTGCCAGGCCGGCCGTGTGGTGAAGGTCTACAAGGAGACCTCGAACGGCCCCTCCCTCCAGGGTCGGGTCATGTCCAACGCGGACGGATCGTGGAAGGTCGAGGTCATGCACGCCGGGGGTCACTACTTCGCGCTCGTCCCCGCGGAGAAGGTGATGCACACGCACTGCGGGCGGGCGAAGTCCCGCAGCGTCGACGTGATGATGTAGCAACGCTCACGGGATGAACGTCACGGCCCGCGCGACCGAACAC
>JBOGVK010000187.1:0-4237 GCA_050692375.1 Actinomycetota bacterium
CATGAAGACCGGATTATTCGATCCCGCCTGCTTGATGCCCTGGATGATCCTCCCCGGCAGCGCGCCGACGTAGGTGCGCCGGTGGCCGCGGATCTCGGCCTCGTCGTGGATCCCGCCGAGCGAGACGCGGACGAACTTCCGGCCGAGGGCGCGCGCGACACTTTCCCCCAGCGAGGTCTTGCCGACGCCCGGAGGCCCGACCAACGTAAGGATCGCGCCGGAGCCACGCCCCGTTGCCTTCCCGAGTCCGCGCTCCGCGCGGAGCTTGCGCACCGCCAGGTACTCGAGGATCCGGTCCTTCACGTCCTGCAAGCCTTCGTGATCCGCGTCCAGAACGCGGCGCGCGTCCCCGATGTCCAGGTTGTCGTCCGTTCGGACGTTCCACGGGAGCTCCGTCATCCAGTCCAGATACGTGCGGATCCACCCCTGCTCGGGGGACTGCTCGGAGGTCCGCTCCAGGCGGCCGAGCTCGCGCAAGGCCTCCTTCTCGACGTCCTCCGGCATACCGGCCTCCGCGATCTTCTTCCGGTACTCCTCGACGACGTTCTCCTCGCCGTCCTCGCCGAGCTCTTTGCGGATCGCGCTCATCTGCTCGCGCAACAGGAACTCGCGCTGACGCTTCTCCATCCCCTCGCTGACGTCGGTCCGGATCTTCTCCTTGAGGTCCAGGTCGGCGAGAACGTCCTTCGCCCATGCCAGAACGATCTCGAGGCGCTCTTCGACGCCGACCGCCTCGAGCACTTCGACCTTTTGTTCGAACGAAAGATCGGGCGAGTAACCGCTGATGTCGGCGATCGCGCCGGGCTCGGAGATCCCGCGCATGAACTCCGCGACGGCGGGAACGCCGCGGGCCTCCACGATGTTCTCGAGGACCGCGCGGTACTCACGTGCCAACTGGGTGGCGCGCTCGGTTGCCGGAGGGTCGACCACCTGCTCCACCTGCACCCACGTGGCCCGCCCGGTGCCCGGCACGCCCAGGCCGACGACCGCGCGATGGATCCCTCGGATGACGAGCGCCTCCGTGCCGTTGCGCAGCCGCCCGACGTCCTCGACCTTCGCGACGGTGCCGATCCTTGCGTACCGGTCGTCAAGGCGAGGAACGAGCAGGAGCTCTCCCCCGGCGGCGGCCTCGACGGCCGCCTGAGCCTCGTCGGACTCGATCGTAAGCGTGACGACCATGCCGGGAAGCACGACTCCGGTGGTGAGCGGAAGGAGCGGAAGGACCTGCGTGTCGATGTCGGGCATGTATGCATCTCCTCGGGACGGCTACGAAGGCAAGAACGGCCAGGCGGCCGCCCGCTATTCCCGTTTGTAAGCGCGATTACACCATCACCTCGGTGACTGCGACGGCCCTTCTCTAATCCGGTGAGCACCCGGTTGCGGCGCGGTCCCTTCCAGGGAAGGATCCAAGCGTGAACATCCCCGAGACCAAGGGAGAACGATGACCGCGGGCGCCGGAGCTGTCGTCCTCGTCGGACGGGTGTTGTTCTCGATCTTCTTCGTGAGATCGGGCTGGGGGCATCTCACGAAGGGCAAGGGGATGATCGGATACGCGGAGACGGCCGGGCTTCCGGTCCCCTATCTTGCCGGCTGGCCCTCCGGCGCGTGGCTGCTCGCCGCCTCAGCGTCCATCGCTCTCGGGATCTGGCCCGACATCGGGGCTCTGATGGTGGGAGCGTTCGTGATCCCCGCCGCCTGGTACTTCCATCGCTTCTGGACCATCGACGACCCCGGTCAGAGGCAGGCGCAATCGTCATCCTTCTACCGGAACATCGAGATCCTCGGCGCCTCGCTCGTGATGTTCGGTTTGTTCGAATCGTGGGGGAACGGCCTGCGATTCACGCTGACGGGCCCCCTCGTCAGGTGGTAAGCGGCGTCCACGACCGCTGGCATCAGTGCCGCGTGATGAAGTAGGTCTCTTGCCCAGGTGACCGCGGTGGCGGCGCCCCTTCTCTGCTCAGGCAGGGTGCGGGCGGGGCGGCTGCCCGCACTGGAGCGCGTGGCAAGTTAAAGCACGTCACGAAGGAGAGCACTCGCGAATAGCGCATTCTGTGTCGACCGCGTAGCCTTCGGGTTGGCGTAGGGACAACATCTGCGTCACTGGAGCGGTCGATGGCTTCTTCCGGCCCAAAGCGTCGCGATGCCGAGCGAAACGCGGATGCCGCCCGCAGCGAGTACGTGCTTACCAAGGACTGGGCCGGCGAGCAAGAGCGACTGCGATTGCTCGAGGCATCGTTCGACCCCTTGAGCATGGATGCCATCCGCTCGGCGGGCATCAAGCGTGGATCGCGATGTCTGGAGATCGGGGCGGGTGCAGGCTCGATCGCGCGATGGTGCGCAGAACAAGTGGGTGATCCCTCCCTCGTCTGCGCCACCGACATGGACACGCGGCTGCTCACGGCTCTTGCCGCCGACGGCCTCACGGTGCTCCAACACGACGTGCTGGTCGACGACTTCCCGCAAGGCTCGTTCGACATCGTGCATGCGCGAGCGGTTCTCGAGCACATCCCATCTCGCGAGGAAGCACTCGATCGGATCGTCGACTGGCTCGCTCCGGATGGCGCACTCGTGCTCGGGAATTTCGTTTCCTTTCCGGTGTTCAGCAGTCCCCACGAGGCGTACCGAGATGCGCTGAGTGCCTTGGTCGAGGTACTCGCGATCACGGGGACAGACTTAGACTGGGGACGCACATTCCCGGAGCCATTGAGGCGTCGCGGCTACCGGGACGTTGGGGTCAGTGCGATCGTGCCGGCGATACGGGGAGGCTCGCCCCATGCTCGATTCTTGAGCTTGACGCTCGAGTCTCTGCGGCTGCGCCTCGTCGAGGCAGGACTGCTATCCGATCTCGCATTGGACGAAGCTCAACGGCTACTCGCCGATCCTGAGTTCTGGGACCTTGCCCCCGCCTTCATCGCCGCCTGGGGACGACGGCCAGCGTAACGGGCTGCCGGACCGGGTGCGGAAGTGCAGAATTCTCGCCGGAGGTATGACGCCTCGCGGTTGCCCGCCGTGTCGAAGAACCGCGATGGCGAGGGTCGCGCCTTCGATGGTCGGCGATCGCGACTTCCTTCGCTGGTAGGTCACTTCGCTGGCATCGTCTCCGAGTCGAACAGCTCCCGCACCGGTGGCACGGGCTTGTTGAAGTCGATCTGGGGCGGGAAGAGCGTGGCGAGCTGTTCCTTGAACCACACGTCGAACGGCGCGTCCGACGCGGCGAACATCCGATTGCCCTCCACCGGATCGGCGCCTTCGATATAGACGCATATGAGCGATCCCTGAGGTGTCTCCTGCAGCGTGACCACCTCGACGGTCTGATGGAAGGCTCGGCGCGAAGCCGTCATCTCGTCGTGGCGGGTCTGGAAGGCCTCGCGGGAAAAGGCGCGGCCTGCATCCTCGGCCCCTGCGATCACCGGTGCGCAGAAGGCGAGGCCGAGGCCTCGGGCGGTGGCGTTGGGGTCGTTCCACACGCCAACCGTTTCGGGCGGTGGCCCGACGGGCGCCGCGGTCACGTCGATCCCGTGCACCTCGTTCACCATGCGAACGAAGTCCTGGTCGATCGAGAGCTCGGAGGCGGCCCCCTTCGCCATCGCCTCAGCCGCCGAGCCCTCGGACTCGATGTAGGCCACGACGAAGTCCCCCATCGGTGTCGGCTGATGGTAGGCGCGCTCCAGGGAGACACCGGTACGACGCCTCGACTCCCGGTATTCCTCTGGTCGCGAACGGAACATCGCCGAGATCGAATCGATCTGCTCTGCGGTTGCTCCTGGCTTGACGGGAAACGCCATGACCGTGCGCTCCATACCAACCTCCTTCGGCGCGGACCCTCGGTGAGAGGATCTCGGAGGGGACTGTAGGCGAGTCGGTCTGGCTCTACCACCCAGCCATCGAGGCCTCGCCCGGACTCGTTAGATGACGGCCCAGGCCGCGACCGTTGGGTGGTCGACCGCCGATGGGCCGACCTGCGCCGCTCCGCCCGGCGAGCCCAAGCTTGTGACGCTGTCGGCGAAGTACTCGACGTTGATCGCGACGAACTGCTTCCACTCACCGGGAACGTCGTCCTCGGCAAAGATAGCGGTGACCGGGCAGACCGGCACGCACGCGTCGCAGTCGACGCATTCCTCGGGCTGGATGTAGAGCATCCGCGGGCCCTCGTAGATGCAGTCGACCGGGCACTCGTCGACGCAGGCGCGGTCCTTCACATCGATGCACGGCTCCGCGATCACGTAGGCCATGCCTC
>JBOGVK010000188.1:0-17730 GCA_050692375.1 Actinomycetota bacterium
ATCCGGCGGCGTTCGATGTCCCTGCCGCGCGACGACTCAGGCGCCCATCGGGTGCCAGACCGTCTTGAACTCCATGAGCGCCGTGATCTCGTACGGGCTCTGCGCCGCGGCGCTGAACGGGTCGGCCTCGGGGGCCCGGTGGATCCGCTTCACGTTGTCGGCCGCGAGCTCGTCGACGCGTTGTCGTAGGTCGTCGGGGACACCGGTCACGTCGATCGCGTTCACGTCCATGTGCCCGGCGAGCCACGGGACCAGCTCCGCGACCCGGCCGGTGAGGATGTTCACGACCCCGCCCGGGACGTCGGAGGTGGCCAGGACCTCCCCGAGCGAGACGGCGGGCAAGGGGGCGGTCTCGCTCGCGACGGCGACCACGGTGTTGCCGGACACGATGGCCGGAGCTAGGCGGGAGACGAGACCCAGGAGCGACTGGTCGGCGGCGGCGACGATCGCCACCACGCCCGTCGGCTCCGGGATCGTGAAGTTGAAGAACGGGCCGGCGACCGGGTTCGTGGCACCGAGCACCTGATGCACCTTGTCGCACCAACCGGCGTACCAGACCCATCGGTCGATCGCGGCGTTCACGCCGCGATCGGGATCCGCCGCCCCGGCATCGGCCAACTCGGCCCGGAACTGCTCCCGTCGACCCTCCATCAGCTCGGCAACGCGGTACAGGATCTGACCCCGGTTGAAGGCGGTGAGCCCCGCCCATCCGGGCTGCGCCGCACGCGCGGCGACCACGGCGTCGCGCAGGTCCTTCCGCGAGGCCTGCGCCGCGTGTCCCAACGAACGCCCGTCGTGGGAAAGGACCTCGTACGAGCGTCCGGACTCGCTTCGTGGGAACTTCCCGCCGATGAACAGCTTGGCGGTTCGCTTGACGGGAAGACGTGTCGTGTCGCTCACGCGTCGCTCCCGTCCAGATCGAGGTACGGCTCCAGGCCGTGGAGTCCGCCTTCCCGCCCGAAGCCGCTCTCCTTGTATCCGCCGAACGGTGACGCCGGGTCGAACTTGTTGAACGTGTTCGCCCAGACGACGCCGGCGCGGAGGCGCTCGGCCATCCACAGGATGCGCGATCCCTTCTCGGTCCAGACGCCGGCGGACAGACCGAACGGCGTGTTGTTCGCCTTCTCGACGGCCTCCTCGGGCGTGCGGAACGTCAGGATCGAGAGGACCGGTCCGAAGATCTCCTCGCGCGCGATGCGATGTGACTGCGACACGCCCGTGAAGAGCGTCGGCCGGAACCAGAACCCCCGTTCGGGTAGGACACAATCGGGCTGGAACATCTCGGCGCCTTCCGCGACACCGCTTGCGACCAGCTCCTCGATCTTCTGCAGCTGCGCGCGCGAGTTGATGGCCCCGACGTCCGTGTTCTTGTCGAGCGGGTCACCCACGCGCAGCGTCTGCAAGCGCGTCTTGAGCTTCTCGATCAGCGCCTCGAACACCGGCTCTTGCACCAGCAGCCGCGAGCCCGCGCAGCACACGTGACCCTGGTTGAAGAAGATGCCGTTCACCACGCCCTCGACCGCCTGGTCAAGCGGCGCGTCCTCGAACACGATGTTCGCGGCCTTCCCCCCGAGCTCGAGCGTGAGCCGCTTGCCGCTGCCGGCGATCGAGCGACGGATGATCTTGCCGACCTCCGTCGAGCCGGTGAACGCGATCTTGTCGACGGGCGCGTCGACGAGCGCGGCCCCGGTCTCCCCCGCACCCGTGACGATGTTCACGACGCCCGACGGCAGCTCGGCCTCCCGGATCACCTGCGCGAGCAGAAGCGCGGTGAGCGAGGTCGTCTCGGCGGGCTTCAATACCGCCGTGTTGCCGGTCGCGAGCGCCGGGGCCAGCTTCCAGGCGGCCATCAGCATCGGGAAGTTCCACGGGATGATCTGCCCTGCAACCCCGATCGGACTCGGAGTTCGCCCAGGGAACGCGTACTCGAGCTTGTCGGCCCAGCCGGCGTAGTAGAAGAAGTGGGACGCGGCAAGTGGGATGTCGATGTCGCGCGACTCCTTGATCGGCTTGCCGCCGTTCATCGTCTCCAAGACGGCGAACTCCCGCGCGCGCTCCTGCAGTTGCCGCGCGATCCGGTACAGGTACTTGGCGCGCTCCGAGCCGGGGAGGTCACGCCAGCGCGTCTGATACGCGTCGCGAGCCGCATCCACCGCGAGCCCGACGTCTTCCGTGCCCGCCTCCGCGACCTCGGCGAGCGGTTCCTCGGTGGCCGGGTTGATCGTCGTGAACCGCTTCCCCGATCTCGGCTCCACGAACTCGCCGTCGATGAAGAGGCCGTACCGGTCTTCGATCCGGACGACGTCCGTCGACTCGGGCGCGGGCGCGTACTCCCACGGGATGGGTCGCTCGATCGCTTCGGTCATGCCGTGACCCTAGTCCACTGTGAAGTAGTCGCGGCCCTGATAGCGGCCGGTGCGTTCCTTGTCGATCTGCATGATCACGTCGTTCAGCAAGGTCGACGCGCCGATACGGAAGCGATCCGGCGTCATCCAGTTCGGTCCGAGCGTTTCATAGAGGAGGGTGAGGTACTGGATCGCGTTCTTCGACGTGCGGACGCCGCCGGCGACCTTCACGCCGACCTCAACGCCCGTCTGCCGATGGAAGTCGCGCGCAGCCTCCATCATGCAGAGGGCAGACGGCAGCGTTGCTCCGGTTCCGATCTTGCCCGTCGAGGTCTTGATGAAGTCCGCGCCCGCCGCCATCGCCAGCACCGACGCCTGGCGCACCCGGTCGTAGCTGCCCAGCTCTCCGGTCTCCAGGATCACCTTCAGATGTGCGCCGCCCGCCGCCTCGCGAGCGGCGACGATCTCTTCGTACGCCTGCGCGTACCGTCCGCCCAGGAACAGGGAACGGTTGAGCACGATGTCGACCTCGTCGGCGCCGAGCTCGACGACCTCCGCGATCTCCCGCAGGCGCGCATCGAGCGGACCGAGGCCAGCCGGGAACGCGCCGGCCACGCTCGCCACGTGCACACCGGTGCCCGCGAGTTGCGGCGCGGCGACCGGCACCAACTGGGGATACAGACACACGGCGGCCACCGAGGGGATCGTCGCATCGATCGGATCGGGCCGGACCGCCTTCGCGCACATCGCCACGATCTTGCCGGTGGTGTCGGTGCCCTCGAGCGTCGTGAGGTCCATACAGCGGATCGCCAGGTCGAGCGCCCAGAGCTTCGACGCCTTCTTGATCGACCGCTTCGCGAGGGAGGCCGCACGCTCCTCCAGCCCGACCGCGTCGACGGAGACCGTGCGGACGACCAGGCGGTGCGCCTCGGCACCGCCCGACAGGGTTGGCCGGCGATCGCTGGGCTGGATGTGGGCGGCTTGGGACATGCCTTCGGTCTCCTCGATCGGTCATCGTAGCCGACGCGCCTCCACCGCTACGGTCCGACCTGCCGGTATGCTCGCCCGCGACCCTGACGTGGAGGAACGCATGCGGAAGATGCTCATCGCTCTCGTCGCACTCACCGCCCTGACCGGCGTGGCGTGTGGTGGCGGCGGGAATGACGGCGGCGCAGCCACCGGTGCGACCGGCGGCACGGGTGCCGGATGCACGGCGGCCACCGCGACGGACCTCACGAGGGACGATCCCTTCGTGGTCACGATCCAGGGCCTGGCGTTCCATCCGAACTGTTTCGCGGCGAAGTCCGCATCCTCGATCACGATCGTGAACAAGGACACCGTGACCCACACGTTCACGATCGACGGAACCCAGGTGGACGTGACGATCCCGGGCGGCCAGACCTTCAACGGCGAGTCGGCGGGCCTGGCTCCGGGGACGTATCCCTTCCACTGCAAGATCCACAGGACCATGACGGGGACCGTGATCGTCTCCTAGGTCGCGATCGCTTCGGCGGGCCTCGTCCCCAGATGCCGGCGACCCATGAGGAACGCCAACCCGTACAGCACCGCCACGAGGATCAACAGATCCCGGTAGCCGACGACGATCGCTCCGTACTCGAGCACGCCTCCGACCATCGCGCCGAGGAGGTTGGCTCCGAAGGCGACGGTGGAGGCGCCCACGTCTCGGAAACGTTGGGAGAAGATCAGGTTCGCCAGGAACACCGGGGCGAACGCCAGCGCGGAGGCGACCGCGAACCGGGCGGGCGGATCCAGGCGAAGGAGTGTTTCGGGCCGCACGACCCATGCGACGACGAGACTCGCCGCGAGCAGGCCGTACAACACGCGTCGGTGAGGCAGGCGCGAGCGCCGGGCTACCTCCACCGCTCCGAGCACCGCCAAGAGGATCCCCGCGAACACGAGCGAGTTCACGAACCAGGTGGTGCCGAACAGGAGCGCGAACTGGACCACGTTCTTCGTCTCGAGCAGCAGGAAGGCCGTGCCCATGAAGAAGAGGTCGGCGTAGGGGCGCAACTCCCGCATGGGTCGACCGGATCCTACACGGACGGTGACGAGCGACGCCAACAGCACGAGCGCGAGCGCGATCAGGTAGCTCGACGGGATCGTGCGCCCGCGCAGGTACGGGAACGGGTGCTCGTCGGTCGCCGGCTCGGGCGCGACGCCGCTCTGCACCCATGGCGTGTCGCACGTGATCGTGTCCGCCCGCAGTCCGATCGTCAGCACCGACTGCGAGCGAGACGTCGCACCGAGCAGTCCTCGATCGATGCAGGGCGCGTGACCGAACACCTGGGTGAGCGTGGTGGCGTAGCGTTCGAAGACGTCGGAGCGGTAGTAGTTGTACATAGAGAACACGCCGTCGGGTTTCAGATGCTCGCGGACCGTGCGCATGGCTTCAGTCGTGAAGAGGTAGCTCTCCAGCCGCAACCCTCCCTGCCCGGACACGAGCGTCAGGGAATCGGGCAGCGCGAACACGATCAGGTCGTAGGTCGCGTGCGTCTGTTCGAGGAACGCCCTTCCGTCGTCGATGTGCACGCTCACGCGGGGATCTTGGTACGGATGCTCCGGATGGAGGTCGCGACCGAGCCGCTGCAGCACCGGATCGATCTCGACCGCGTCGATGTGCGTCGCGCCTCTCGCGAGCGCCAGCGCGACGTCGTTCCCGCTTCCCGCCCCCACGATGAGAACGTCGCCCGGACCCGAGGGCAAGTGGGCGTACGGGTACGCGTAGAACGGCTGCTCGGCCAGCAACAGGGAGAGCGGGGCCATGGTCTGGTGCGGCCGGTTGTTCACCCGGATCGAGATCGTGCCGTCGTCGTGCGCCTCATACGTCACGTGTTGGTAGGGCGACCAGATGTCCCGCGGCTGCGCGAGCGTGACGAGGCCCAGGAGCAGCAGGACGACCAGGCTCACGCCGACGAACCACGTGAGCTCCGTCCGCAACAGGAAGACCAGCACCGCAACCGCAACGACGATCCACACGAACGGACCGGCCTCGGCGAACGACAGCGCCGAGAAGGCCACGATCCCGGCGATGCTGCCGAGCACGTCCAGCCGGTAGGCGTCGAGCGGCGCGAACGCGGAGAAGAGCCGGCCCACCCGTTCGGCGATGGCGGCCATCACGGCGACGACGCCGAGGAAGACGATGGGCAACGACACCCATTGCGGGAGCGCGTGCATGTGGCCGATGCCGAGGAGCTGCGGGGCGCGATCGATGGCCGGGCCGATCCGAACGGGGAACACCAGTACGAACCCGAGCGATCCCGCGAGGAGCAGCGGCGCTCGCCGCAGCGGGTCGCGCTCCCCCTTGGCGCGGAGGAACCCGAGCCCGATCCCCAGGAAGCTTGCCAGCAGGACGAGGTTCGTGAAGAACGACAGGTAGATGATCGCCGCCGTCGTGCCGCGGATCAACGTCAGCTCGACGAAGAGCATGAGGAAGCTCGCCAGGAACAGCGACAGTTTCGGTCGGGTCACGAAAGCCCGAGGCGATCCAGCGCCCGGGGGTCGCGCTGCCATTCCTTGAAGACCTTGACGCGCAGATCCAAGTACACCCGCGTGCCCAGGAGTGGCTCCATCTCCAACCGCGCGGCCGTGCCGATCGCCTTCAACGTCTCGCCGCCCTGGCCGATCACGATCCCCTTCTGCGAGTCGCGCTCCACCACGATCGACGCGTAGATCTTCGTCAGGTCGCCCTCGCGCTCCAACTCATCGACGACGACCGCGATCGAGTGCGGCACTTCCTGACGCGCGATGTGCAACGCCTGTTCGCGGACGAGCTCCGCCAGTGTGATCTCGATGGGCTCGTCGGTGTCCTCGTCCGGCGGGTACAGCGGTGGCCCCTCGGGCATGCGCGACAGGAGTAGATCGCGGAGGACATCGACGCCCTCGCCGCCCCGCGCCGACACCGGCACGATCTCGTCGAAGTCCCCAAGCTCCTGGGCGGAGGCGAGCTGCGGAACCAGGTTGTGGTGATGCAGCCCGTCGATCTTGTTCACCACACAGACCTTCAGGCCGCTCCCCGAGGCGACCTGGTGCGCGTACACGTACTTGTCCCCACGACCGACGCCCGCAGCCGCGTCAACCACCAGCACCACGACGTCGACGCCTTCGACCGCGTCGCGCACCAGGTTGTTGAGCCGCGTGCCGAGGAGCGTCGACGGCTTGTGGAAACCCGGTGTATCGGTGAACACGACCTGTGCGTCCTCCACGTTGAGGATCGCGCGGATGTGGCGACGGGTCGTCTGCGGCTTGTCGGACACGATCGCGATCTTCCGCCCGACCAGGGCATTGACGAGCGTCGACTTCCCCACGTTCGGCCGGCCGACGACGGCGACGATGCCGGAGCGGAACGCGCTCACCGTTCCGGCTTCGGTACGCGCCGGAACGCGGCGGGCAGCAGCTCGCCGATGGTCCACTGGACGCGTTCGCCGGCGACGTGCTCCGAGACCACCGGCACCTCGTCGACCGCGAACTCGGCCAGCACCTGCCGGCAGCCGCCGCACGGGGACGCAGGACCTCCGTCGCCACCGGCGACCACGGCCACGGCGTCGATCTTCCGCTCGCCCGCCACGATCATGGCCCCGACGGCGTTCCTCTCGGCACAGACCGACAGCGGGTAGCTGGCGTTCTCGATGTTGACGCCGACGAACGTTCGACCTCCGGCCAGGATCGCCGCACCTACCGCGAACCCGCTGTACGGGGCGTAGAAACGCTCGCGTGCCTCGCTCGCCGCAGCGACGAGCGCGTCGAGCGCCCCCTCTCCGATCGCGGTCACTCGCCCTCGACCTCTCCGTCGTCGCCGGACCCCGGTCTCCTGGCGATCAGGACCTTCGCGATCCGCCGACCCTGGACCTCCTCCGCCGTGAACGACAACCCCTGGAAGTCCACGTCGTCGCCGCTCTTGGGGATGCGACCGAACAGCTCGAGCATCAGTCCGGCCACCGTGTCCCATTCCTCGTCGGGGAGCTCGACATCGAGCAGCTCGTTCACGTCGTCGATGGAGGCCTTCCCCGAGACGCGGTAGAGGCCGTCGCCTACCTCCACGAGCTCCGGCTCCTCGCGGTCGTATTCGTCCGCGATCTCGCCGACGAGCTCCTCCAGCAGATCCTCGAGCGTCACCAATCCCGACACCGACCCGTACTCGTCGGTCACGAGCGCGATGTGGAACTTGTCGCGTTGCATCTCGCGCAGCAGCTCGGCGATCTTCTTCGTCTCGGGGATGTAGTGGGTCTCGCGGATGACCTCGTTCAGCGGGACGTCGTGCTTGCCCTGGTGCAGCGCCTTCAACACGTCTTTCGCGTAGACGATGCCCGCGACGTCGTCCAGGTCCTCGCGGTAGACGGGCACGCGCGAGTAGCCGTGCTTCAGCACCAACGCCTGGACGTCGCGGAGCGTCCGGTCATGTTCGATCGCGACGATATCCGGGCGCGGCACCATCACCTCGCGAACGATCGTGTCTCCGAACTCGAAGATCGAGTGGATCAGCTCCTTCTCCTCGTCTTCGATCTCGCCCTCTTCGGAGGCGACCTCGGCCGATGCGCGGAGCTCCTGCTCGGTGATATAGGGGCCTTGCTTCAATCCCTTGCCAGGCATGACCACGTTCGCGAGTCTCAGCAGCCCCTTCGCGAACGGCCCGACCAGCCGCGTGATGAAGACGAGCAGCGGCGCGGTCAAGAGCCCGACGCGGTCCGTTTGCTGGATCGCGAACGTCTTCGGCGTCACCTCGGCGAAGATGAAGAGCGCGATCGTCATCGCGATGGTGGAGAAGATCTCGCCGGCGCGATCGAAATGTCGAACGGCGACCGACGTGGCGATCGTCGTGCCGCCGATCGTGGCCAGGAGCGTCAACAGTAGGACCACGTTCAGGTAGGGGGCAGGGTCCTCGGCGATGCGCGCGAGCGCCCCCGCGCCGCGGCGCTTGTCTTCCAGGAGCCGCAGCGCGCGGACACGGTTCGTGCGCGTGATCGCGACCTCGGTGGCCGCGTTGAACGCGACGACCACGATCAACAGAAGGATGATGCCGAGGTCCAGCCAGTCGGTGCCGCTCACGGAACCCACATCCCGGTGTAGCGCTCCTGACGCGACCACATCGCAGCGCGCTCGTCGTCTCCTTCATGGTCGTAGCCCAAGACGTGCAGGATGCCGTGCACGAGCAGCAGCCGGATCTCGCCTGCCGGGTCGTCCGGATTGTTCCGCGCCGCGACCGAGGGCGCCACGACCACGTCGCCCAGCAGGCGCACGCCGCGATCGTCCACCTCGTCGAGCGGGAACGACAGCACGTCGGTCGGGCCTTCCTCGTGGAGATAGCGGACGTGGAGATCGGCCATCTCGGTCTCGTCCACGAATGACACCGAGAGCTCGACGCGGTCGGCTCGCTCTTCGGCAGTGAGCGTGTCGCGTGCGAGCGTGATCAGACCGACCTCGTCGACCGGGAGGGATTGGCGGTTGGAGATGAGGACCGCCGGATGGCTGCCGTCGTCGCTCATGTGCTCACGGACGTTCGGCGGCCGCCGCGTCGCGCTGTTCGCCGAACCGCCGATAAGCCTCCACGATGTCCTGCACGATCTTGTGGCGCACCACATCCCGGGCGCCCAGGTGGCAGAACTCGATCCC
The DNA here is from genome assembly GCA_050692375.1 of Actinomycetota bacterium. Taxonomy (GTDB): domain Bacteria; phylum Actinomycetota; class UBA4738; order UBA4738; family HRBIN12; genus JBBQVZ01. The sequence goes on from JBOGVK010000188.1 coordinate 8,973, forward strand.
CTCGATCCCGTCCAGGATCTCCTGCACCACCGCGAGGCCCGACGCTTGACCCGATTGCAGGTCGGTCTGCGTCGCGTCGCCATTCACGACCGCTTTGGATCCGAACCCGATCCGCGTGAGGAACATCTTCATCTGCTCGGGGGTCGTGTTCTGCGCCTCGTCCAAGATGATGAACGCATCATTCAACGTGCGCCCACGCATGTAGGCGAGCGGGGCGACCTCCACCGTTCCGCGCTCCATCAGCTTGCTCAGCGTGTCCGCACCAGTCATCTCGAACAGCGCGTCATAGAGCGGGCGCATGTACGGGTCGATCTTCTCGAAGAGGGTCCCCGGCAAGAACCCCAGCCGCTCGCCGGCCTCGACGGCCGGCCTCGTGAGGATCAAACGCGACACCTGATGTTCTTGCAGCGCGCGGACCGCCGTGGCGACGGCGAGGTAGGTCTTGCCGGTACCGGCCGGTCCGATCGCGAACGTCACGGTCGATGAGCGGATGGCATCGACGTATCGCTTCTGCCCGATCGTCTTCGGTGTGATGCCTTTCCCCCGAGCGGTGAGCAAGCGGTCGCCTAATACCTCGCTCGCGCGGATCGGGATGCCGCCGTCGCCGCCCACGCCCTTGACGAGTTGGATCGCTTCGCCCACAGACGAGTCGCTCAAGTCGTTGCCGCGTTCGAGAAGCGTGAGCAGCTCCTCGAAGATGCTCCCGGCACGCTCGGCCTCGGCCGGTGACCCCGAGATCGTGATCTCGTTGCCACGGACCAGGATCTCGCAATCGAAGGCCGATTCGATGAGCTTCAGGAATGCGTCGCGCTGGCCGAGGAGCGCCACCATCGGCTGGTGACCCGGAACGAGGATCTTCACTTGATTGGTGGCGTTCGCCAAGTACGCGTCTCTCGGGGCAGAGCCCCGTTCCCTCCTGTGTCGAACGACGGCCGCCCGTCGGACGGCCTTCCGGTTGATTCTAGCTGCTCACGGACGTCGTCCCTCAACCGGGGGGCCACGCCATCTCGCGACCGCCCAGGAGATGGAAGTGCAGGTGGAACACGCTCTGGCCCGCATCGGGACCGACGTTCGTGACCAGACGCCACCCGCTCTCCGCGATGCCCTCGGCGTTCGCGAGATGGGTCGCCGCCTGCACCATGTCGGCGAGCACTCCACCGTGGCGGCCCTCAACCTGATCCACCGACACGATGTGCTCCTTGGGGATCAGCAGGATGTGCACCGGGGCCTTCGGGTTCAGGTCGCGGAACGCGACCATGGTGTCGGACTCGTGGAGGATCTCGGCCGGGATCTCACGCGCCGCGATCTTGCAGAAGACGCACTCGGCGTCGAACGCGATGTCGGACATGGACGGAAGCCTAGCGCTCAGCCCGAGACGACGCTCAGGCGTCGGGTCGCCGAAGCTCGACGTGCGCCGGCTCGCGCTTCGAGGTCGATTCTTCGCGGAGCTCGGCGAGCCGCTCCAAGAGCTTGCGCTCCTCCCGGGATAGGTCCGTGGGCGTGACAACGTGAACGGTCGCGTAGAGATCACCACGCCCGCGCCGGTTGATGTTGGGCACACCCTTGCCACGCAAACGCATGACGACGCCCGATTCCGTTCCGGGCTCGATCTTCAGGTGTTCGACGCCGTCGAGGGTCGCGATCTCCACGTCCGCGCCGAGCGAGACCTGCGTCACCGACAGATCCAGGATCGTGAACAGGTCCTGGCCGCGCCGATCGAACGCCGGCGAGGGCTCCACATGGATCCCGACGAACAGATCGCCGGATGGCCCGTCCGCGCGACCGGCGTTCCCGGACCCGCCGACCCGCAGCTCCATGCCGTCGGCGACGCCGGCGGGAACGTCGACCGCGACCGTCGCAGTTTCGCGCCGCCGACCATCGCCGAAGCACGCCTCGCACTTGTCCGGGATCTCCTGGCCGGTGCCCTCACACGTCGAGCAGGGCGAGGCGGTCATCACCGTGCCGAAGATGCTGCGCCGCATCTGCTGGAGCTCGCCGCTCCCGTCGCACGTCCGGCAGGCGACCGGCGCGGTTCCCGGTTGGGCGCCGTTGCCCAGGCACGTCTCGCAGACGACCAAGCGGTCCAATCCCAGCTCCTTGCGGACGCCGAACGCCGCCTCGGTGAACGACAGCGTGACGATCGTGGAGAGATCCTCGCCCCGGCGTGCGCGCGTCGGGCGCCGGCCTCGACGGGTCCCGGAGCTGAAACCGCCTCCGAAGAACATGTCGAAGATGTCCTGGATGTCGGTGAACTGGGTTCCGGCCGGTCCGCCGGACTGCCCGAACGTGTCGTAGCGCTGACGCTTCTCGGGATCCGAGAGGATCTCGTACGCGCCGACGATCTCCTTGAAGCGATCCTCGGCCTCCGGAGCCGCGTTCACGTCCGGGTGATGTTCGCGAGCGAGCTTGCGGTAGGCACGCTTGATGTCTTCGGCCGGCGCGTCCCGCGGGACACCCAGGATCTCGTACAGGTCGCGGACCGCTGCCATCGGCTACTTCTCGAGCTCTGTCACGAGCTCGGTGAGACGGCGCGCCACAGCTCGGACGGACGCCATCGCCGACAGATAATCCATGCGAGTCGGCCCCACCACGCCGATCGTTCCGATCGTGGCGTCACCGGCCTTGAACGCCGCGGTCACGAGCGATGCGTCCCACTCACCGGTGCTCGGGTGCTCGCTGCCGATCGTGACGGCGAGCTCGCCCGGCCCGGAGCTCACGTCCTGCAACACGTGCATGATCTCCTGCTCCCTCTCGAGCGTTTCGAACAGACGTCGGAGCGTCACGCGCCGCCACGCCTGCGCCTCGTCCGCCAGGTTCGACACGCCACCGACGACGACGTGCGCGCCGCTCTCCCCACGCTCCGCCGTGCGGAGGGTCTCGGCGACGTCGAGGAGGAGCTCCTGCTGATCCCTCGCCTCCTCGGCAGCGAGCTGCAGGAGGCGCACCTGCGCCTCGGCGTACGTGAGCCCGCGCAGCGAGGCGAGACGGCGCTCGATGTCGTCGAGCGCGCGTTCATCGAGCGTGTCTGGGCGATCCAGGATCCGTTTGTCGATGCGTCCGTGCTGGCCGACGGCGAGGACCATGAAGGTCGGGCCCATGTCGATCAGCTCCAGCCGGATGATCGCCTCGTCGGCCGCGGACGGAGGAACAGCGAGACCGGCGTATTGCGTGAGCCGAGAGAGCAGCTGCACGCTCCCCTTCAACACCTCTTCCAGATCGAGGATCGCCTCGGCGAAGTGGTCCGCGATCGCGCGGCGTTGCGAATCGCGGAGACGACCGCCGGCCGGCAACGAGTCCACGTAGTGGCGATAGCCGATGTCGGTGGGGATGCGACCGGAGCTCGTGTGCGGGTGGGAGAGGTACCCCTGCTCCTCGAGGGCCGCCATCTCGTTGCGGATCGTGGCGCTGGACACGCCGATCCCGGCCAGCTCCGCGATCGTCTCGCTGCCCACCGGCTCCCCGGAGCGCACGTACTCCACGACGATGGCATGCAGGACCGCGGACTTGCGCGGACCCAGCTCGGCGCGTTCGACCATGACCCCATGATACGTAGCACTCCCGCCGGTCGAGTGCTAACAGGTCCGACCTGACAACCATCTGCTGGACTGTTGCGTCCTACCCTTGGATGGGAGGTTCAGCTGATCGAGGACGCGGACTTCAAGGAGTTCTTGGCGAAGGAGTACGCCCGGCTGGTGGCTGCCGTGGCTCTCGTCGCGTCGAGCCGTCCCGCCGCCGAGGATGCGGTTCAGGAGGCATTGGTGCGGGCTTGGGAGCGAACGCGCAAGGGTGAGCAGATCGACTCGTTGAACGCGTGGGTCGCGACGGTCGCGTTGAACATCAGCCGGAGCGGCCTCCGGCGCAAGATGGCGGAGCGGCGAGCCCGGTATCGCCTGGACTCCGCGCCGGCGATCGAGCGGTCGCACGACGATGCGGTCGACGTCGAGCGGGCGGTAGCACTCCTCCCCCGCCGCCAGCGCGAGGTCGTCGTGCTCCGTTACCTCTTGGACCTCAACACAACCGAGACCGCCAGCACGCTCCGCATCAGCGAGGGCACCGTGAAGAGCGAGCTGTCGCGGGCGCGGGCTGCGCTCGCCTTGCGACTCCAGCTCGACCACATGGAGGTGTCGAACGATGCCGGACCTTGACGAATACCTGCGGTACGAGCTCCGTCGAACGGTTCGACCGATCGACACCAACGACGTCTCTTCCCGGATCGACGGGCGGCGGTCGCGTCGGGCTCGTACGCGCAAGATCCAGTCGGTGGCGCTGGCGGTGATCGTTCTGGCGGGCACAGTCGGCGGATTCGCCGTCCTTTCGAAAGTCTTCAGGGAAGAAGGACCGACGCCGGGCGTCCAGGCTCCGACCATCGAGAACGGGCTGATCATCTACTCGGACGTCAGGAACGCCGGGGAGCATCTCTGGGTCGTAGAGCCGGATGGAACCGGAGCCCGACAGCTCACGACCGGAGACGGATCCAGCGACACGGGGCCCTCGCTCTCCCCCGATGGACGAACCGTCGCGTTCACGCGAACGGACCAGCACGGCTCCGCGATCTACACGATCGGCATCGACGGCACGGGGCTCACTCAGCTGATCGGCGCGCCGGCGACCGACCCCTCGTGGTCACCGGACGGCTCGCAGATCGCCTTCGCGGGTTCGCCCGGCGGCCCGTTCGGCATCTATGTGATCGGCGTCGACGGCTCCAACCCGCGCATCGTCAAGGGAACCGGCGAGATCTCCGTCCGTCATCCGGCATGGTCGCCCGACGGCGGCTCGATCGCCTTCGAGGGTACCGAGGGCGCGCCCGAGGCAGGAGCGACGTGGGACATCTACGTCGCGCCGGTCGACGGGAGCGGCATCACGGATATCACCCAGACCCCCGGCGCAAGCGAGATCTCCCCCTCGTGGTCGCCAGAGAGCACCACCATCCTGTTCGCACGAGCGGCCGTCTCTAGTTCCGGCGGAAGCGCACTCGTGACGATGCCACCTGAAGCCGGGACGACGCCCACATCATTGACCGACGGGTCCGAGCTCGACCAGCATCCGGCGTGGTCGCCCGACGGTCGGTTCATCGTGTTCGATCGGTCGACCGCGGCGGGGACGGACGTGTACACGATGCGTCCCGACGGTTCGGACCTCACGTTGGTGGCGATGAATGCAACCGACGCCGCGTGGCAGCCCGTGTCGAGCGTGCCGAGCGCGCCGCCGGTTCCCACACCCTCGACCTCGGACGGCGCGGTCGACATCGGTCTGGGATTCCCCGTGTGCAACGTCCAACGGTTGCCCGCCTACGCAGCGGGGACCATGCCCGCCGCGTACCTCGCGACCAAGATGGGGAACGCCGTCTGCCCATCGCAGAATCAAGCGGACAACGTCCTCGCCGTCGACCGGAACGGCGACGGGAAAGCCGACGACGCGTTCGGGCCATTCGGCTGCATTCCGACATGCTCGTTCTACGCCTGGGCGGATCTGAACGGCGATGGCACGCCGGAATTGGTGCTCCAGCAAGGTCGACTCGCGTCCCCGGGCTCGGCGATCCTCAGCGTGTATGAGGTCTCTGGACCCAGGTCCGGGAACGTGACCTTCCCGGATGGATCCCCGACGTTCGAGATCGACGGTGGTGCGTCGACCTACCTGGCGGGAGCGTTCTGTTCCGTGGACGGATCGGGCCAAACATCTTTCTCGGTTTGGCGTGCACCCACAGCGGATGGAGGGGCCACGTATGACTTCACCCAGAAGAGCTACCGGATCGACATACAGACCCTTCGGTTCCAACTCGAGGGCAGCACGCACGACACGCTCACGAGGTCGTCTCCGTGGCCCGAGAACCCGGCGCTCACGCACACGTTCTGCGGAGAACCTGCCGTACCGCTCGGCTAGTCCGGCTCAGACTAGTTCGCGGCCAGGGCGAGGACGAGCTCGTTGAGTAGGAGCATGCCGCGTTCGGTGGGCACGAGCGAGCCATCATCCTCCAGGAGCAGACCGCTCTCCAGGAACGGGAGCGCGATATCTGCGTCGACCCATGAGGACGGGATACCTTCCAGGATCCGCAATCGAAGGAACACCTCCTCCAGGTAGGCGTCCGACGGATCCAGGCGCTCGTCGCCACCCATCGGCGGCTGACCCCGCTCCACGCGGTTCATGTACTCCTCCGGCGGACGGACGTTCCACCAGCGACGATCGTCGCGGAACGAGTGCGCACCGGCGCCGAGGCCCACATAGGCGCGACGCTCCCAGTACCCCAGGTTGTGACGGCACTCGTACCCCGGCTTCGCCCAGTTCGACACCTCGTAATGGCGGTAACCGGCGTCACGCAACAGATCGCATGCCGCGGAGAACATGTCCGCCTGGAGGTCCGGGTCTGGCGCGGGCACCGAGCCGCCGAGCACCTTGCGTCCAAGCGGGGTCGCCGGCTCGATCGTGAGCGCGTAGGCGCTCACGTGCTCGGGCGCGAGGTCCACCGTCTCCTGCACCGTGCGCTCCCACGAGTCCAGCCCTTCGCCGGCCGCCCCGTAGATGAGGTCGAGGTTCACGTTCTCGTAGCCGGTGGCGCGGGCGGCGGCGAACGCGGTCCGCACGCCGTCGGGCGAGTGCAGCCGCTCGAGCGACGCCAACACCGTGCGGTCGAACGACTGCGCGCCCATCGACAACCGGTCGAACCCGGCAGTGAGCAGCCCGTCGAGCTTCGCGACATCGACCGTGTCAGGGTTCGCTTCGATCGTCACCTCGGCATCGTCGCGCACGGCGAACCGGTCGCGCAGGTGCGTCAGCACGCCCTTGAGGTCGGCCACGTCGAGCGTGGTCGGCGTGCCGCCGCCGAGGAAGATGGAGACGACCTCGTCGTCAGACCACCCCGGCGCCGCCAGCTCGGCTTCGGCCAGCAACGCACGGACGTAGCGCGGCCGCAACGCGTCGAGCCCCGCATAGGCGTTGAAGTCGCAGTAGCCGCAGCGCGTCAGGCAGAACGGAACGTGGACGTAGATGCCGACCTCGCTCACTTCTTCTTCTCCTTCGCCCCGCCGTCGTCCACGCGGAGCGCCGCGATGAATGCCTCCTGCGGCACGTCGACCCGACCGACGCGACGCATCCGCGCCTTCCCGCGCTTCTGCTCCTCGAGCAGCTTGCGCTTGCGCGTGATGTCTCCGCCATAGCACTTCGCGAGCACGTCCTTGCGCTTGGCTTTCACGGTCTCGCGAGCCACGATCCGCGAGCCGATCGCGGCCTGGATCGCCACGTCGAAGAGCTGTCGCGGGATCAGCTCGCGCAGGCGCTCGACCATCTGCCGGCCGTACATGGCGGCTTTCACTCGATGCACCACCGAGCTGAACGCGTCGATCGTCTCGCCGTGCAGCAGGACGTCTACGCGGACCAGATCGGCCTCCTGGTACCCGTACGGCTCGTAGTCGAGCGACGCGTAGCCACGCGTCCGCGACTTCAGCGCGTCGAAGAAGTCGAACACGATCTCCGCGAGCGGCAGCACGTAGTGGATCTCGGCCCGCTCGGGCGTGAGGAACGACATGTCCACCTGCTCGCCGCGGCGCGACTCACAGATGTCGAGCACGGTCCCCACGAAGTCGGCCGGCGCGATGATCGTGGCGAAAACGATCGGCTCCTCCACGCGGTCGAACGTCCCCGGCACCGGCATCTCCGCGGGGTTGCGCACGACGACCGTCTCCTCGCCGCGGATCACGTGGAACTCGACGTTCGGCGCGGTCGCGATCAGCTCCAGATCGAACTCGCGCTCCAACCGCTCCTTCACGATGTCCATGTGGAGCAAGCCCAGGAACCCGCAGCGGAACCCGAACCCCAGCGCCATCGAAGTCTCCGGTTCGTACTGCAATGCCGCATCCGAGAGCTTCAATCGGTCGAGCGCTTCCCGGAGCTCCGAATAATCGCCGCCCTCGGCGGGGAACAACCCGGACCACACCATCGGCTTCGGCTCGCGGTAGCCGGGAAGCGGTTCGGCCGCACCATGTTTGCCTGCGAGCGTGATCGTGTCCCCGACCTTCGCCTGGTGCACGTCCTTCAGACCCGTCACCAGGTAGCCGACCTCCCCCGGTCCGAGCACGTCGACCGGTGTTGCCTCGGGCGCCATGACCCCCGCCTCCTCGGCGTCAGACTCCACGCGGGTAGCCATCATGCGGATCCGCTCACGCGAGGGCAGCGAGCCGTCCTTCACGCGGATGTAGGTAATGACCCCGCGGTAGGGATCGAACATCGAGTCGAAGATCAGCGCGCGGAGCGGCGCGCTCGCGTCGCCTTCCGGAGGTGGGACCTCCGCGACGATCGCGCGCAGCAGCTCGTTCACGCCCGCGCCCGTCTTCGCCGAGATCCGCAGGATGTCGTCGGGATCGCGGTCGAGCAGATCCGCGAGCTCCTTCGCGCGCTGATCGGGCTCGGCCGCAGGCAGATCGATCTTGTTCAGCGCGGGCACGATGACCAAGCCGGCGTCGCGCGCCAGGTGGAAGTTCGCGAGCGTCTGCGCCTCGATGCCCTGCGCGGCGTCGACCAGCAACACGGCGCCCTCGCAGGCCTCCAGCGACCGGGAGACCTCGTACGTGAAGTCCACGTGGCCCGGCGTGTCGATCAGGTTCAGCTCGAAGCCGTCGTGGAGCAGCCGTACGGACTGCGCCTTGATCGTGATGCCGCGCTCACGCTCCAGGTCCATCTTGTCCAGGTACTGGGCGCGCATCGCGCGCCCCTCCACCGTGTGCGTCATCTCCAGCAGCCGATCGGCCAGGGTCGACTTGCCGTGGTC
>JBOGVK010000189.1:0-28837 GCA_050692375.1 Actinomycetota bacterium
CTCGAATAGCTAGTCTGAAGCGGATTAGTTGTCGTCGGTTGGTTGTCCGCCCGGTCCGACGCCCTCGATGAGCGGCTTCACGAACCACCTGCCGTAGTCGGCCCACCCCTCTCGCGCGTAGAACGCGATGGTCGCCTCGCGCCACCCGGCGGTCACCAGCGCCATCCGGAAGCAACCGCGCTTGCGCGCGAGCGCCTCGGCGCGCCCGAGGAGCTCCCGGCCGACGCCACTGCCACGCGCGCCCTCCGTGACGACCAGATCGTTCACGCGCGCCTGGGGTCGATGGTCGCCGAGTCGCTGGTGGTATTCCATGTCGACCACGCCGACGATCGCTCCGTCGAGCTCCGCGACGAGCGTCACGCTGTCCAGGCGTCGCAGGTGTCCTGCAAACTGCATGCGGTGCGTGGGATCCTCGGCAGTGCCGGCGGCCACGCCGCGGCCGAGCTCGACCAAAAGGCCGGCTACCGTGCTCCAGTCGTCGGGTCTCGCAGCGCGAACCGTCACCGCCATGGCTTGACGTGCGACTGGTCGTCTCTGGTGGCTGTTCGCACGACGGGCGTCATCGGATCTGGCATCCGCACGGACGAAGCCCACACCTGGGGCAGCCTTCCGCGTACCGGGCGGCTGCCTCCTCGAGGTCGACGCCTTCCAGATTCGCGAGTGAAGTGAGCCAGGCGAGCACGTCGCCGAACTCGTGGATCAGGTTGTCGCGATCACCGGTGCGGAGCGCCCGGGCCAGTTCGCCGACCTCCTCGGTGAGCCAGCGGAACGTCGCGTCAGGCCCGCGCGCGGCGTCACGCTCGATGTATGTGGCGCGCATCGTTTCCTGGAACTCGCGGATCTCCATGAGCCGACGAGTCTAGCTGTGGTCGACGGCCACCTGAACTCAGATGATGTGGGCTGGGACGTCGTTCGGTTGCGTCTTCTCGCGCTTGTTGCGGTACATCCGCTCGTCGGCGACCGCCATCAGCTTGTCCAGCGAGACCGGTTGCTCGGGATCGAACATCGCGATCCCGACGGACATCGCGAGTACGAAGGGACGTCCTTCTTGTTCGTTGACCACGTCGATCGCCTCTTGTAGGCGGAGGGCAACCTCCCGCGTTGCAGCTTCCGAAGTTGCAGCGAACAGGATGCAGAACTCGTCTCCGCCCATCCGCGCGATCAGGTCGGAGGCACGGAAGGTTTGGCGCATCACATACGCCGCCTCGGTGATCATCCCGTCGCCGGTCGCGTGTCCGATCGTGTCGTTCACGTTCTTGAGTCCGTCCAGATCGAGGAACATCAGCGCCATCGGCTCGTGATTGCGCTTGGCGACCTCGAGGTGATGCTCCGCCGTCGGGAGGAAGCCTCGGCGATTCATCAGGCGTGTCAGGGCGTCGGCGGTGCCCATGCGTCGAAGCTCGTCCCGCAGCTCGACGACCCGGGTACCGCTCGACACGAGAACCCGCTCCAGACGGCCGAGCTCGTCGTCGGATGCGCTCGGCTCGCCGAGTGGCATGCCTTCGTCCAGCATACGGGCGATCTCCTCCGTCCGACGGATCCGGTTCACGAGCCGTTGCGTGAAGAGCGTCACCAGGAGCAACGAAGCGAGGAAGCTGAGCGGCATGCCGACGATCCCGATGAGGAAGGAGAGGTGGCGCGTGGCATCAAGGTGTCGCTGACGGTCGGCGAGCGCCCTCGCTCCGTTCGTCTCCTCCAGGCCGACGACATCGCGGATCTGGTCCCCGACGGCTTTGCCGCTGTTCATCAGCTGGACCAGCTGGGTGTGGTTCGTGAGGTCATCGATCGGCGCCATGAGTTGGGTTGTCTGCAGGATCGACAGACGCTGGTACGCGAGGACCCGGAGCTGAGCGACCACCTGCGCGTCCCTTGCGGAGTCCTTCGTCAGGAGCGAGAGCGCTTGCAGGTCCACGGGAAGACGCGCTTGGCCGGTCTTGTACGGTTCGAGGAACGAGCTTTCGCCGGTGAGGACGTAGCCTCTGGTTGCGGATTCGGCGTCGGTCATGTCGACCAGCACCTGCCCGAAGGCGTCGCGGAGCGCCGCCTCGTGTCGCTCGGCGATGAGCGCGGCGGTCGTCTCCTGGCGCGACGCGAGCAAGGCGAACGTGGCCGCGAAGAGCACCACGACTGGAACCACCATGATGGTGAGGATCTTGGACCGAAGCGACACTGCTCCTCCTAGGTGTGTCAATAGGGTGCATCGACGGGGTACGGGACGGCCTTGACTTGTCGGGGCGAGGGGCTTGTCTACCATCTGGTAGATAGTTTAAAATCTGCCGCATGGTAGAGAATCTCTCCGAGGGCTCGAGGACACCGATCATCGACCGGCTTTCGGGGAAGCGGATCCTGCTCACGGGCGTCACCGGGTTCCTGGGACAGGTGATCTTCGAACGCCTCCTGGGCGACGTTCCGAGTGGCCAGGTCGTGCTGCTCGTTCGCTCACAGACGGGTTCGAGCTCCCGTGCTCGGGTCGAATACCTGTTCCGCAAGCCCGCCTTCGATGTCCTGCGCAGCCGGCTCGGGGAAGAGGGCCTGCGAGCCGTCCTGGACGAGCGGGTCACGGTGGTCGACGGGGACTTCTCCCGCGGCGTGCCACAGCTGCCCGGTGGGATCGACATCGTGCTCCACTCGGCGGCGACGGTGTCGTTCGATCCGCCGATCGACGAAGGCTTCCAGACGAACCTGTTCGGAGCGATGAACCTGTACCGGGCCGTGATCGAAAGTGGGTCTCGCCCATGCCTCGTGCACGTCTCAACGGCCTACGTCGCCGGTGTTGCGAAGGGCGTCGTGCCCGAGGCGACGCTCGACCACCGTGTCGACTGGCGCGCCGAGGGCGAGCTCGCACTCCATGCTCGCAAGGACGTGGAGGCGCAGTCGCGCCGCCCGGAAATGCTCGACGACTTCATGGACCGAGCCGCGAAGGAGCATTCTCGCGCCGGTCCCATGACGGTGGCCGAGGACGCGGAGCAGCGACGCAAGGACTGGGTGTCGAAGCGTCTGACGCGCTACGGACGCTCGCGGGCTCGCTCGCTCGGCTGGCCCGATGTCTACACGTTCACGAAGGCGATGGGGGAACGAGCGGTCGAGGAGCTCGCCGATCTGGAGGAGCTGCCACTCTCGATCGTTCGACCCTCGATCATCGAAAGCGCGTTGTTCCACCCGGCTCCGGGGTGGATCGACGGGTTCAAGATGGCGGACCCGATCATCCGCGCGTACGGCCTGGGTCAGATCCCGGAGTTCCCCGGCATCCCGGAGGGCATCGTCGACATCATCCCCGTGGACATGGTCGTGAACGCCCTGCTGGCGGTGGCCGCCACGCCGCCGGAGCCGAGGCGACCGGCTTACTACCACGTCAGCTCGGGCACTCGGAACCCGCTCCAGTACCACGAGCTGTACCGCTACGTCCGTCAGTACTTCGAGGCGCATCCACTGCCGGAGCCGGGGCGCGGTGAGCACAAGGTTCCGGAGTGGTCGTTCCCCGGCAACCTGAGCGTCGAACGCATGATCAAGCGGGCGGAGCGCTTCACGGATATCGCCGAACAGGTCGTCACGCATCTGCCCAAATCGAAGCGGATGCGCGACGCGGTGTCGCGGGTCGACCGCGACAAGGCGCGCGTGGACTTCGTGAGGCGGTACTCGGACCTCTACGGGGCCTACACCGAAGCCGAGGTCATCTACACCGACGATCGGATGCTCGCGCTGTCGGAGTCGCTCGATGGGGGCGATCGCGACCGGTTCCCGTTCGATTCGGCGATCATCGACTGGCGCTACTACCTGCAGGATGTGCATTCGCCGGCCGTCACGCAGAGTCTGCGTGAGCTCTCCAAGCGCTCGCGGGAGGCCCCGGTCGTGAAGATCCGCGAGCGCGACGAGCCGACGGTCGCGCTGTTCGACATGGAGGGCACGATCATCACGTCGAACGTCGTCGAGTCCTACGTGTGGACGAAGATGGCGGATCTCGCGCCCGACGAGTGGCCGAGAGAACTGGTGAGCGTCTTCGGCAAGATCCCGTCTTACCTGCAGATCGATCGCCGCGACCGAGGCGACTTCCTCCGGACGTTCTTCCGGCGATACGAAGGTGCCTCGGTCGAGGGCGTTCAACGCCTCATCGATCACCACGTCGGCGAGTTCATGTTGCAGAAGGCGAGCGGCGCCTCGATCCGAAGGATCCGCGAGCATCGCGCCGCCGGGCAGAGAACGATCCTGATCACCGCTGCCGCCGAGATCTTCGTACGGCCGCTCGCGCCGCTGTTCGACATCGTGATCGGTTGCGAGCTGGAGGTGCGCGATGGCCGTTATACGGGGTTCATGTCGTCTCCGCCGCTCGTGGGAGAGGCGCGTGCCGCGTGGCTGCGTCGTTACGCTGAGCAAGAGGGCATCGACCTGAAGCACTCGTACGCCTACGCCGACTCGTACTCCGATCTGCCGCTCCTGCGCGCGGTGGGGAACCCGGTCGCGGTCTCGCCTGACTCGGCGCTCTACCGGTACGCGCGCCGTCGCCGATGGCCGATCGAGCCGTGGGCCATGTCCAAGGGCATGCCACGCGTGCGCTTCCCGAAGCCGGCGGTCCGATGAGCTCGCCGACCATCACGGCGGCGGTGCCCTGATGGCGCTCTCCCTCGAGCTGTTCCGGTCGGCACCCCGATACCTCGCGGCGCGCGCGATCGGTGGGAGAGCGCCCGGCCTGGTTGCGGGTCCGCTGGCGCCGCTCCGCCTGGCGAATCCACGCGATCCTGAGCCTCGCGGTGGTGATTGGACACGGGTCAAACCCATGCTCTCGGGGATCTGCGGGAGCGACCTGACGACGCTCGCCGGGAAGTCGTCGTTCTACTTCTCGCCGCTCGTCTCGCTCCCGTTTGTGCCCGGCCACGAGGTGGTGGGCGAGGTGCTCGACGACGTCGACGGCCTGGCGGCCGGCGACCGTGTGGTGCTGTCGAGCGTGCTCAACTGCGCGACGCGTGGGTTGCGGCCGTGCGCCCATTGTCGCGCCGGCGCGTTCAATCGGTGCGACTCCGTGACGACCGGCGATCTGAGGGCGGGACTGCAGACCGGCTACTGCACCGACACGGGGGGTGGATGGAGCCGGATGATGCTGGCGCATCGTTCACAGCTGCACGCGGTGCCGGCCTCGATTGATGACTCGGTTGCGGTCCTGCTCGAGCCGTTCGCGTGCGCGATCCACGCGGCCCTGCGCGCGAACGTCCCCGACGGGGGATCGGTGCTGATCGTCGGCGCGGGGACGGTGGGGATCCTCACGTTGCTTGCCGTGAAGCTGTTGACCCGAGCGGACCATGTGGTCGTGGCGGCCAAGCATCCGGGACAACGCGCCGCCGCGCGCCTGGCAGGGGCTGACGTCGTGGTGGTCCCCGAACATGCCGTCAAGGCGGTGCGTCGCTCCGAGCACGCGATGAAGCTCTCGCCCGAGCGCGGGATGGACTTCCTGCTCGGCGGCGTCGACGTGGCGATCGAATCCACGGGTTCGAAGAGCGCACTCGATCTGGCGCTCCGTACCACGACGGCCGGCGGTCGTGTCGTCTTGAGCGGCATCCCGGGGCCCGGTGCGGATCTCACGCCCGTGTGGTTCCGGGAGCTGGAACTCGTCGGCGCGTACACGAGTGGCACGGAGCACGTCGGTGACGCCGACCGCTCGACGTTCGACTTGGCGATCGGGCTGGCGAGTGGCTTGCCGCTGCTCGCCGACATGGTCGGCGCAACGTACCCCCTCGAGAGGTGGCGCGAGGCGATCGACCACGCGCTGGGAGCCGGCAGGCTCGGCACGTTCAAGGTGGCCTTCGCGCCGCAAGAGACCTGAGGAGAGAGCCCGATGCCAAGACCCGGATTCGTGTTAGAGGTCGACGAACGGACCCCATCCCTGCTGGTGCACCAGGGGGAGGGGTTCCGCATGCAGCGCTTCCCGCTCGGCTCGCGAGTGGTGTACCCGCCGGATTCGCTGCCGGGGATCAAGGACCAGAACGCGGCGATCCGCCACGCGCTTCTGCATCCGATCGATGCCGAGCCTCTGCCCGAGCTGCTGACCCCTGGCATGAAGCTCACGATCGCGATCGACGACATCTCGCTGCCGCTACCGCCGATGAAGACGCCCGATATCCGCCAGCGGATCATCGAGCACGTGATCGAGCTGGCGGCGCGCAACGGCGTCGAGGACGTCAAGCTCATCGTCGCGAACGCGTTGCACCGCAGGATGACCGCCGAGGAGATCAAACGGATGGTCGGCGAACGGGTGTTCCGTTCGTTCTGGCCCAAGGATCTGTCGAACTTCGATGCGGAAGACCCCGAGGAGCTGACGGAGATCGGCGTCACCGACCAGAACGAGGTCGTCGAGATCTCGAAGCGTGCCGCCGAGTCCGACCTGATCGTCTACGTGAACATCAACCTGGTGGCCATGGACGGCGGGCACAAGTCGGTCGCGGTCGGGCTCGCGAGCTACAAGAGCCTGAAGCACCACCACAACGTCGAGACCATGATGCACTCCAACTCGTACATGGATCCGCGGCCCGGACACAGCGCGATCAACGACTCGTGCACACGGATGGGCCGGTTGCTCGCGACGAATGGCGTGAAGATCTTCCAGATCGAGACCACGGTGAACAACGACACGTTCCCGTCGAACCTCGGTTACCTGAACAAGCGCGAATGGGAGTGGTCCGCCTACGACCAGGCGCTGATGATGGGCGCGAAGAAGGCGAACGACGTGGCGCCGCCTCGCGTGCGTCGCGAGTTCTATCGGAGGATCGAGGCGCCCTACAAGCTGACGGGGATCAACGCCGGCGAAGTCGAGGCGGTGCACGAGCGAACGCTCGAGAACCTGCACCGGCAGCAGCTCGTCGAAGTGCAAGGACAGTCGGATGTGCTGGTGTTCGGTTTGCCGTACGTCTGCCCCTACAACGTCAACTCGATCATGAATCCGATCCTGGTCCACTGCCTGGGATTGGGCTACCTGTTCAACATGTATCGGGACAAGCCGCTGGTGAAGCCGGGCGGGGTCGTCATCCTGTTCCACCCGGTCCCGTGGGAGTTCCATCAGATCCATCACCCGTCCTACATCGATTTCTTCGAGGAAGTCCTCCGCGAGACCACGGATCCCGCGACGCTCGAGTCGAAGTTCGAGGAGCGGTACGCCACCGACCCGTGGTACACGCATCTGTATCGAACGAGTCACGCGTACCACGGCGTGCACCCGTTCTACATGTGGTACTGGGGTGCGCACGGGCGCGACTACGCGGGGGACGTGATCTTCGTCGGTGGTGATCCGAAGTCGGTGGCGCGGCTCGGCTACCGAACCGCGGGGACGTTCCGGGACGCGCTCGAGATGGCGAAGGACACCGTCGGATCGAGCCCCTCGATCACTTACATGCACACGCCGCCTCTGTCGATCGCCGACGTGCGGTGAGGGGGCGGTCGTGAGCGACCTGCGCGACGAGCTGAAGGAGATGTCCCGAGGGTTCCGTTGGGGGCGACGGCCGCTCGTGCCACGGTCGGCCGAGCCGTTCGCCGAGGAGAAGGACGACATCGGCTTCCCGACCGACTGGGCCCGGACCAGGGCGGGGACGGCTGCGCGGCAAGCCATCCTGCAAGGGATGATGCACCCGCTGCTCAGGAACGAGCTCTCGCTGCGCGTCCACGGCCTGGACAATCTCCAAGGGGTCGAGGCGCCCGTGGTGTTCTTCTCGAACCACTCGAGCCACTTGGATGCCACGCTCATCCTGGCGACCCTTCCCGACTCGTGGCAGGCCAGGACGGCGGTCGGCGCGGCACGCGACTACTTCTTCGACGTGTGGTGGCGGCAGGCGTTCACTGCGCTCGTGTACGGCGCGTTCCCGATCGATCGGTCGCGGGGAGGGCGCGGGGCGGTCGACAAGGCCCGCGAGCTGATCGAGGACGGCTGGAGCATCGTCGTGTTTCCCGAGGGAACGCGGTCGCAGGACGGACATGTGCAACGGTTCCGTCACGGGGCGTCGCGCTTGTGCTTGGAGCACGGGATCGGCGCCGTGCCGATCGCGATCCTCGGGGCGTTCCAGGCGATGCCGAAGGGCCGGTTCTGGCCGAAAGCCGGCCGGCCCACGGTGACGCTTCGCTACGGTCGTCCGCTCTACCCGGAGGAGGGCGAGACGCACCAGGAGTTCTCCCGCCGGATGGCGCAGGCGGTCGCGAGCCTCTTCGACGAGGACCGCACCACCTGGTGGGGCGCGCTGCAGCACGCAGAACACGACGAGACGCCGTCACTCGCGGGACCGTTGGGACCGGATTGGCGCAAGCGCTGGGAGGGCTCGCGCCCGTTGTCGACCCGCGGCGATCAGCGGACCTGGGAGTAGGCGACGTGCCCCGAACCGGCGGTGAGAAGCGCAAAGGCACGCTGGTGGAGGAAGCCATCCGCCAGTTCGGCCGCGAGGGCTACAACGGCGCGAGCCTCGATCAGATCGCGACCGCCGTGGGGGTCCGCAAGCAAACGCTCCTGTACTACTTCCCGACGAAGGACGCGCTACTCGAGGCGTGCATGTCTGCCGCTGGTGAACGCTTGGTGCTGGAGATCGCGCAGGCGCTGGAGGACAAGGAGACCTACTGGGGTCGCGCCGAGGCGGTGATCCACGCGGTGTTCGGCTTGGCCGAGCAGTGGCCCGAGTTTCCGATGTTCGTCCGCGAGGCCGGGCGTCTTGGGCCTGCCGCGTTCGAGCAGTTCGCAGGGATCCTCGATCCGCTACGTCGCAGGGCGATCGACTTCCTGCAGACCGGGATGGACACCGGCGAGATCCGCAAGCAGGACCCGGCGATGTTGCTCTTCACGCTCTACACCGGCGTGGTCGGTTCGCTCACCGAGGCGAGCGTGCTGAACGTCGTGGTCGGGGCCGACAAAGGCCGCGCGTCGCTGAAACGCCGTGAGCGGGAAGTGATCGCGTTCGTGAGGGCGGCTCTGATGCCGCAGCCGCAGGACCGATGAATCGGCGAGCGATGACGTGGGTGCTCGCAGGGTCTCTGGCCGTCTCGACGGTCGGATGCCAGCGTTCGTCCGCGGGATCGCCACTCGTATCCGCGCCAGCGGCGATCCAGCAGACGGTTCGTCTCGGACCATCGACCAGCTACCCGACCGGGCCCGAGCTCCAAGCCGTGGCTATCGCGGATCTCAACGGAGACGGTGTGCTCGATCTCGCATCCGCCAACTACGGAGCTAAGACGATCTCCGTGTTGCTCGGCGCGGGTGACGGGACGTTCGAGCCCAAGGTCGATCAGCCGGCAGGCATCCCACATCCACAGGCGATCGCATCTTCGGATCTTAACGGTGACGGCTCCGTCGACCTCGTTCTGGTGAACGGCAGCCGAGCGGACGGCGTCGCTGTCCTCATCAACCATGCAGACGCCACGTTCACATCGAGGGTCTACGCGGGTGGGCATGACGCGCAGACGGTGATCGCGACCGACCTGAACGGTGACGGGGTTCCCGACATCGTCACCGCGAATGGGGTCGGAGGGGTGACGGTGCTCCTCGGTCGTGGCGACGGCTCGCTCGCGAAGCCGGTCGACATCTCGACGGACAGTGCGTTGTGCTCAGGCGTGACGGCGGCCGACGTGAACGGTGATGGCACGATCGACCTCATCACGGCCAACTCGTTGCTCGGGCATGGAGCGAGTGACCAGAGCGTGTCGGTCTTGCTCGGGAACGGCGACGGAACGTTCCAGCCCGCGACGGTCTACGACAGCGTAGGCACGCAGCCGACGATGATCGTCACGGCGGACCTCAACGCGGATGGGAAACTCGATCTGGTCACGCCGAACGGTGCTCCCTCGACCGACGTCTCTGTCCTCCTCGGACGCGGGGACGGAACGTTCAGGACCCCCACTCGGGTTGAGGTGGGTAACAATCCGCATTCCGTGGTCGCGGTCGATGTGAGCGGCGATGGGATCCCGGACCTCGTGACTGGAGATCTCGGAACGAGCTTCGACTACCACTATCCGGAGAACCAAGGACTCACGGTTCGGCTCGGGGTCGGAGACGGGACGTTCGGGCCGAAGATCCCGATCGAGAACGCGTTCCCGACGTCGCTGGAGGCCGCTGATCTGAACGGCGACGGCCGCATCGATCTGATCGTTCCGAACGAGCTGAACAACTCGGTCGCGATCCTGCTCAACAGGACCTCGAACTGAGGATCGGACCGAGCCGCTCTCGAGCGAGCTAGCGTCCGGAGTAGAACTCGACGATCAGGCGCTCCTCGACCTTGGCGGGCAGTGGGATCTCGGCACGGTCGGGGAGGCGGGAGAGCACGCCCTGCACGTCGTCCTTGTTCCGGTAGAGGTAACCGGGCGGGTCCGGCGTGATCTCGAGCGCCTCGCGCACCGAGATGAAGTTCTTCGCCTTCGCCGAAAGCTCGATGGTCTGCTCGGGCCTCACGCGAGCGCTGGGGACGTTGATCCGCTTGCCGTCGAGCTTCACGTGTCCGTGTGAGACCAGCTGACGGGCTTGCCGCGTGGTGAGCGCGAATCCGAGCCGGAGCACAACCGTGTCCAGCCGGGTCTCGAGCTGACGGATCATCTCTTCGCCGGTCACGTCCATGCTGTTCGACGCCTTGGCGTAGTAGCGGCGCATCTGCGCCTCGGACACCCCGTAGATCGCGCGGAGCTTCTGCTTCTCGACCAAGCGGGTCTGGTACTCGGAGATGCGCTTGCGTCCACGACCATGTTGACCAGGCGGGTACGGTCGTTTGTGGGATGGGCAGTTCGGACGGCCGCAGAGCGGCTCGCCGACGCGCCGGCACATCTTGTGCTTGGGTCCGATCTTGTCCATGCGGTCGCCCAGCGTACCAAAGGGTCTGCGTTCCCGACCTGCGACGATGCACCAGACCTGCGAGGATGCCGCGCCATGGACGTACGAGATCGAGCGATCGGGAGCGTGCTCGGGTTGGCCCTCGGCGATGCGTTCGGCGCCCCGTTCGAGTTCCGCCGCGCCGCGCAGATCCCCGATCCCGTGCCCGCGTTCGAGCTCGAGTGGAGGCACATGCTGCCCGGCACGACGACCGATGACACGGCCATGGCCCGCAACCTCGTCCGCTCCCTCGTCGAACGAGGGACGCTCGACACGCGCGACGTGCAGGCTCGTCACATCGCGTGGCTCGGGACTCGACCCCCGGACGTCGAGAACCTCACGCGGATCGTGCTCTCGCGCGCGCTCGAGGGTGTGGAGGATGCCGCGCGCGAGTTTGTCGAACAGCGTGGTCCCGAGGTGAGCGCCGGGAACGGCTCGGTGATGTACTGCGCGCCGCTCGGCGTGGCGTATGCGCGCCGGCCGGACGAGCTGCTCGAGCTCGCCCCCGCGCTCTCGGCCCTGACGCATTGGGATGAACGCTGCCGTACGGCGTGCCTTGCGGTCACGCTCGCCGTGGCCGGGCTTGTACGCGGTGAGCCGGGTGACCGCGCGGTGGTCGACGCGGTCAGAGCGGTCGCGGAGCGCGAGGGCGGCGAGGAGTTGGAGTATCTGGTGGAAGAGGTAGGTCGGGCGCGACCTGTCGACGGCCCGGACATGGGTTTCGCGCTGTTCACGGCCGGGCTCGCGCTGCGGGTCGCCGCGGAGGGCCGAGGATTCGAGGAGAGCCTCCGATACGTCGTCTCGCTCGGCGGCGACACGGACACGAACGCGGCGGTTGCGGGGGCGCTCCTCGGTGCGCTGCATGGTCGCGCCGGATTTCCCGTGGCGTGGCTCGAGCGGCTTCGAGATCGAGATGCGATCGTGGGGGAGGCGCGGGCACTCGCGGAGCTCATCCAGCGAACTTCCTGACGAGTTGCCACAATGCCGTGGTGTCTCCCCCGAACGAACGGACCGAGATACGTGAGGAGCGGCGTGTGGTCACCGCCGTCTTCGCGGACCTGGTGGGTTCCACGGCGCTCGGCGAACGCCTCGATCCTGAAGAACTGAAGATGATCGTCGGCGACGGCGTCGCCCGCATGATCGACGCGATCGAGGCGTTCGGCGGAACGGTCAAGGATCTTGCCGGCGACGGCGTGCTGGCGCTCTTCGGTGCGCCGACGGCGCACGAGGACGATCCCGAACGCGGGGTGCGCGCCGCGCTCAGGATCCTCGACGACATCGCCGACTACGGGCGTGACGTCGAGCGGGCCTGGAGCATGACCGGGTTTGGCGCGCGCGTCGGCGTGCAGACCGGCCAGGTCGTCGTTGGCGCGATCGGCGCCGGAAGCCGTGTCGAGTACGCGGCGCTCGGCGACGCCGTCAATACGGCGGCCAGGCTTCAGGCGCAGGCCGGTCCCGGGTCGGCGCTGGTCGGAGCCGCGACCCATCGTCTCGTGGAGCAGTTGTTCGAATGGGGACCGCCGACCCAGATCGATCTGAAGGGGAAGAGCGAGCCTGTGGGGGCATACCTGGTTCGAGGCTTGGCGCCCGAGCCGGGTCGGATCAGGGGACTCGACCACGCGCGGACCGAGCTCGTCGGGAGGGAGCGTGAGCTGGCGATCGGCGCCCGGGCGATCGACGCGGCCGCGACCGGCGGAGGTGGGATCGTCTTCGTCACGGGCGAGCCGGGGATCGGGAAGAGTCGTCTGGTGGCGGAATTGCGGACCCGTTTCGACGGCGTGAGTCCGCCCCACGGGCGGTCGCTGTGGCTCGAGGGACGCTGCGTCTCCTACGGCGAGTCGATGCCGTACTGGCCTTTCCGCGATCTGCTGCGCTCGTGGCTGGGCGTGTCGGCGGACGAGCCGGAGCTTCGCGTTCGGGTCAGCTTGCGGCGAACCGTCGACGAGCTCTTCGGAACGCGCGGAGTGGAAATCTCGCCGTACCTCGTCACCCTGCTCGGCCTTCCACTCGAACCGGATGCCGCCTCGCACATCGCCGAACTCTCTCCGGAAGCCTTGCAATACCGCACGTTCGAGGTCGTGCGGATGGTTTTGATGAGACTGGCCGCGGACGGCCCCGTGGTTGTTCTCCTGGAGGACCTGCATTGGGCGGACGCGACTTCATTGCAGCTGTTGGAGCGCCTGTTCGCCGATACGGAGGATGCTGCCCTCTTGCTCGTGCTCACATCCCGGCTCGAACGCGACCACGCGTCGTGGCGCGCCAAGGAGACGGCCGAGCGAGAGCTCCCGCATCGCACGACCTCGATCGAGCTCGAGGCGCTCCCGGGCGACGCCGGCCGAGAGTTGCTCACGGCGCTCGTTGGGGAGGGGACGTTCCCCCAGGCGATGGAACGGCGGATCCTCGAGCCCGCGGAGGGCAACCCGTTCTTCCTCGAGGAGCTGGTGCGATCGCTGGTGGACGCCGGCGCATTGGTGAAGGAAGCGAGCGGTTGGCGCTTCGATCACGAGATCCCAGTCGAAGTGCCGCCGACGGTCGAGAAGACGATCCTCGCGCGTATCGACCGACTCCAGCCCAATGCGCGCGCGATCGTGGTCGCCGCATCGGTGCTCGGCAGACAGTTCGGGCTTCCGTTGCTGGAGGCCGTTGCCCCCACCGACGGCGGCGTCCGGGCCGCCGTGCACGACCTGATGCGGCTCGACCTCGTACGCGAGGGGCGACGATGGCCGGAGCCTGAGTATCGCTTCAAGCACGCGTTGATCCAGGAGGCGGCCTACCGCACGTTGGTCGCGGCCGAGCGTACGCGCCTGCACCGCAGGGCGGCTGAGTGGCTCGAATCCCACCACGAGGGGCGCGAGGTAGACGTGGCCGGCCTGCTGGCCCATCACTGGTTGGCAGCGGAGGACGAGGACAAGGCCGTGTACTTCCTCACGATCGCCGGAGACGATGCCCGGCAGGAGTACGCGCTCGACGAGGCGATCCGACACTACCGCGATCTCCTTCCGATCCTGGAGCGCCGCGGCGAGCAACGAGAGATCGCGCTCGTCCTGTTCAAGCTGGCTCTTGCCCTCCACATGTCCTTGCGTTTCGCCGAGTCGAACGAGACGTATCAACGCGCATTCATGTTCTGGTCCGAGCCGTCACCGACGCCGTCTGCTCCGAGGGCGACGATCCGTATCGCCACCAGCTTCCTCCCCAACGATCCCGACCCTCGTTCGGCGATCGCTTGGCCGAATATCCAGCTCTGCATGCAGCTGTTCGATCGGCTGGTCGAACAGTGGCCCGAGCGCACGATCGTGCCGTCGCTCGCCGACCGGTGGGAGATCGCCGACGATGGGCTGCGCTACGTGTTCCATCTTCGGAAGGACCTGGTGTGGTCCGACGGCGTCCCGCTCACCGCCCACGACGTCGAATTCGGCATCAAGCGCGTGCTGAACCCCGACGCCCCGGGGTCCTCCGTGGCGATCTACTTCGTGTTGGAGAACGGACAGGACTACTACCTGCGTCGCAACGTCGACCTCGATCGGATCGGCGTGCGCGCGCTCGATGACCTGACGGTCGAGTTCCGCCTGGTCGCGCCGGCGCCGTATTTCCTGTCCGTGATGAACCGGCCCGACGGCGGACCGCAGCCCCGACACGCGATCGAGCGAGACGGGGACGCGTGGCCGGAACCGGATCGGCAAGTGGTGAGCGGCCCGTTCCGGATGGGAGCGCGATCCGATGTCGAGCTCGTCCTTGAGCGCCGACCCGAGTACACCCGGCCGCGCCCCGGAAACGTGGCGCGGCTCGAGTACTTACGTTCGACCGTCACTGGTGCCGTCCAGCCCGACGTCCGACAAGCGATCGACATGATCGCGGTCCGGTACACGCCGCGACTCGCAGATCTGATGCCCGCGGAGGTGCCCGACGCGACGCTCGGGCCCGCCGCGTGGTCCGGATACCTCGCGTTCGACCACACGAGCCCGGTCACGTCCAACCTCGAACTGCGATTGGCCCTCGCCCACGCGATCGACCGCGACGCCTTGGGTCCGGCGATGCCGGTGAATATGGTCGTCGCGACCGGTGGGATCGTGCCGCCGGCCCTCCAAGGGCACACTCCCGATATCGCTCTCCGGTTCGACGCGGAGCTCGCTCGCGATCACCTGAGCCGGTCGGGCTTCGAAGGCTCGCTCGCTCTCGCGTGCCTGGACGAGAATCTGCCCGTGCTCCAGCCGCTGTTGGAGACGTGGCGCGACGTGCTCGGGATCCCCGTCGAGGCCAACCCGTGGAGCATCGAGGTGCTCATCGCGCGGCCGACCGAGCTGGCGCCGATCTACTTCACCGGATGGCTCCCCGGCTACGCGGATCCCGAATACTTCCTGCGCCTCTTGTTCCAATCGGACAGCCGGACGAACGAGGGCGGGTTCGCCTACGCGCCGTTCGACGATCTGATCGAACGGGCGAGGCAGGAGCGAAGCGACCGTGGTCGCCTCGAGCTTTTCCACGCCGCGGACCGGATGGCCGTGGCCGAGCGGGTCGCCGTGATCCCGCTCGTCTACGGCCGGAGCCTGGCGATCGTGAAGCCCTGGGTGCACGGTTGGTGGGAGTTCGGGAAGTCGTCGTCGTCGTTCGCGGATCTGGTCGTCGACCCATCGTCCCCGCGCGCCTGACGGGGCTCAGTCGCTCACGAGCACGGCTCGAGCGGGACCGCCGTCGCCGTCGCGGATCTTGAGCGGTAGGCACCAGAGCGTGTAAAGCCCGGGACGCACCTCTCGGAGATCCAGTCCCTCCACGATTGCGACGTTCGCGCCCAAGAGCGTCCGGTGCACCGGGAACGTCGGGTCTCCCGTGCTTTCGATCGAGACGAAGTCCGTGCCCACCAGGCGAACGCCGCGGTCGACGAGCCATCGGGCGCCGTCGGGTGAGAGCGCGGTGTAGACCTCTGGGAAGGTCGGGGAGACCTCGCCCCAGCGCGCGGACCAGTCGGTGAGGAAGAGCAGGCGCTCGGTGCTCGCCGGAACCTCCCTGTCCTCGAGCTCGGGGGCCCCGATCGTCGAGATCCCGCGCATATCGATCACGCGGGCGGGGCCGATGAGGGTGTCCAGCGGCACCTGATCGATCGGCGCTCCGCCCGCGACGAAGTGGACAGGCGGGTCGACGTGCGTCCCGGTGTGTGTGCTCATCGACACGAGGGAGACGTTCGACGAAGCGCCGGAGGACATGTCGGAGGCCCGCTCGATGGACACGACCGGATCGCCCGGGTACGTCAGCATCCCCGGCCCGATTGGCACCGAGACGTCGATGATCCGCGGCATCGAGGATCCCCCCTGTAACGAACCACCGGAACGTGAGACGGTTCCGCAGCACAGTAGCCGACGATCGAGGAGGACCGCACCGTGGCCGATATCCGCATCTACGGCGCCAGTTGGTGCCCCGACTGCCGCCGCGCGAAGAAGTTCCTGGGGGATCAGCGGATCCCGTACGAGTGGCACGACATCGAGACCGATCCCGACGGCGTGCGCATCGTGCAGGAGCGCAACAACGGCAACAACATCATCCCGACCATCATCTTCCCCGACGACTCGCACCTGGCCGAGCCCTCGAACGAAGAGCTTGCAGAGAAGATCGGCCTCGAACGGATGGCCATGCAGCACATCTACGACTTGATCATCGTCGGCGGGGGACCGACGGGGCTCACCACGGCGATCTACGCAGCGCGGGAGAACCTCGATACGCTCATCGTCGACTCCAAGGGCCTCGGCGGGCAGGCTGGCGTGACCGAACGGCTGGACAACTACCCCGGGTTCCCGGACGGTATCGGTGGCGCCGAGCTTGCGGACCGATTCGTCAAGCAGGCTGAGCGCTACGGTGTCGAGATGCTGCAGGCCGTGAGCGTCACGAGCATCACCGACGAGGGTCACCGCGAGCTCGATGTCCAGACCGCGACGGGTGACCACTATCACGCTCGCGCGGTGCTGCTCGCGACCGGATCCTCATACCGTCGGACCGAGGCGGAGGGTGAGGAGGACCTGATCGGCGCGGGCATCCACTTCTGCGCGACCTGTGACGGACCGTTCTACAAGGGTTCCGACGAGCTCATGGTGATCGGCGGCGGGAACAGCGGGCTGGAGGAGGGCCTGTTCCTCTCGCAGTTCACCGGGAAGGTCACGATCGTCGAGCGTGGCGACGCACTTCGCGGGAGCAAGCTGCTCCAGGACAAGGTGCTCAGCCATCCGAGGATGGAGGTGCAGCTGCAGCACGGCGTGAAGGCCTTCCGCGCCAAGGACGACGGCAGCGGGAAGCTCGGCGCCGTGCTCGTGGAAGACCTCCAGACCGGCGAGATCGCGGAGCACCACCCGGCGGGAGCGTTCGTGTTCATCGGGCTCGACCCCAACACCGACTTCGTGAAGGGTCAGGTCGACCTGGACGAGCGAGGGTTCATCGCCACCGACGCCACGTTCATGACGAACGTTCCCGGCGTCTTCGCCGCGGGCGACGTACGGGGTGGATCGACGAAGCAGCTGGCGTCGGCAGTCGGAGAAGGAGCCGCCGTCGCGATCCAGATCCGCGGGTACCTCGATCGCCTCGAGAGCGCGATCGGGTGACCGCGATGGATCCGAAGGAGATCTTCGAGCTGATCATCAAGGCCGACGAGAAGCTGAAGTACGCGACCTCGGCGAAGGGGGACGTGCGCGCCGCGCAGGCTCAGGCGCTACTGGAAGAGGCACGCGACGCTGCCCGAGCGGTCGACAACGATGGGTTGGTCGCGCAAGCCGAAACGCGCTTGGCGGACCTGGAGGCGTTGTCGGAGGGCGGACCGGCGGACTAGCCGATCCGGCCGCCCCAATCGAAGTAGTCCCAGTACACGGTACGGATCTGGACCTCGCCGCCGGGTCCCGGATGACTCGCGTCGATCATGGAGTCGCCACCCAGGTAGATCGCGACGTGGCTGACCGGCGAGTAGAAGAACATCAGGTCTCCCGGCACCAGCTCGCTCTGCGTCAAGCGCGGCAGCATCTCCGACATCATCGCGGAGGAGTGCGGCAGATAGACGCCTGCCTGGGCGTAGGACCACATCACCAGACCGGAGCAGTCGAAGCCGACGTTCGGGTCGGCAGAGCCCCAGACGTACTGCGTTCCGATGACCGACTGCGCGGCGGCGATCGCGACCTGGGTGGCGCTGGCGTTGGGCGGGGGTACGAAGACGGATCCGCCGCCCGAACCGGTCGAGGTTCCCGTCGGATTGTTGGCTGCAGCAAGAGCCGCCGCCTCGGCTGCGATCGCGTCCTGATAGTTCTTGTTGAGGGTTTCGTAGAGCGACTGCTGATCGGCGATACCGGAGACGATGTCGTTCTTCCGGGCGGTCAGCTCGTCGAGCGTGGCCTGACGCTCCTTGAGCGCTTTGCCGTACTGGTCCGCGGCCCACTTCGCCTGTTGTCCGGCGGTCTGCGCCTGGGTGGCCAGGTCGGCGTCGCTCTGGGCGAGCGCTCCCATGAACTGCAGGCGATCGGAGAACTCGGTGAAGCTGTTGGCGCCTAGGAGGACGTTCAGCTGGGAACCCATCCCCGTGTACGCAGCGACCGCCCGCTTGGACAGCTCCGACGTTGCGCGAGAGGCGGTGGCGTCCGCGACCTGCTTCGCATGTTGTGCGTCATCCAGCCGAGCCTGCGTCTGATCCAGACGGACCTTCGCCTGGTCGTATTGCTCGATCAGCAGGTCCAGCCGCCGGTTCAGGTCGTCGAGCTTGGCCTTGGCCGCCGCAACGTCCTGCTTGGACGGAGCGGCCGAGGACTCGAACGCGGACACGGCGATCGTGGGGACGACGAACAACGCGGCCACGATGAGCCGCAGAGCCATCTTGCGTGGTCCGGTCATCTGCCCCCAGGTGCCGGCGGAAAGCGCATATGCGAAAGGCCCCGTCTCCGGAGCCGTCCAGATCGAGGCTAGCGGGGTGGGGGGCCTTCGTCAAACGGTTGAGGGCGGACCGGAGTCCGCCCTCGCGCCGTTGCTCTGGTCGGGACGGCGGGATTTGAACCCGCGACCTCAGCGTCCCGAACGCTGCGCGCTACCAAGCTGCGCTACGTCCCGAGCGGTCCGTCAGTCTAGCGGCTTCGGCCTCGCGGCTCGGCAAGCCGCCGACCTTGGTGGGCCGCGGATGGAGCTCCAGCATCGTGGCCTCCGGTCGACAGAAGAACCGGAAGGGCGCGTACTTGCTGGTCCCGAGACCTGGGGAGACGTTCATGACCGAGTCACCCATGCGAACGAGGCCACTCACCAGCCGGGCGGGGAGGGAGCAGTTGGTGACCAACGCGCCGGTGATCGGCAAACACACCTGACCACCGTGGGTGTGTCCCGCGACCATCAGGTCGTAGCCGAGCGCGGCCGCCTCCGGAGCCGAGTCGGGCGAGTGCATCACGGCGAACCCGAAGCGATCGGGCGCTCGGCGTGGCGCCACCCGGAGGTCGTGGCGGGCGATATGCGCATCATCCAGCCCGAGGAGCTCGATCCGGGATCCGTTCAGCTCCACGTCTCTGCGGACGTTCGTTAGGTCCTGCCAGCCGTCGGCGACGAGCTGCGCGATCAGATCGTCGGGCCGACCGAGCTTGGCGTGGCGTGGCCTCCGCGCTCCTCGGAAGTACGCGAAGTAGTTCAGTGGCCTCGGCGCGTAGTAGTCGTTCGAACCCAAGACGAACCAGGACGCCAGCCGCCCCTGAGCCGTACGAACGGCGGCGACCGTCGTCTCGACCGCCTCCGGTTCGGCCAGGAAATCCCCGGTGACCACCGTCACGTCGGCCGGTGGGAGGCCCGCGATGAAAGCTGCCTTCCCCGGGTCGTGACGAACGAAATGCAGGTCGGACAGGTGCAGCACCGTGATCGGCCCCGGAGCGTCCGCCGGTAGGATGTTCAGGCGTCGGCGTACCAGCCGGTAGCGCCGACGCTCCACGAAGATCCCCCACAGCACGCAGCACGCGCCGAGAACCAGAACCGCGATGACGATCAGGGGAAGCACGGGAGGCAGTGTAGTGAGCCAGTCAGGGCTGAAGGCCGAGATCCAGACCCAGATGCAGCAGGCTATGAAGAGCGGCGAGAAGGTGCGTCTGGGCGCATTGCGGCTGCTGACCGCCGCGATCAAGAACCGGGAGATCGAGCTCCAGCACGAGCTCTCCGACGACGAGGTCCGTGAGATGGCCGGCAAAGAGGTCAAGAAGCGCGCCGAATCGATCGAGGCGTTCGACGCCGCGGGCCGGACCGAGCTCGCGGACAAGGAGCGGCAAGAGCGCGACATCGTGGCCGTCTTCGCACCGACCCAACTCTCGGAGGAGGCGGTCGACGCGCTGGTCGACGAAGCGCTCGCCAGGACGGGCGCGACCTCACCCAAGGAGCTGGGAAAGGTCATGGGGTTCGTGATGGGCAAGGCCAAAGGCCAGGTCGACGGCACCGTGGTGCAGCAGAAGGTCCTCGCCCGCTTGGGCGAGGACTGACCCTCCTAGGGAGTGGGTGTGGGGCTGGGCGTCGGGCTCGGTGAGGCGCTTGCCGTGATCCCCACCGTGATGCTGACGGTGGTTCCCTGGAGCGCCTTGACCCCTGCAAGAGGATCCTGACTCAGCACGACGCCGGCGTTCTGGGGATCGCTCACATGCTTCTCGACGACGCCCACCACGAACCCCGCAGCCTCGAGCGCCGAAGTGGCGTCGGCCTGGGACAGGCCGACGACGTCGGGGATCTTCACCTTGGCGGGCACCCCGCTGCTCACCTGGATCGTCACTAGCGACCCCAGCTCGGCGGACGTCCCGCTCGCCGGCGTCTGTGCGATCACGGTGCCCGGCGCTTCGGCGGACGAGACGATCTCCACCTTCGGTGTGAAGTTCGCCTTCGCCAAGGCGTTCTGGGCGTGCACGGACTTGGATCCGACGACGTCCGGGATCGGGCCGGATTGCGGAGCCGGAGGCGCGGGGAAGCTCTCGGCCGGCATCCCGGCCATGATCCGCTCCATGTAGTCGTGCCAGATCGGCGCGGCGAGCGTGCCCCCGAACACCGATTGCCCGAAATACAGAGACAGTGAGTCCGGAGTTCCCGGGAACCCGACCCAGACCGCGGTCGACACCTGTCGCGTGTAGCCGACGAACCAGGCGTTGGAGTAGTCCTGCGTCGTACCCGTTTTGCCGGCCACCGGCCAGGAGGAGAGTCGAGCCGCCGTGCCCGTCCCACCGGAGACGACCCCTTGGAGCATCGCGGTGACCAGGTGGGCGATCTCCGGCGCCACCACCTGCTTGCAGACCGGCTTGTGCCGATACAGCACGCCTTCGGCGTCGATCACCTTCGCGACCGCGTATCGATCACAGTGCTTCCCGTCGTTCGCCAGGGTCTCGTAGGCCGACGCCATCTCGATCGGCGTGACGTCGGCGGTTCCCAGCGTGAGCGACGGGACTGCCGGGAGCTCCGAGGTGATCCCCATGTCGTGCGCGGCCTTCACGACGTTCTCCGGTCCGACCCGGATGATCAACTGTGCGAACACGACGTTGATCGAATCGGCGGTCGCCGACCAGAGGTTCCGATACCCGAGGTCGCCCGCGCCCTCGGCGTTGGTCACGCACGAGCAGGCGTTGCCCGACCATTCGGGAAGGTAGAGCGGCGACTTCGTCGAGAAGACAGAGCCGGGTGGGATGTGTTGGCGGAACGCCGCGACCAACGTGAACGGCTTGAAGGCCGAGCCCACCTGGCGGCCGGAGTCGGCCAGGTTCAGCTGGTCGTGGAGGAAGTCGCGACCTGAGAGCATGGTGCGGATTGCTCCCGTGGCGTTGTCGACCGAAACGATCGCCGTATCGGGTGTCTGCTGGTAACCGGGGTTCGCGACCGAGACACGGTACGGTTCCTGGGCGACGGCCTGCGCCGCGGCCTGCCAGCCGGGGTCGAGCGTGGTGGTGATCTGCAGGCCACCTTCGTACAGACGGCGGCGGCGCGCGCTCTCCGTGCTGCCGAACGCGTCGAACTCCCCGTTGGTGTCGGCGACGATCTGGTTCGTGATGTACGTGACGAAGAACGGCGGTTGACGGAGCTTCAATTTCCCGACGTCGGGTGGAAGGCCAAGCGGCGCCGCCTTCGCCTTGTCGATCCGTTCTTGCGGGACCCACCCCAGCGTCGCCAGCCGGTCGAGCACATCGTTGCGCCGGACCCGCGCCTTGACCGGGTGCACGAGCGGGTCGTAGTAGCTGGGCGATCGGATCACGCCGGCGAGCAGGGCCGCCTGCGTGAGCGTCAGCTGCGAGGCCGGGACGTGGAAGTAGAAGTCTGCCGCCGTGCCCAGCCCGTACACGCCATTGCCGAAATAGATGTCGTTCAGATACAGCTCGAGGATCTGACTCTTCGTGTAGCGCTGCTCAACGCGGATCGCCAACGCGAGCTCCTGGAACTTGCGTTGGAACGTCTGCGACGTGTCACCCGTGATGGCGTTCTTCACGAGCTGCTGCGTGATCGTGGAACCACCTTGAACCACCTGTCCCGTCGCGGCGTTCGTGAGCAGCGCTCGTACCAACGAGGTCCAGTCGAGCGGTCCATGCTGATAGAACTGCGCGTCTTCGGTCGCGAGGACCGCCTGCTGCCCGATCTGACTGACGTCGGCGAGCTTCACGATCTCGCGATTGTCCAGGTAGAGCGTGGCAAGCACGGTCTTGCCGTCGGAGGCGTAGATCGTGGAGCGTTCCGGGAACTTCGGGATGTGCGTGAAGTCCGAGCCGAGCGCCGTCAGCCGAGCGTCGATCCTCTTCGCGCCGAACGCGATGCCCGCGATGGGCGGCACGATCAGGAGGGCGATGAGCACCGCCGCGATGCCGATGACGGGCACGAAGAGGAGCACCACGAGGGGGTTGGTTGGGAGCTCGGCCGTATGACGCCCGGACTGCTCGGTGCGAGCCATGGATCGGCTCAGGATACCCCTGGGTTCCCGGTCGGTACGATGAGGGCCGATGCGCCGCGTCCCCCTCCTCTTGTTGACGGGAATGTCGCTGCTCGCGCTCTGGCCGCGAGCGGCCGTCGCCACGTCGCCGACCCTGGTCGAGGTCATCAAGGTGGAGGGCGCGATCGATCGACCGCTGCTGGGGTATCTGAATGACCGCTTGGACGCCGCCGAGGCCGCGGGCGCGATCGTGGTGCTCCAGCTCGACACCGCCGGCTCGCTCGATCAGGACGGGGTGGCGCTTGCGGAACGGGTCGCTGCGCTGTCCGTGCCCGTGATCACCTGGGTCGGCCCCGCCCCGGCACGGGCGAGTGGCGCGGGTCTCCTGTTGATGTACGCCTCGTCCTTGGCCGCGGTGTCGCCGGGCAGCCAGACGGGCCCGCTCTCCCCGATCGACCTGGCTCATCCGAACGTCCAATCGCCGGGCTTGCACGACACGATCGCGGGCTGGATCCAGGCGCGAGGCAAGGCCACCGATATCGACTGGAACGACCGGCCGCTCGATGGGGCCGAGGCGCGGCATCGCGACATCGCGCAGGTGGCCGCCTTGTCGATCCCGGACCTGCTCGACCGGATCGATGGCCGAACCGTCCAGACCCCGAACGGTCCCGTCGTGCTGCACACCCGCATCGCGACGACCGATCAACAAGCGCAGGAGCAGGGGACCGTCGACATCCGGTTCGAGAATCTGGGTCCGGTGAACCGAGTTCTCCACGGCGTCGCGTCGCCGTCGATGATCTATTTCCTGCTCGTGCTCGCGTTCGCGGCACTCGCGTTCGAGCTGACGCAGCCGGGCTTCGGGTTCGCTGGCTTCATGGGGCTGGGGATGCTGGCGCTCGGCCTCTACGGGCTCACGGTCGTGCCGGTCAACTGGCTTGGGCTCGCTCTGCTCGTGGGCGGGATCGGCGTGATGACCCTGGATGTGCGTGCTCGGAACCTGGGCGCGTTGACCGCCATCGGCCTCGTCGGGTTCGCCGTGGGATCCGTGCTGGCGTGGCGTGGTATGGCGTCGGCGATCCGGATCTCGCCGTGGTTGATCGGCGGCGCGGTGGTCGCGAGCGCCCTCTACTACGGGTTCGCGCTGACGGTGGCGATCCAGTCGCGGGATCGGATCGTGAACGCCCAACGAGGTCTGATCGGCCTGGTCGGCGAGGCGCGCGGGAAGCTTGCGCCCGATGGGCCGGTGTACGTGAAGGGCGCGCTGTGGCGCGGCCGCTCGATCGGAGATGAGATCGCATCGGGCACCGCGGTGCGAGTGAGAGGCGTCGACGGACTCGTGCTCCGGGTGGAGTCCGAGCCGGGGGGCCAACCGGAGCCCGAGCCGGCGATCGACTGATCCGGCCTCCGTTCGACGCCGAGGATCTGGCGTCGGAGCCGAGCGCGCTACCATCCGGCTGATGGAGGTTCTGCGCTACGACGATCCCGCGGCGTTTCGCAGGGACGGGGCGCCGGTGCTGCTCGCGGATACCGCCCGGAACAACCTGCCGCTCGGCGTCCTGCAGGTCCTGGCGGATCATCCGGAGATGTATCCCGCCTTCCATCTATGGCTGGCGATCCACGACGGCCGGCCCGTGGGTCTCGCACTGCGAACCGAGCCGTACAACGTGTTGTTAGCCGAGCCGCTGGTGGACGGTGCCGTCGATGCATTGGCAGATGCGGCCGTCCTTGACGCCGAACTCCTCCCGGGAGTCACGGCGAACCTTCCGTGGGCCGGCCGCTTCGCGGATCGCGTGGAGGCGCTGACGGACCGAGCAGCCGAACACACCCTCGGCGAAGGTGTGTGGCAGCTCACCACCGTGGCGGACGTGCCGGTCCCGAGCGGAATCGCCCGTGTCGCGACGCCCGGCGATCGTGACCTCCTCCGCGGTTGGCTCCGGGCGTTCGCGGACGAGGCGCTGCCGCCCGAGCCCCCGCGTGACGACGCCCGGATGGATCTCGACATCGACCTGCACCTGGAGGGGAAGGGCGGCGCCTTCTGGCTGTGGGAAGACGGAGTGCCGGTCTCGATGTCTGGTCATCGATGCATCCCTGGAGTGGGTTCGCGGATCGGTCCGGTCTACACGCCTCCGCTGAACCGTGGCCGAGGCTATGCAACGCGGTTGGTCGCCGAGCATTCGGCCGCCCGGCTCGCGGCCGGGGACGAGGCTTGCTTCCTGTTCACCGATCTCGCGAACCCAACGTCGAACGCCGTGTACGCGCGGATCGGCTACATCCAAGTCTGCGAAGCCGCCATGTACACCTTCCGCCCCGACGTTTGAACAGGGGAGCGCGGTTCTCAGCCGCTCGGGGAATCTCCTCGCCTCCGGGATACGAACAACAGGGTGAGTGGCCCGCAGCGGGCCGCCGGTGCCGATCGGAGGAACGGCCATCGGCCGGATCCACGTGCTCGAGGGTTGGAACGAAGGCTGGCAGCTGCACGCTGCATGCCGCGGAGAGGACTCCTCCTACTTCTTCGCACCGAACTATTTCGAGAAACGCCGCGAGAAGGACGCTCGGGAGGCCGTCGCGAAGGCGCTTTGCTTCCGTTGCCCCGTCCTGGAGGCATGCCGGGAGTACGCCTTGGACGTGCGCGAAGGCCACGGCATCTGGGGCGGGTTGAACGAGATGGAGCGACGGGCGATGCTCCGCCAGCGGGCAGCCGAGGCCGTCTGAGCAGCATCCGTGGCAGAATCCGCTCCATGGATGACGCCGAGCTCCTTCAACACATGACCGATCTGGGGCATGAGCTCCCGCCGCCCCCGAGACCCGTCGCCTCCTACGTCCCGGTGCGGATCGCCGGCGGAACGGCATACGTCGCGGGGCAGGTGCCGATCGTGAACGGAGTCGTGACGAGCCCGGGGCTGCTCGGGGGTGAGGTGACCGTTGCGGAAGGACAGGCCGCCGCGCGACAGGCAGCGCTGCAATCGCTCTCCGCGCTCCGAGACGCCCTCGGCTCGTTCGACCGTCTGCTCGGCATCCTGCAGGTCACGGTCTACATCGCGAGCGTTCCGGAGTTCGATGAACATCCGGTCGTGGCGAACGGAGCGAGCGACCTGTTCGTCGAGATCTTCGGGGACGCGGGGAAGCACGCGAGGGCAGCCGTCGGGATGGCGTCGTTGCCGCTCGGCGGTTGTGTGGAGGTCGTCGTGGTGGCTGAGGTCATTCCCGCCTAGCCGGTTCCGCGAACGCCGTCTCGCAGGTGGCGCACGTCTCCATCTCGGCGTGTGATCCCCCGTAGGTCGAACCACTCCATCAGCGGGATCGCGTACCTCCGGCTCGTGCCGAGCGTTTCACGGATCGCGCTCACCGTGATGCCTGCATCGCCCGACCGACGGATGGCCGCTTCCGCGCGTGCCACGAGCTCCGGGGTCACGATGAGATCGGGCGTCAGGCGGATGACGACGTCCTCCCTCGCGGCTGCCTCGATCACGTCGCGAGCGATGCCGGCTGCGATGAGCTCCTTCACGGTCGGAGGCGTCGCTTCATGTTCTCCTCCGATCGCGACGAGCAGCCGCTCGACGTCGGCCGTGCGTGTCTCCAGTTCGACGCGGTGGGACGAGAGACGGATCGTCGTGGCGTCTCGCGTCGTGATGCCGCGCGAATCAAGGTCGGCCAGCAGACCGTCGGCGAGCGAGTCGTCGCCGGGAGCGCGAGCGGCGCGGAGCGTGCGCGTGGCTGTACGCCGAACGAGCACGAGATCCGCTCCCTGGTCCAGCGGGTGTTCGGCGTGATAGGCAACGAGCATGTCGGTGACCGCGATGTCCACCGCCGCACGCAGCGCGTCGGAAACCTGCCATTCGCCGACCGCGATCCCGCCCGTCGCACGCGA
The DNA here is from genome assembly GCA_050692375.1 of Actinomycetota bacterium. Classification (GTDB taxonomy): domain Bacteria; phylum Actinomycetota; class UBA4738; order UBA4738; family HRBIN12; genus JBBQVZ01. The sequence continues at coordinate 26,551 of JBOGVK010000189.1, forward strand.
GCCGGTGAGGATCGCGACCTCGGCAGCCGGGACGGCCCCCCGTTCCGCGACCAAGGCAGCCGGCAGCTCGTCACGCGATGCGGCGGCTCGAGCTTGGAGGCGCGCCACCACGTTCGCACCGGACCTGGCCGGTGGCGCGACGTCCAAGACGACACCTCCCGCGACGGTTTCGCCTCGTCCAGCGTCTCGCAGCACGAACCGGTCTCCCACGTCCAGCACCAGCGGCAGGGTGGTCGTGATCCGTGCGAACGCTTCGCGGCCGGGTTCGAGCTTCGCCGTTTCGTATAAGCGGAGGCGAACCTCCGACGCGGTGGCGCCCGAGTAGAGGATGAATGCTCCCCGGGACGTCACCGCGGCGGTTCGTCCACGGACCGGCCGGATGCGGGCCTCGAACGCCCGGGTCGGGCGCCACGCGCCGGGCGCCGCCAGCACGTTCCCGCGTTCCAGCGCCACCCGCGTCGCGCCGACCAGGTTCGCCGCCACGCGGGAGACGGGACAGGCGCGATCCTCGGTCGTCTTGTGCGTCTGCAGCGAGCGGATACGCGCCTGGGCGCCGGTGGGATACAGCTCCACGTCGTCGCCCACGCTCAGGCAATCGCCGCTGAGCGTTCCGGTGACCACGGTTCCCGCACCCCTGATCGTGAACACACGGTCGACGAACAGGCGGGCGCGCGTGTCCTCGGCAGGACCCGCGGCGGCGAGCATCGCGTCGAGTGCGGCGGCGAGGTCCTCGATGCCCTCGCCGGTCTGCGACGACACCGGCAGGATCGGCGCGCCGGCGAGCGCGGTCCCGGCCAAACGTTCGCGTACCTCGTCCACGGCGATCTCCAGCGTCTCGGCGTCGACGAGGTCGCGTTTCGTCAGGGCCACGACGCCGCCGCGCACGCCGAGGACGTCCAGGATCTCCAAGTGCTCCTCGGACTGCGGCTTCCACCCCTCGTCCGCTGCCACGACGAAGAGCACCAGTCGCACGGGGCCGACGCCGGCGAGCATGTTGGCGATGAACCGCTCGTGGCCGGGCACGTCGACGAACCCGATCTCGCGACCGGACGGGAGCGTGCACCATGCGTACCCCAGGTCGATCGTCAGCCCGCGCCGCTTCTCTTCGGCCCAGCGGTCGGGGTCGATACCGGTCAGTCGAAGGATCAGCGACGACTTGCCGTGATCGACGTGGCCGGCCGTCGCCACGACCCGGAGCTCGCCCGGCACGCGGATTCAGTCCTCGTCGACGTCGTCGCCCTCGAGGGCGTACTGGATGGCGCGGGTGAGGTCCGGCAGCTGATCCGGCAGCACGGTCCGCACGTCGAAGACGACCGCGTCCGGCTCGACCCGACAGAACACCGACGGGGAGCCCGAGCGGAGACGCGCCGCGAACACCGTGGGATCCGCCGACTTCAGCCCGACCCCCCACGACGGCATCGACGTGCCGGGCATCGATCCGCCGCCGACGACCGACTCACACTTGCGCACATGTGCGCCCTCGAGGTCGCCGTCCAAGGACTCGGCCAGCTCGTGGGCGCGATGCGACAGCTCGTCGAGCGGCGTGAGCAACATGCGGTGCACGGGCAGCTCGTTCGCTCGACCCGATGCATGCATCGCCAGCACCGTCTCGAGCGCCGCGATCTGCATCTTGTCCACGCGAACGGCACGAGCGATCGGGTGCGCACGGAGCTTCGCGACGACGTCTGTCCGCCCGACGACGATCCCGGCCTGCGGCCCGCCGAGCAGCTTGTCGCCCGAGCACGTCACCAGAGCCGCGCCGTCGGTGAGCGCTTCGGACACGGTCGGCTCGTCGGGCGGCATCCCGTGCTCGCGATACAGCAGGCCAGAGCCGACGTCGAACACGAACGGCACATCGTGCTTCGCGGCGAGCGTTGCCAGCTCCTTCGCGACCGGTGTGGCGGTGAAGCCCACGACCCGGTAGTTGCTGGGATGCACCTTGAGGATCGCGCCGGTTCGTTCGCTGATCGCGGACCGGTAGTCGCTCGTGCGCGTGCGATTCGTCGTGCCGACCTCGACCAGCTTGGCGCCCGACGCAGCCATGATGTCGGGGATGCGGAACTCGCCGCCGATCTCGATCAGCTCTCCACGGGAAACGAGGACCTCCTTGCGGCGCGCTAGCGCCGCAAGGGAAAGCAGGAGCGCGGCGGCGCAGTTGTTCACGACGAACGCGTCCTCGGCTCCGGTGAGCGCGACCAGTAGCGCTTCGGCGCGGGTCGAGCGCTTCCCACGCGTGCCACTCTCGCGGTCGACCTCCAGATCCGTGTACGTCCGGGCGGCTCGGGCC
>JBOGVK010000190.1:0-8194 GCA_050692375.1 Actinomycetota bacterium
GCTCTCCGACGGCCACGTCAACATCCTGTCGGCGACGTCGTCGACCGGCCGTGACCGCATCACCCGGCTGCGGTTCGCGTTCGAGCTCGCCGACATCGCCCACCTGTCCAGCGTTCTGGGCGCGGTGAAGCGCGTCGACGGTGTGTTCGACGCCTACCGCGTCGTGCCCGGCTGACATGCGGGTCGTGCTCCAGCGGGTCGCCCGCGCTTCGGTGACCGTCGGGGAGAGCTCGTGGCGGAGATCGACCGCGGGTACCTCCTGCTCGTAGGCATCGGTGCGGATGATGGCGACGGCGAGGTCGAGCGGATGGCCGAGAAGATCGCGCATCTGAGGGTGTTCGCCGACCAGGCCGGCAAGACGAACCTGGCGCTCTCAGACGTGGAGGGCGAGGTCATGGTGGTGTCGCAGTCCACGCTCTACGCCGACCTGCGGAAGGGACGTCGGCCGTCGTGGACCGACGCCGCGGTGCCGGCGGTCGCCGCCGAACGGGTGGAGGCGTTCGCGGCGGCGCTGGATGAGCGTGGGGTCTCGGTCAAACGCGGGATGTTCGGCGCGCACATGGATGTCGAGCTCCTGAACGATGGTCCGTTCACACTGGTCCTGGACCCCTCTGACCTCTGAGGATACTTCCGGGGCGCGACCGACCGTCCGCTAGCATGGTCCCCTCATGTGGCGCGACGTCTTCGATCAGAACCCGTATGGGACGAACTGCTGGCTGCTCGCGGCCGACGGCAGCGACGACGCCGTGGTGGTCGACGTGGGGTTCGAGCCGGAGACGGTGCACGACCTGCTGGCCGCGGGCCGCAAGCGCCCCGTGGCCGTGCTGCTCACGCACGCCCACCTGGATCACGCCGATCAGGCGGGAGCGTTCGCCGGCGACGATGTGCCGGTGTACGTGCACGAGGCCGATGCCGTCGCGTTCCGTGATCCCGAGCTATGGAACCCGGGGTTCGCGAACCCGCTGACCGACGTGAAGGACCTCCGCACGCTCGCCGACGGCGACATGCTGGAGTTCGGTGGCATCCGGATCCAGGTGCAGCACACGCCGGGACACACGCCCGGCCATTGTTGCTTCGTGACCGACGCGTTCGTGTTTTCGGGCGACCTGGTGTTCGCCGGGTCGATCGGTCGCTCGGACTTCCCGAACTCATCTCCGCAGGACATGGATCGCAGCCTGCGTCGGTTCCTGCAGCTCGCCGACGGGCTGCCGGTGTGGCCGGGACACGGACCCGAGACGACCGTCGGTCGCGAGCGAACCACGAACCCGTTCTTGCGGGGGATGGGCTGATGGAGCTTGCGCCGCCCCGCGGCACGCAAGACCTGCTCTCGGAGCGTGCCGACGCGATGCTCGGTCTCTACGAGGCCGCCCACCGAACCGCGGAGCTGTTCGGGTTCCGCTACATCGAGACGCCGACGTTCGAGCACACGGAGCTGTTCACGCGGTCGTCCGGCGACACGTCCGACGTCGTCACGAAAGAGATGTACACGTTCGAGGACAAGGGCGGTCGATCGCTGACGCTCCGGCCGGAAAGCACGGCGTCCGTGGTGCGGGCCTACCTGACACATGCCCAGGAACTGCCGAACCCGTTCAAGGCGTACTACGTCGGCGCGGAGTTCCGGCACGGCCGTCCGCAGGCGGGACGGCTCCGTGAGTTCCGTCAGTTCGGCATCGAGGTGATCGGGGTCGAGGGTGCGGCGGCCGATGTGGAGGTGATCATTCTCGGCGAGCGGTACCTGCGCGAGCGTGGTCTGAGCCGGTACGCCCTGCGCCTGAACTCGATCGGCGACGCGGTATGTCGGCCCGCGTACCGAGAGCGACTGGTCGACTACTTCGAGCCGTATCGCGATCGGCTCGACGAGGACTGCAGGACCCGCCTGTCGAAGAACCCGTTGCGCGTGTTCGACTGCAAGGTGGACGGCGGCAAGGACTTCGTACTGGCGGCCCCGGTCATCGTCGACCATCTGTGCGAGCCGTGCGCCGCGCACTTCGCGGCGGTGCGCGGTGGGCTCGATGAGGCAGGCGTCGCGTATCAGCTCGATCCGCGGCTGGTCCGCGGTTTGGACTACTACACGAGGTCGACGTTCGAGTGGATGTCGAGTGCGCTCGAGTCGGCCCAGGCGTCGACGGTGAACGCCGGCGGCCGGTACGACGGGCTCGCCGAGGCGCTCGGCGGGCAGGCGACTCCGGGTGTCGGGTTCGCGATGGGTCTGGATCGTGTCGTGCTCGCCCTCGAAGCGGAGGGCGTCCCATTGCCTGCGGCGCGAGTTCTTCGATGCTTCGTGGTGGCGATCGGGGCTGATGCGGAGGCGGCCGGCCGCGGACTGGTCGAGGACCTTCGAGATGTTGGGATCGCCGCATCGGCGAGCTATGAGGAGCGACCGTTGAAGGCGCAGCTCAAGATGGCGGACCGTGCCGGCGCCGCGTTCGTCGCGATCGTGGGAGAGCAGGAGCTCGCCAACGGCACGGTCACACTGCGCCGGCTGGTCGATGGGGTGCAGAAGTCGGTCCCGACGACGGACGTTGCCGGCTGGCTGACCAGGCTCGACGGGTGGGTGGACTGAGATGCCGGACATGCGAACGTCCATGCGGAGCCACGCATGCGGGCAGCTCCGTGCGAGCGACGCCGACGCCGATGTGGTGCTCTGCGGTTGGGTGTCCCACCGCCGCGACCACGGGGGAGTGACCTTCATCGACCTCCGCGATCGCGAGGGCGTCGTCCAGGTGGTCTTCCACCCCGGCGACGCTACCGAGGCGCACGCGATCGCTCAGGATCTGGGCGCCGAGGACGTCGTACGCGTCAGCGGCGTGGTCCGCTTGCGTCCGACAGGCATGGTGAATCCGAACCTTGCGACCGGCGACGTGGAGGTCGCCGCGCGCACCCTCGAGGTTCTCGCTGCGTCGCAGACGCCGCCCTTCCCTATCGAAGATCGGACCGAGGCCGGCGAGGATCTCCGGCTGAGATACCGCTACCTCGACCTTCGCCGGCCGGAGATGACCAAGATCTTGCGCCTCCGGCACACCATCAACAGGATCATGCGGAAGCACCTGGAAGCCCTGGGGTTCGTGGAGGTCGAAACCCCGCTGCTGACTCGGAGCACACCAGAGGGTGCACGCGACTTCCTCGTCCCGTCGCGGATCTGGCCGGGCACGTTCTACGCCCTTCCGCAGTCGCCGCAGCAGCTGAAGCAGATGTTGATGGTGGCCGGCCAAGACCGGTACTACCAGATCGTGCGGTGTCTTCGCGACGAACGGACGACCGCTGAGCGCAGCTTCGAGTTCACGCAGCTCGACGTCGAGATGTCGTTCGTCGACGAGGAGGACGTCATCGCGACCATCGAGCCGTTGTACGCGCGGATCGTACTCGAGACACAGGGTGCCGACGTCTTGACGCCGTTCCCGCGCATGACGTACGACGAGATGCTCGAGCGCTTCGGCTCCGACAAGCCCGATCTGCGATACGGCATGGAGCTGACCGACCTGGCCGACACCTTCCGAGCGACCGGGTTCAAGGCGTTCTCGTCCGTGCTGGCCTCGGGAGGCCGGATCAAGGCGCTCGCCGTGCCCGGCGGTGGCTCGTTGTCTCGCAAGGAACTCGACGATCTCGTCACCGACACGAAGGGCCGAGGCGCGGCGGGTCTCGTGTGGATGGTCGTCGATCCGGGCGAGGTCCGCTCACCGGTGGCCAAGTTCCTCTCGCAGGAGGAGCTCGACGGGCTGTTGGCCGCGACCGGCGCCGCCGACGGTGACCTGATCCTGATCGTGGCCGATCGAGAGGATCGCGTCCATGTTGCGCTCGATGCGCTCCGCCGTCAGCTGGCGGCACGGCTCGGACTCGTCCCCGGCGGTGCCTGGGCGTTCTGCTGGATGATCCGCCCGCCGCTCTTCGAGTGGAGCCAGGAGGACGACAAGTGGGTCTCGGTGCACCACCTGTTCACCGCTCCGGTCGACGACGCCGACCTCGAGCCCTCAACCGCGCAGGCGCGCGCGTACGACCTGGTCCTCAATGGTTTCGAGGTTGGGGGCGGAAGCATCCGCATCCACCGACCGGACGTGCAGGCGAAGGTCTTCGATGTGCTGGGGATGTCTCACGAAGAGTCGCAGGAGAAGTTCGGTCATGTGCTGACTGCGCTCGGCTTCGGCGCTCCCCCTCACGGAGGGATCGCGATGGGGATCGACCGTCTCGTGATGCTGATGGCCGGAAAGGAGGCGATCCGCGATGTGACTGCCTTCCCGAAGGCGCAGTCGGGCGCCGATCCGCTCACCGGAGCGCCGGCCATGGTCCCGAACGAGCAGCTGCGCGAGCTGGGGCTCCGGCTGTCCGAGCCACCGAAGAAGGAGAGCTGACATGGGTGTGTTGACCGACGACGCGATCCGGCTGCTCCAGGGCAAGAACCTCGCATACCTGGGCACGACCAACGAGGACGGGTCGCCACACGTCACGCCGCTGTGGGTGGACGTCGACGTCGAGCGAGACCTGGTCCTGCTCAACACCGAGGACGGGCGGAGGAAGGCGCGGAACGTCCGTCGCGACCCGCGCGTGATGGTCGCCAGCCACGATCCGGCGAACCCATGGCCCCCGCTGTACGTTCATGGCGTGGTCGAGCGCATCACCACGGAGGGCGCCGACGAGCACATCGACTTCCTGTCGCGGAAGTACGACGGCGAGCCGTGGGTGCCCAAGCCCGATCAGGTCCGCGTGATCCTCGAGATCCGTCCGAGCCACGTCGCCTTCCTGCGGGTCTGAAACCGATGGCCGATCTCATCGATCACGACCTCGCGTTGCTCAAAGGCAAGAACTTCGCGCACTTCGTGACGCTGAACGAGGACGGCTCGGCGCACTCGGCGCCGCTCTGGATCGACGTCGACGGCGACGGACATGTGCTCGTGAACAGCGCGGTGGGCAGGAAGAAGGACCGGAACATCCGTCGAGATCCGCGGGTGGCGGTGTCGATCCACGATCAAGACGACCCGTACACGTGGACAGCGATCAATGGGACCGTCGTGTCCATCGAGACGGGTGATCAAGCTGAGGCACACATCGACTTCCTCAATCAGAGATACCACGATGGCGAGCGCTGGGAGTACGTCCCCGGCTCCGTCCGCGTGATCTACCGCATCCGTCCCGACCACGTCGCGCGGGGGTAGGAGCGATGGCCGATACGCCGCTCGCCGCCAGGATGCGCCCGCGAACGTTCGAGGAGTTCGTCGGACAGACCCACGTGGTGGGCCCGGGGACGGCGCTCACGAAGCTCGTCGCCGGTGGCAACCTCCCCTCGATCATCCTGTGGGGTCCCGCGGGAACGGGGAAGACGACGCTCGCGCACCTGCTCGCGCGGGAGGTCGGCGCCGATCTCATGCAGCTCTCGGCTGTGTCCTCGGGCGTGGCCGACGCGCGGAAGGTGATGGAGGGCGCGAAGGGCGGCCTCTTCCGAACGGTCCTGTTCGTCGACGAGGTGCACCGATGGTCGAAGGCACAGCAGGACGTGCTGCTTCCGGCGGTCGAGGCGGGCACGGTGACGCTCATCGGCGCCACGACCGAGAACCCGTACTTCTCGTTGAACACGCCGTTGCTCTCGCGGTGTTTGCTGCTTCGCCTGGAACCACTCAGGAACGACGAGCTTCGAGCCCTGATGCAACGCGCGATGGAGGACCCCGAGCGCGGGCTGGGAACGATCGACGTGAAGGTCACCGAGGAGGCACTGGATCATCTGGCCGACATCGCCGGCGGAGATGCACGGATGGCGCTCACCGGCCTGGAGGCCGCGGTGCTCGCGGCGCAAGGCGCGGGCGAGACCGAGGTCACGCGGGACCTCGCCGAAGAGGCCGTCCAACGCAAGGCCGTCGTGTACGACCGCCAGGGTGATGCGCACTACGACGTCATCAGCGCGTTCATCAAGAGCATCCGCGGATCGGACCCGGACGCTGCGCTGTTCTGGTTGGCGCGCATGCTCGAGGCGGGTGAGGACGCACGGTTCATCGCCCGTCGCATGATCGTTCACGCCTCGGAGGACATCGGACTTGCCGATCCGCGCGCTCTCTTGATCGCGACCGCCGCCGCGCACGCCGTCGAGCACGTCGGACTTCCCGAGGTACGGCTGAACCTCGCGGAAGCGGCCATCTACCTCGCCCGCGCGCCGAAATCGAACAGCGTGTACACGGCGCTCGCGAAGGCCATGGAAGACGCGGCGAGCGCCGATCCCGTGCCGGTGCATCTGCGTGACTCCTCGTATGCCGGCGCGAAGCAGCTCGGACATGGGAAGGGCTACCGCTATCCGCACGACTTCCCCGGCCATCAGGTCGAGCAGGAGTACCGCCCGGTCCGATTCCAAGGGACCCGGTACTACGAGCCGTCGGGCGAAGGGGAGGAGAGCTAGGCCGGCGGACGCCTCGGGGGCTCGCGTGGGTATGCTACGCGGCGTCCACGTACACCCGACAACCAACCACGGCCAACGACCATAGGAGGCAGAGACCATGGCGCTCCTCGCGCTCAGCGCCGGCGACACCGCGTTGATCATCCTGGCCGCGTTCTGGGGCCTGCTGGTCCTCTTCCTGTGCATCGTGTTGCTCAATACGTTCCGCGTCTTGGAAAGCACGAAGATGATGATCGACGCAACGCGTGAGGAGACCGTTCCTCTGCTGCGTGAGGTCCGTGGCTCCGTGGAGCGCACGAACCGCGAGATCGATCGCATCGACGGCATCCTGGAGCGCGTGGAGCGGGTGTCGGGCTTGATCGAGCAGGCCGCGGCGAGCCCGCTCGTCAAGATCATCTCGGTCGGGGCCGGCCTGAAGAAGGGCGCCAGCCGGTTCAAGAAGAGCAAGCCGAAGTCGCCGCCGACAGGCTAGGGACGCACGTGTTCCGTCGAGGGTTCTGGGTCGCGCTGGGGCTGGGTGCCGGGGCGACCAGTGCGATCATGGCGTCGCGATGGGCGCGCAAGAAGGCCGTTCGCGTCGCACCCGCCACGCTGGCGCGCGAGGCGAAGGGTGGGCTCCTCGACCTCGGCAAGCTCGTCTCCGAGTCGATCGCCGAGGGGCGCCAGGCCATGGAGGATCGCGAGCGCGAGCTCCGCGGCGAGGTCCCGGCCTCGCGCCGGGATGGCCCGCCGGCGGCCTAGCCCTCGCAACCCCAGCCGTCTCCTCCGCCCTCAGTAGACTGCCCGGCGTGGAGAGCCATGGGATCCGCGAGTCGTTCTTATCGTTCTTCGAAGAGCGTGGACACAGGCGCGTCCCTTCCGCGTCGCTGATCCCGCCCTCGGAGTCGGGCCTGCTGCTCACGGGAGCCGGCATGATGCAGTTCATCCCGTACTTCCTAGGACAAGCCGAGGCTCCCTATCGACGCGCGGTGAGCTCGCAGAAGTGCTTCCGCGCCAACGACATCGACAACGTAGGGCACACGGCGCGACATCTCACGATGTTCGAGATGCTCGGGAACTTCTCGTTCGGGGACTACTTCAAGGCCGACGCGATCCCGTGGGCACACGAGCTGATCACCGAGGGATACGGGATCGACCCCGAGCGGCTCTGGGTCACGGTGTACGAGGAAGACGCCGAGGCGCAGGCGATCTGGATCGACGCTGCCGGGCTCGCCCCCGAGCGGATCGTGCAACGTGGGCGCGTCGATGAGCAGGGCGAGCCGGCGAACTTCTGGTGGACGCACGCCGCCGGTCCGGCCGGTCCATGCTCGGAGATCTTCGTCGACCGCGGCCCGAAGTATGGACCGGAGGGGGGTCCGGACGTCGACGAGGAACGATATGTGGAGATCTGGAACCTCGTCTTCATGCAGGATCAGGTTGACAGCGACTCGAACATCCTTCATGAGCTTCCCGCGAAGAACATCGACACGGGGTCGAGCCTCGAGCGCGTAGCCACCGTGCTCCAGAACAAGGACAACATCTTCGAGACCGACCTGTTCCAGCCGTTGCTCGAAGTGGCGGAGTCACTGTCCGGCAAGCGGCATGGCGCCGACGAGCGCGACGATGTCTCGCTCAAAGTCATCGCGGAGCACGGACGCGCCACGACGTTCCTGATCGCGGACGGCGTCCAGCCGTCGAACGAAGGCCGGGGATACATCTTGCGCCGGATGCTCCGCCGCGTGGTCTCTCACGCTCGGCGACTGGGTGTCGAGGGCGGCGTGATGGAGCCCCTCGTCCGCCGGACCGTCGAACAGATGGCGGACGTCTACCCGGAGCTTCGGG
>JBOGVK010000191.1:0-4969 GCA_050692375.1 Actinomycetota bacterium
GCTCGAGAAGCGCTTCCGCGCTCTGCTCCCACCGGGACTCCAGTACCCCGTCGTGCAGGTCCACGCGCCGGGTGAAACGAAGTACCTTCGGATGGGCGACGCCGTGTTACCGCAGGCGCTCATCAAGAAGCGATTCGGTGAGTGGGCCGGTCGTCCTCAGCCCGGGAACAGCGGGTTCATCGAGATCGACCCCACGTGGATACAGGAACACATCGTGACCGTGACGCTCCCCGTCTTGGGACGTGTGTCCTGCAACAAGAAGTTCATCCCCCAGCTGCGCGCCGCCATGAACCAACTCGTGGCGAGCGGTCTGGAGGCGACGATCCATGCGTACGACGGCTGCTTCTCGGCACGATCCGCGCTGTCCTCGCCGTCCGCGTCGATCTCGCATCACGCCTGGGGCGCTGCGATCGACGTCAACGCGGATACGAATCGATTCGGGACGCCGCCCGTTCAGGATCCGGCATTGGTGGAGCTGATGCAGCGGTGGGGGTTCGCGTGGGGCGGCGATTGGATCGTGCCGGACGGCATGCACTTCGAGTATCTGAACTCGTCGAGCGGGACCTGATCGGCGGCCCGATCGAGTGTGGCCATAGTCGAGGGGAGCAGGTATCAGGCGCATCGTCTACACGTGCTCGGGAGCCGGGCGGCGACGCGCCCCCGGGTCCTGAGCATGCCTCCCGCGGCATGACTCGCGCGTGGGTTCTGCTCCCCTCGCGGCCCTGAAGAAACGATTCAGAGACCGTCTTCGACCGTACACCCGGTTGGATCAAGGCGCAATACGAGCGATGTGTCAGGCCGAGCGACGTCGGCCCGCCCCGCGCGACCGGAACACGACCCATACGAGTACGGCGGCCACAGCCGCCGCGCCGACGGCTGCGGCGATCGAAGGTTTCGGTGTGGGCACCGCGGAGACGATCCGCGTTCGCAATCTCACCGGCCGGCGGAAATCGCGGATCTGCCAGTCGCGTTCCTCGGCGATCTTTCGGAGGTCTTTGTCGGGATTCACCGCGACTGGGTTGCCAACGGCCTGGAGCATCGGCAGATCGGTGACGGAGTCGGAGTACGCATACGATCCCGAGAGATCGATGCCGACGCGAGACGCGATCTGCTCGATCGCCTCGGCCTTCTGGTCGCCGTATGCGTAGAACTCGAGGTCGCCCGTGTAGCGGCCATCGTCTCCGACCTCGGCTCGTGTCGCGATGACTCCACTCACGCCGAAGTGTCGCGCGAGCGGTCGAACGATCTCCTCCGGCGACGAGGAGACGATGTAGATCCGGCGGCCCTCGCTCCGATGGAGGTCCATCAGGTCGAGCGCCTCTTGGTAGACATATGGATCGATCACATCCAGGAGGACATCCTGCACGAGATGCTCGACCTGCGACCGATCCCACCCCTTCGTGAGAGCGAGCATGCCCTCCTTCAAGCGATCCATCTTGTTCTCGTCGGCCCCGACCAACAGGTAGACGAGTTGCGCGTAGGCGCCGCGGAGCAGCTGTGCGCGCGAGACCATGCCCGCGCGGTACAGGGGTCGTGAGAGCGCGAGCGAGGACGACCGGGAGATGATCGTCTTGTCGAGGTCGAAGAACGCGGCTTCCATCTTCTCCATCCTACTGAGCATCTTGGCGAGGCCCTCTGACAGAACATCTCGACTGACCTGCGGGTTCGCTTGATGTTTCCGTGTGGTTCGCGACGGCCGTCGCCTCAGCGGCGGATCCGACCGAGCTGCGCTCGGAAGCCCTTGATCCAGGTGAGCTCGGCCCGCGCGAGCGCCTCCTGCCGATCGAGCATGGCGCTCGAGATCGTCCGCCCGGCGCCCTTGTCGCTCGAGGCACGCGCGCGTTCGATCTTGATCGCATCGACCAGATCGCGGACGGCCGCTTCACGCGAGTCCACCGCCTTGCGTGCGTCGGTCGCCGAGAGCAGGTGCGCGAATCCCAGCACGAGGCCACCGTCGGTCTCATACGGTTCCAGCGAAGCGAACCGTTCCGTCAGTCCCGCTCTCAGCCGGTCACGGCCGGACCTCGTGATGCGATACACACGCCGGTCGGGACCCTCCGGTCCCTCTTGCGAGCGCCCGGTGATCTGTCCGTCCCGCTCGAGGCGACGGAGCACTTGATAGACCGAGGCCTTCCCGATCTCGACCCAGAACCCCATGCTTCGAGCACGGAATCGCTCGAGCAGGTCGTACCCATACAGCGGCTCCTCAGCCAGCAATCCCAATACGACGACCTCAACCTTCGACACCGCCATAGCGCCATCTCCTCACTGCTCTTGATCACCGGTCTCAAGCGAGAACAGCGAGTCTAGTCCACTGCGGACTAGTGGACAACTCCCCGATCGTCTTCGGTAGGGTGAGGACGATGGCGACCGTCGCTCGGTTCAACGTCGCACCCGTCAAGTCGACCTCGCTCCAGCACCCCGACGCGATCGATCTCGGACGGAACGGTGTCGAAGCCGATCGACGGTTCCTGTTCATCGGGGTCGACGGGAAGCGGATCTCCGGTGGAGGGAAGGTCGCGCTTCTCGGGATCCGATCGACGTTCGATGAAGATGGCGACCGGCTGACGTTGGAACTCCCCGACGGAACGCGCGCGGAAGGCGATGCGGCGCCGGCCGGCGAGGAGATCCATGTCACGCTGTTCGATCGCGAGGTCGGCGCTCGTCGGGTGCCTGGACCGTTCGATGCGGCCGTCTCGCGGCTGCTGGATCGCGACGTGATGCTCGTGCGCGTCGAACACCCCGAACGGAGCGGAGGCGTGCATCCGGTCTCCATCGTCTCGAGCGCGTCGGTCGAGGAGCTCGGCCGCCGCGCGGAGCGGGAAACGCCCGACCCCCGCCGATTCCGGATGCTGGTGGAGCTCGACGGTTGCGCTCCGCACGAGGAGGACGTATGGACCGGTTCCCGTCTCCGGATGGGCGGCGCCATCGTTCGCGTCGGCGCCGGCGTGCCCCGGTGCGTGCTCACGACGATGCATCCCGACACCGGAGAGCCGGACTTCCCCGCGCTCGAGGTGCTCGCGACCTATCGGCGACGGGAAGGCGAGCTCCTGTTCGGCGTCTACGCGGACGTCGAAGAGCCCGGACGCGTGCGCGTCGGCGACGCGGTTGAGGTCCTCGGCGACTGAGGCAGCCAGCCGGTAGGCTGCTCGATGGAGGCGTCAGGGTTCCTGGTGGGCCCCACGGTCTTCAACACCGTTGTGGGGGCGAAAGCTCCCAGGCGGGTTCGATTCCCGTCCGCCTCCGCTAGGCTGTTGCGTGTGAACGCTCAGCTCCAGGAGATCGCGGACCGGATCGATACCTCCGTCGAGGAGCTGGTGGGTTTCCTCGACTCCCCGACCGGCCGGCGGCTGCGCAAACATTTGGCCACCGGCCTCATCCTGTCGGTGCCGCTCGTGATGCGACTCCCGTGGCTCCGCCGATCGCCGATCGGCAAGCTCATCGAGCTGGGCGGAGGCGCGGCCATCGTCGTGAAGGTCGCGGAGCTGATCCGGGATTGGGAACGCAGCCACGACGGCGTGCAGCCAGACGTGATCGACGTGCCGCCGGCGCAGCCCTCCCCCTCGAGCTAGCGCGTCGCTTCCACGACCGGACGCACACGCCGTCCCGCTGCTTGCAGCACCTCTCGCGCCGCGCGAAGACCCGTCTCGACGCCCCCGTTCAGGTACCCCTGGCTGTACGTCGACGTGTGCTCGCCGGCGAAATGGACGTTCCCTGCGGGCCGACCCATGTAGCCGAAGAACGCCGTCCACTGCCCCGGCAGGAACGCGGCGTAGGAGCCTTTCACCCACGGGTCGTCGACCCACGAGTCGAGCCAGGCGTCCCCATTGAACGACGAACGCATCCCCGGCAGGTAGGTGTCCAGGAACGCGAGCGCGTCGTCGACCACACCCTGCGGTGCCGGCGCGTGTGCTTCGTCCGTCGGGTAACCGGCGCCGGTCTTGCCACCGGTGAAGATGGTGAGCAAGCCCCCGGGGCCGGGCTCGGCGAGCGCGCTGTCCCAGCTGTCGGACTTCGGCTCGTCCGTTTCGAACGACCCGTTCCACCCGAACGTCGGGAACCGATCTTGGAACTGCAACAAGACTTTCGCGTTCGTCCCCATGCCGATCTCGCGGATCGCCTTCAACCGTTTGACGTCGAACCCCGCGCCGTCCAGATCAACGTCCCTGAGCGTGGTGAACGGCAGGCAGAGCACGACGTGATCGGCGATCACATCCACCGTCGAATCGCCGAAGCGGAGCGCGTACACGCCGTCGTCGAGCCTCGTCATGACCGACAACGGCGCCTCCAGATGCAACGCGCCCGGCGGCAACAGGTCGGCGAGCATGTTCGGCACCTGATCGTTGCCACCACGGATGTGGTAGCGCTCGTCGGCGGGTCCGCCCGGGTACGGCGTGATGTACGTGTCGAGCAACGTGATCGCCGACGTGTCCTCCGGGTCGATGCCCCAGAAGCCCGTGAGGCCGACATCCAACGTCTTGCCGAGCAGGGACGTGCTGCCGCCCGGAACGTTCTCGTCCATCCACTCGCGCATCGTCATCCGGTCGAACGCCTCGGCGGCGGGTCCGGCCTCGCCCCAGCGGTAGGGGCCAACCTTCTTCGCATCACGCGAGAGCCGGCGGATCACGACATCGAAGTGCTCACGAACGACGTGACGGTCCTGCAGCTCTCCGTCCAGGACCAAGAGCTCGTGCGCGCCCTGCTCGGCCGCGTATGCGGGCCACAGATCGTCGAGCTGCAAGCCGAGGGCAGCTACCAGCCGCCGAAGCTGGACATGCCGCGTGTCGACGAACTCCCCTCCGTGCTCGGCCACCTGTCCGCCGACGAACGTTCGAGCGCTCCAGCACCGGCCCCCGACGCGGTCGCGCGACTCGTACAGGTCCGCATGGATGCCGTTCAGCTGCAGCTTGTACGCGCACGAGACGCCGGCCAGCCCGGCGCCGACGATGACGACGCGGGGATCGTTCGC
>JBOGVK010000192.1:0-4444 GCA_050692375.1 Actinomycetota bacterium
GACGCCGCGATCAACCACGGCAACTCGGGCGGGCCGCTCGTGAACATGCAGGGACAGGTCGTCGGCATCAACACCGCGGGTGACGACAGCGCGCAGAACATCGGTTTCGCCATCGCGATCGACTCGGTGAAGCAGACGATCGCCGATGCCGAGGCTCATCCGCTCGCTCCCTCCGCCTACCTCGGGATCGTCTCGCAGACCGTGACGACGGATGTGGCGATCCAGTTCGGTCTCAAGGTGGATCAGGGCGCGTACGTCGTGGCGACGACCCTGGATGGCCCTGCCGTGGGCGCCGGTATCCGTCAGGGGGACGTGATCGTGAGCATCGACGGGAAGCGGGTCGCTTCCGAGAACGACGTCGGCACCATCCTGAACGGGCTGAAGCCCGGCGACCGCGTCGCCGTGGACGTCGTCGGCAGCGACGGGACGACCAGGACGGTCGAGGTCATCCTCGGGGCCCGCCCGAGCCCCGCAGAGCTTCCCTGAAGTTGTTCGGGGATCCACGGCGCCGGCCGTAAGGTACGGACATGCACCGCTTCCGCCTCCGCGTCGGGCGTCTGTTGGGGATCCCGCTCTGGATCCACGCCTCGTGGTTCCTGGTCCTCGGCCTGGTCGTCTGGGCGGTGACGGACGAGTACGGCGTCGCCCTTCCTCGCCTCCCCCTGCTCGAACGCCTCGCGATGGCCGTCGTCACGGGGGTGGCGTTCTTCGCATGTCTCGCCGTCCACGAGGTCGCCCACGCCGTCGTCGCTCGCCGGTTCGGCGTGCGGGTGCGAGGCATCACGCTGTTCTTGCTGGGCGGCGTCGCGGAGATCGAGGGTGAGCTGCCCTCGCCCGGGTCCGAGTTCGCGGTGGCGCTGGCCGGTCCGGCGACATCCATCGCGATCGGCAGCGCGATGGCCGTGCTCTCGAGCGGCGCTGCCGCTCTGGGTTGGTCCGGCGTCGAGGCGGTCGCCTTCACGCTTGCGGTCGTGAACCTGGGCGTCGCCGTCTTCAACCTGGTGCCGGGACTACCGCTCGACGGTGGGCGGATCCTTCGGGCGGCCATCTGGCGGAGAACCGGCAGCTTCACGCGGGCGACCCGTACGGCGTCGTTGGGCGGTCGCGCCGTCGGTCTCTGTCTGGTCGCGATCGGGATCGTGAGCACCGTGGCCGGGCAACCCGCGGGCCTGTGGTACGTCCCGATGGGCGCATTCATCTGGTTCATGGCTCGTGCCTCCGGGCGAGCCGCACCGCCCGCCGTGGGCCTTGCGTTAGCCTTGACCCGTGAGGGTGAGGCTGCGTAACCCCGACCGGGAGGTCGAGGTCGTGGGGAACAGGTCGGTCCACGCGGTCCTCGACGAGCTCGGCGTGAACCCCGACACCGTACTGGTGATCCGGTCGGGAGAGCTCATCACGCGGGAAACCCGGTTACAGGAGGGCGACGAGGTCGAGGTGCGGCCCGTGATCTCCGGAGGCGCGGCGTGAAGTGCAACCGCTGCGGTGGGCCCGCTGTGATCGAGGTTCGCCGACACAACGCGGCATACTGCAAAGGATGCTTCATCCACGTCTTCCAGGAGCAGGTGAAGCGCGCGATCAAACAGCAACGGATGTTCGCCGGCGGCGACCGGATCCTGGTGGCGATCTCCGGTGGGAAGGACTCGCTCGCGCTGTGGGATGTGCTGCTCGACCTGGGGTATGACGCGACCGGCCTGTATCTCGGGCTGGGGATCGGCAGCTATTCGACGAGATCGGGTGAGGTCACGAAGGGGTTCGCCGCCGATCGAGGCGCGGAGCTCGTCGTGGTGGATCTCGAGCGCGACTACGGATACGACATCCCGACTGCCGGCAAGAAGGGGTCGCGTTCGACCTGCGCCGTTTGTGGTCTGTCCAAGCGCTACGTGTTCAACCGCGCGGCGCTCGAGGGAGGGTTCGACGTGATCGCGACCGGTCACAACCTGGACGACGAGGCCGCGACGCTCCTGGGAAACACCCTGCGGTGGCAGACCGACTTCATCGCCCGCCAGGCGCCCGCCCTGCCCGCGAAGGACGGCATGGTGAAGAAGGTCAAGCCGTTGTTCCGTCTGTCGGAGTTGGAGACGGCGGCGTACGCTTTCCTCCGGGGCATCGACTACATCGTCGAGGAGTGCCCGCTCGTCGCCGGGAACGCGCAGCTCCGATACAAGGACGCGATGAACGCGATCGAGGCCGACTCGCCGGGAACGAAGGCGCAGTTCTTCCTGGGATACCTCGAACGCGGTCGACCGCTGTTCACGCGGGCCGATGATGCCGAACTGTCGCCGTGCGAGCGGTGTGGTCAACCGACCACGTCGAAGTTCTGCGCGTTCTGCCGTGCGAGGGCGCAGATCCTGGGCGAACGCCTCGAGCCTCCCGTGGATGCCCGCGAGCTCGTCGCGGAGATGGCCGAAGAAGTCATGCCGACAGAGATCTACGGGGGCGCGTCGTGAGCGGACCGTTCGGGGCGGGCGAGCGCGTGATGCTGGTCGACCAACGGGATCGCACGTACCTCGTGAAGCTCGAGGCCGGTGGGACGTATCACACCCACAGCGGGACGCTGTCACACGAAGATCTACTCGGCAGACCGGAGGGCGTGCGCGTCGAGACGTCGAAAGGTATGGTGCTGACGGCGTTCCGTCCGCGGTTCGCCGACTTCGTCCTCAAGATGCCGCGAGGAGCGCAGGTCGTCTATCCGAAGGACCTGGGTCCGATCATGGTCTACGCCGATATCTATCCGGGTGCCCGCGTCCTGGAAGCGGGCACGGGTTCGGGCGCGCTCACGATCGCGCTCTGCCGCGCGACAGGACCCGAGGGACGCGTCGTCTCGTACGAGCTTCGTTCCGATCATCGAGATCAAGGTCTCGAGAACGTCGAGGCGTTCCTCGGGATGATGCCGGTATGGCTCTCGCTTCGCGAGGGGGATATTTCGGATGTTGCGGACTCCGCCGATCGCTTCGATCGGTGCGTGCTCGATCTTCCCGAGCCCTGGGTTGCGCTGAAGGCACTCCAGCAGGTCCTGGAGCCCGGAGGCGTTCTCTGCGCGTACCTTCCCACGACCGGGCAGGTGCAGGAACTCGTGTTGTCCTTGCAGGGCAATGGGTTCCAGCACGTCGAGACGTTCGAAACCATGCGCCGGTCATGGCATGTGACCGAACGCAGCGTGCGCCCCGATCACCGCATGATCGGTCACACGGGCTTCTTGACCATCGCACGACGTGTCGGCGACCCGAGCTAGTCTCGCACGCGCGAACGACCCGCAGTCAGGAATACCCGGTTCAAGGCATCATCGCGGAACGCCGAAGTGCCGTATGAGTGGTTGAAGAGGTACTTGCTCAAGCCTACGGGTCGAGGCAAGGACCGTACATATACTGGCAACCCAGCGCGCCGGGGGAGGTGACGCAGATGCCCGGCAACGACGAGCAGGTCGAACGGTACGAGAAGGTGGTTCACGAGCTCCAGACCCAGGTGAAGTTCCTGGAGGAGGAGGTCGGGCTCCTGCGCCGGCGTCTGACGAACGCTCCCCGGCAGGTCACGCTTCTCGAAGAGAAGCTCGTCGAGACCCGCGACCAGCTCACCCGTGCGATGTCGCAGAACCAGAAGCTCGCCGACGCGCTTCGGGGCGAACGTCAGAAGATCGAGGCGCTCGCGGAGGAGGTCGAGAAGCTGAGCCAACCTCCCGCGTCGTTCGGTGTGTACCTCGGCACGAACGACGACGGGTCGATCGACGTGTTCACGAGTGGCCGCAAGATGCGGGTTACACCCGCCCCGGATCTGGACATCGCTCGGTTCCACCCGGGCGCTCAAGTGATCCTGAACGACTCGCTCAACGCCGTCGAGGTCCTGGAGCCCGACCGTCAGGGTGAGGTCGTCAAGGTGAAGGATCGCCTCGGAGCCGATCGTGTGCTCGTCGTGGGCCGCGGCGATGAGGAGTACGTGGCCACGCTTTCCGGCAGCCTCGTGATCGACGGCGTTCGCGCCGGCGATCCGTTGCTGTACGACCCGCGGTCGGGCGTGGCGCTCGAGCTTCTCCCGAGGGAAGAGGTCGAGCAGCTCGTCCTCGAGGAGATCCCGGATGTCAGCTACGAGGACATCGGGGGACTCGAAGGACAGATCGAAGCGATCCGCGACGCGGTCGAGCTGCCGTTCCTGTATTCCGAGCTCTTCCGCGAACACGAGTTGGAGCCGCCGAAGGGCGTGCTGCTCTACGGACCTCCGGGATGCGGCAAGACGCTCATCGCGAAGGCCGTCGCCAACTCGCTCGCCAAGCGCGTCTCCGAGAAGACCGGCAACGCGCGCACGCGCTCCTACTTCCTCAACATCAAGGGCCCGGAGCTGCTGAACAAGTACGTCGGCGAAACCGAGCGCCAGATTCGTCTCGTGTTCGAGCGGGCGCGAGAAAAGGCTGAAGAGGGCGTGCCCGTCATCGTCTTCTTCGACGAGATGGACT
>JBOGVK010000193.1:0-9908 GCA_050692375.1 Actinomycetota bacterium
GCCCGAAGGGCCGGACCCCGCTCCCCGTCTTGGTCTGGGCGACGCTCTACGTCCCCGACCCGGAGTGCGGGTAGGCGAGGTAGGGGAACGAGCTCAGGAACGGAGCGTCGTTCGCGTCGACACCGTCACCGATCGTGTCGGCGAGGGCCTGGTGATCCGGCAGCAGGACGCCGAGGACCACGCGGAGCGCTTCGTCGATCACGTCGTCGGAGAGACGACGGCCGTTCGGGAACCCTGCCAGGTCGCCGCCGAGCACGCCCAGTCGGGAGCAGGTCGTCGAGCAAGGCGCGATCGCCGTGTTCAGACGGAGCATCTCGCTGGCCTGAACGTTGGCTGGCTGGTTCAGGGTCGGGACCCCTGTCAAGAAGACCTGGATCAGGTCCGCCCGCTGGATACCCGCGGTGGCCGGATCGGAGTCCGGAACGTCCGTGCCGTACACCGCGTGCAGCAGGTGCGGCAGCTCGGGGTCCTGGACGAGCGGCAGCGCCGCGCCGTCGGCCGAGGGCTGGGAGGAGTTGAAGTAGTCCTTCAAACCCACGGGGATGACGACCTCGTTCACGAGCGGATTCCCCAGGCGCGAGACCTGGACGTCCTTACCCTTGAACGACTGCGTGCCATCGCCGTTCTCGATCCGCATGCTGGGCCGCGAGGCGGTGGTCCAGATGCCGATCGTGCTCTCGCTCCCCTTCGTCAGGTCCTTGGTCGGGACCTGGATGGCGAACGAGTTCACGTTGAAGCCGGCCAGCGTGTCGTTCCCGGCCTCCGAGAGGTTCGCCCCGTAGAGGAGGTCGAACACACGCAGATCCAGGAAGAACGGGTCATCGGCCTGCCCCACCCAGCTGTACGAGGGGTTCGAAGACTTGCCGAACTTCGTCGTCGCCTTGTCGAACAGGTTGCTGTTGTAGTTCGGCATCGAGGCGCCGCCGACGTTGCTCGGAGCCACAGGGGCGTTGTTCAACAGCTGGGTCTTGTGCCCGCCCGCGATCCGCCAGAGGTCATACGTCTGGAACAGATTCAGGTCGGGATCGTTCAGCGACGTGACGGGACCGGTGTTGTAGAGGAACGTGCTCGGGTTGCGGTAGTGCGTCGTGAACCTCCACCGGTACACGATGTCGGCATTGGTGCCGCCGTCGTTGCTGATGCGGATGTCGTAGTTCGTGTTCTCAGCCCACGGGAAGAAGTTCGGACCCCCCGCGGGGTTCTCGAACGGGATCCAGTTGCTGATCAAGGTGACCGAATCCGGTCGATCCGGGCTCACGAACGCGTAGAGGTCCGTGCTGTCGATCTGCGGATCGGCCGCGGTCAACGGCGCCTCACGGTGGCTCGACGCGCGGCTGGCGAGCGGTGCGAGGCCTGCGAACAAGCCGGCTCCGATCGCCAGGGCGGTCGCCCCCGCAAGCACCTTGGTGCGGATGCGTTGCACTGACAAGGGATGACTCCTCTCATGGATGAGATCCGTGGTCCGCCCGCGCGCCCCCGACGACCTCGCCGCCGAGGAACCTGCGACATCCCCCCTTCCTCGAGCGGGCGGTACGCCCGTGCTTCGCAAGGAGGAAGGGCCCGGATCACCCGGGAGCCAAGTTCCGCTCCGCCGCCGGTCGGGGGTCAGGACGCGGAGGGCGTGGCGGATGACGGGGTGGGCGCGGAGACGTTCGGCGCCGACCGTGAGGCGCGCAGGAATCCCCAGAACATGACCGCGATCCCGGCGAGGAGCGACACGGAGAAGAGCGGCAGCTTGCCGAGCGCGGCGAACGTGGAGCCGAAGCCCGCGATGACGGTGGCGCCGAGCGCGATCAAGAGCGTGCCGACGAACCGATCCTTGAGCTCCGGACGTCCCCGCATCCGCCGGGCGGACCAGAGCGCGCCAACGATGAGGATCAGGTACGACGGGATCGAGATCAGTTGCGGTAACCGGTGGGCCGGTGTGCCGTCACCGAACACGTGCTTGCCCGAGGGCAACTGCTGGGCGAGCGCATGGGGGTCGGAGACGGCTCCCCGCACGACCGAGATCGCGTAGGCGACCACGAAGATCAGGATCACGTCGAGCACCAGATCCACCGTCCGGTTGCGGATCAGCAGTTGAAGCTCTCCGGCGGCCAGGAAGGGTACGTTCAGCACCGCGCCCAACAGCCAGTACAGCTGGAAGCCGAACCGCCCCCAGCCGCTCAGCGCTCCGATCGCCACGGCGAGCGATGCGACCGCGTACATCAACAACGCGAGCGCCCAGAGCACCTGGTACGAGCGGCGACGCTCCAGGAACTGCCGAAGGAGAAGTCCTGCGAAGACCAACGCGACCGCCGCCGCCACCAGAGGGAACACCCACATGGACCAAGGATATCGGCCGCTACGGCTCCGTTCGCGCCCGCCGACCTACAATGCCAGGGATGCCTTCCCCAAGGATCCTCTTCTCTTCGGCTGCGTTCTTCGCCCGACCGCTCTCCGACACGTTCCGTCTGCTCGCCGAGACGGGCTACGCCGGCGCCGAGGTGATGGTCACGAAGGATCCGGCAAGCCAGGATGCGCGGATCATGCGAACGCTTGCGATGGAACACGGATTGGCGATCGGAGCCATCCACGCACCGTGCCTCCTGCTCACCCGACGGGTGTGGAGCACCGATCCCATCGCGAAGGTCGAACGCTCGATCGAAGTCGCCGCGGACGCCGACGTGCCGCTCGTCGTCGTCCACCCGCCGTACCGCTGGCAGCGTGGGTTCCGTCGTTGGCTGGATGATCGCCTCCCCACGCTGATGGCGACCACGGGCGTGATGGTGGCGGTCGAGAACATGTTCCCGGTGCGCGTCGGTGGCCGAGCGGTCACGTTCCACGCCAACCAAGATCTGGAAGAGCTGGAGGGCCTCCCCGACCTGGTGCTGGACACGAGCCACGCGGCGGTGGCCGAACACGACCTGATCGACGTCCGACGTCGGTTCGATGGGCGGATCCGCCACGTGCACCTATCGGACAACGCCGGCAAAGGGTGGGACTCCCATCTCCCGCCGGGCGAGGGAGTGCTCCCTCTCGACGCGTTCCTGGATGACTTGGCGGCGAGCGACTACGCCGGCGCCGTGTCCCTCGAGGTCGATCTGCGGCGGCATCTGACGGATGCCCGGCGGCTCCGCTCGATCATGGTCTCGATGCGCGAGCGTCTCGAACGACGGTTCGTGGAGCCGGCGAAGAGCCGGGTCAGCTAGCCCCCCCTGTTAGGGTGGTCGACCGTGCGGCGACCGACGTTCATCGTGCTGATCGTGCTCTTCGTGCTGCTGATCGGTGCCGGGATCGCACAACTCGTCATCGCGTCGGGCTCGGGCGCCCCGCTCCAGGGTCCGACGAGCCCAGGGCAGCTGCCGGGTCTCACTTCCACGCCGACCCCTTGACGCCGGATCTCATTCGAGCACGACGGTCTTGCCGACCGCGAGACCGAGCATGTCTGCGGCGCTCCCGTGGTTCACGACGAGCGCCAGCTGTCCCTGCGAGTCGATGATCGCCGCGAGCGTCCCCCTCGCAACATCGGCGAAGATGCCGACTCGCGGCGCCTGCCGGCCGCCTACGGTGAGGATCGCTCCGAGGTCGGCCGCTTCGATGTCCTGCGGTCCGACGTTCAGCTGGACGTTGCCGAACCCGTCGATGCCGGTCACGCGCGCGCCGATCGCACCCGCCGCGACGATCGGGCCCGGGAGCTCCAGCACGCGGAGCTCGTCGATCTCCAGCGAGGAACCGAGCTGACCCAAAGGAACGCCCATCGCCAGGTGCGCCGCCGCGGGAGCGAACACATCGCGGCCGTGGAACGTGCGTGAGACGGGCTGGAGCACGATCGCGTCCGACGTGATCTCGACGGCGGCCTCGACGCCACCGAGGGCTTCCCACGCGAAGGACAGCACCCCGTTGTCCGGCCCGACCAGGACGGCGCCCGACGCCGACAGGACGGCGATCGATCGGCGTTCGGAACCGACGCCGGGATCCACGACGGCGATGTACACGGCATCGGCAGGCATGTACGCGGTCGCGCGACCCAGCGTGAGCGCACCGCGGAGGACGTCCTGACGTGGGACCGCGTGCGTGAGATCCACCACGCGCGTGTCGGGGGCGATCTGCATCATGACGCCGTGGCAGATGCCCACGAACTCATCGGCGATCCCATAGTCCGTGAGGAAGACGATCGGCCTGGTCATGACACCGGGACGTGCTGTCCGAGCCAACCGATGATCAGCGTCTTCGAGGTCTCGGACTGGTTGCCTTCCAGGATGTCGGTACCGCGGTCGCTCGTGGTCAAGGGCTCGACGCGCTTCGGCTCGATCGACTCGTCGTAGAACGCCTGCGCCGCTTGGGCTGCGCTCGCATCGCCATCGCCGGCCAGGAAGAGCTTGGCCGCCGTCACGGTCTGCAACACGTCGGGTCCGGCGGTGAGCCCTTCGATCGAATCGGGCGCCGAGAGGGTGACCACGGCGTCGATATCTTGACCGGCCTGCGATGCGAAGACGAGCGAGGCCGTGCCGCCCATGCTGGCTCCGACCAGGCCGATCCTCCGCGCGCCCTGGCTCCGAAGCAGACCGACGGCGCCCTCGACGTCCTGCCAGATCCCGGCAACATCCTTCTTCCCACCGGAGCATCCAGCGTTGCCTCCGGGGCAGTACCCACGGAAGTCGAACGTCAACACCCGATACCCGAGTCCGCCGAGCTGGTCGGCGAAGTCGTACCACGACGATTGATCCGAGAACTCCATATGCGCTAACACGATGCCGGCCGTGGCGTCGTCCGGCCCGAAGATCCGTCCCGCGAGCTGCACGCCGTCGATCGACTCGAACATCAACGGCCGCGAATCAGCGAGCGCCTGCTTGCGGATCGCCTCGGCCTGATGGCACGCGGGAAACGCGAGGAGTACGAGGACGAGCGCGACCAGGGAACCGAGCGTCGGGGCGATCCGGATGCGAGCCGGTGCGCGCACGGAACCAGGACCTCAGGAGCGTTACTTGCCCAGCTTCATCCGCGCGTGGCGCGTTCGCTTCAGCAGTTTCTTGTGCTTCTTCTTCCGCATCTTCTTGCGGCGCTT
Organism: Actinomycetota bacterium; assembly: GCA_050692375.1. Classification (GTDB taxonomy): domain Bacteria; phylum Actinomycetota; class UBA4738; order UBA4738; family HRBIN12; genus JBBQVZ01. Next base: position 5,048 of record JBOGVK010000193.1, read on the forward strand.
CTTGATCAGCGACGGCAAGCGTCCCTCACTCTCAGCTCGGCTTCAGGCGGGTCTCATTCGGTTCCGAACAGGTTCCGGAGGTCGACGCGCTTCGCGCGGTAGGTTTCCTCCAGACGAACGGACCCCAGTCTAAGGGCCTTGGGCGGATCTGCCACCGGCGAGATGAGTCGCAACGCGCCCTCCTCGGGAAGGTACTCGAGGTAGCCGACCCCGGTGTACGCGCCATCGCCGTCGGAGAGCCCGACGAGCAACCGGTCCAGCTGGACCAGCTCGAAGAGCGGCGGCAGCGCCGGCATGAAGACCGTCGGACGGATGCGGAAGCGGTTCAGCTCGCCCTCGAAGTATCGAGCCATGGCGTGCTCGCGATGTTCGGCGCGCTGCTCGACGCTCGTCGAAACGACCGACGGATGCACACCCAGCGACACCACGTCCACGCTGAAGAACCGCTCGATCACGCCGAGCACGGGAGCGAGCTCTTCTCCTCGCTGCAGACCGACCACCAGATCCGGGCGGAGAAGCTCCACCTTGTGATATTTGACGAGCTGGCCGTAGATCCCCGACACCAGGCCGCTCGTGTCGATCACCACCAGATCCGCCCCGTCGGTGACCGCCCGATCGTGCAACCGTGCCATCCCCGTCACGAGAGGCAGCAGGTGACCCTGGGGAGAGGTCGAGCCGACGAACGCGAGGGCGTCGGCCGTGGCCAACCGTTCGAACGTGAGGTCGTCGGTGGAGCCGATGCGCTTCAGACCCACGGTGCCGGGAGGACCGACCGTCTTCTGCCCCAGATCACCGTCGAGGTAGGCGACCGACCTGCCCAACGAGAGCGCGTACGCCGCCACGGCGCGTGCCAGCGTGCTCTTCCCGGCGTCCAGGCCCCCGACGAACAGGACCGTGTGCGCATCGCGGGCGGCTCGATCCACGAGCCGGTCGTGCTCGTTCACTGACCCTCCTCCGACCCATCGCCGGAGGTTCGGCGCCGTGTGTACGCGAGAGCGCTCGGCCAGAGACCTTTGGCAGATACCTTTGGCGGTTATCCGGCCTCGGTGTAGCGCTCAGTCAGGTAACTATCGATGTCTTCCTCGCGGAGCCGATAGCCCCTTCCCACCCTGAAGGCGGACATCTCCCCTGTCTTGATCAGCCGGTAGACGGTCATCCTGGATACGCGCAAGAGGTCAGCGACCTCGTTCACGGTCAACAGCCGAGCCTCGGTGAAGGGTTCTTTCTTCACGATGGGCGGATTGTAGGGGAAGGGTCACCCCGTGGGATAGCCCTCGTTTCCGAGAAGACCCCTGACCTGCGGGAACGCGCCCGCGGCCGCCTGGAAGCACGGCCAGTAGTCCTGGGGAGCGACATGATCGTCCATGACCACCACCACTTCGGTCCGGCCTTGCGCCCTCGCGACCAGGAGTGCGGGATCGTTCACATCGGCCACCGAGACCGTCTCGACACCCGCTTCGATGGCCGCGCCCGCGAACCCGTGGTCGGCGAGGACCAGGTCGGGGCGTTCTTCGGCGAGCATCCGGTTCATGGCGTCCGGCCGATGCGTGTGACGCGGCACGCGGCCGTCGGTGAGCATGCCCACACCGGAGAGGTAACCGATCGACCAGTCGTGATCCAGGCGCGGATCGCGCCAGATCGCGCCGTCGGCGGGCCGGATGACCCGGCCTCCGTGCGCGAGGAGCAGGCGCTCGAGCTCCCGGTACAGCAGGTCGAGTCCGCCCGGATGCCCGGTGGCGATGAGAACGCGCTCGCCGCCTTCGGCGGCGAGCGCGAGCCGCCGGCCGAGCGCTTCACACGAGTTGAGGATGGGCTCGGGGGCGATGAGAACCTCGCCGAACCCTTCGTCGGGATCGATCCGCGAACCGGCCGCGGTCGCCACGAGCTCCAGGACGTCGACGAGCGCGAACCCGTCCCGCAATCCGGAAAGGCCGAACTGCTTGTCGGGATCGCCCTCCAGCAAGAGCCGAGCGTTCCCGCGGACGTTGTCGAGGGGATGGGTGGCAACGCCGGCCACGCGACCGACTTCCAATGCGTGTGCGAGTTCCTCGCGGAGACACGGCCGTGGGATCCAGCGGTCGTCGATCGCCGGCAGACGGTCGGCGTGCGCTCCGATAACGTCCATGCATCCAAGGGTAGAGGAGCGAGCATGGAACTGAAGGGCGCGGTGGCGGTCGTGACCGGCGCGTCGTCCGGCATCGGCGAGGCGGTCGCGATCGGGCTCGCGCAGCGTGGGGCCAAGGTCGTGTTGACCGCCCGTAGGAAAGACCGTCTCGACGTCCTGGCCGACCGGATCGAACGCGCGGGAGGCACGGCGCTCGCCATCCGATGCGACGTCACCGATCGCGACCAGCTCGCGTCACTGCCATCGGTGGTGCACGAGGCGTACGGACCCTGCGACGTCCTGGTCAACAACGCAGGGGTCCCAGGCGGCGGGGAGTTCGTGAAGCTCACCTCCGAGCAGATCGAACGCATCATCGAGGTGAACGTCGTCGGGGTCATGCTCGGAACGAGGGCGTTCCTTCCCGGGATGTTGAAGCGGAGGCACGGACACATCGTGAACGTTGCCTCGCTCGCCGGACGTTTCGCCACGCCCGGCGCCGCCGTGTACGGGGCGTCGAAGCACGCGGTGGTCGCGTTCTCGGAATCCCTCTTCTACGAGGTGGAGGACCAAGGCGTGCTGGTGACCACCGTGAACCCGGGGTTCGTGAGGACCGAGAGCTTCCCGCTCGAGGGCATGGATCGTCGTCTGATCTTCACCTTGGAACGCGTGGCCGGCGCGGTCGTTCGCGTCGTGCGCGACGACATCGCGCCGGAACTGTCCGTCCCTCGATACATCAGCCCGCTGCAGGCCTTCCGTGTCCTCACGCCTCCGCTGTACCGTTGGGGCGTGCGCAGGGCCCGCGACATGGGCCTCAAAGGGACGAAGACGGCGGACGGATGACGCCAGGAGCCACGAGAGAGATCGCGTTCCACGGCGAGTTGATGGCCGCGCGCGGGGGCGGTCACGTCATCAGGGTCGAGGAGGTGCTCGCGAGCACTCTCGGAGCTCGCCACCTGTCGCGCGTGGCCGGCACGCTGAACGGCCGGCCGTTCCGGAGCAACCTCGCGAAGATGGGCGGCAGGATGTTCCTCGGCGTTCACAAGGCGAACGTCGACGCGCTCGGCCTGAACTTCGGTGACACCGTCGCCGTCGTGGTGAACCTCGACGCCGAGCCGCTTGACAACGACGTGCCGACCGTGATCCTCGTGGAGGCGTTGCGGCAGGATCCCGTCGCCGCGGCGGCGTGGGACAAGCTGGCGCCCTCCCGTCGACGCGAGGTCGTCGGCTCGATCCGAGGCGCGAAGAAAGAGGAGACCCGCGCGCGTCGCGTGAAGCGCACGATCGACGAGCTCGCCGGCCGCAACACGAACGCATGAGCATCGCCGCCGGGACGATCACGGCCCCCACGCGGATCGACCGCCCGGCGAGCGACGACGTGCCCGAGCCCGACCCGCCGTGGGTGGTCATCGTCTGGAACGACCCGGTGAACCTGATGTCGTACGTGACCTGGGTCCTGCAGAAGCTCTTCGGCTACCCGCGCGCCAAGGCCGAGAAGCTGATGATGGACGTCCACACGAAAGGCAAGGCGGTCGTGTCGAACGGCACCCGCGAGAAAGCGGAATCCGACGTCTCGCGCCTGCACGCCCACGGCCTCTGGGCGACGATGCAGAAGGACGCGTGAGGGCGTGGCGCGTGGCGGGCCGATCCGGCGAACGCGGCGCGGCGACTTCGATCTCCGGCTGGAGCCCGGAGAGCGAGACGTCCTCCGCGGGTTGCCGGACCAGCTCCGTCAGCTGATCGAGAACGAGGATCCGACGAGTGATCCGGCGATGGCCCGCCTCTACCCGCCGGCCTACCTGGACGACCCGATCAGGAACTTGGAGTACGAGCGGCTCGCGGGCGACGATCTGACGTCGCAGCGGTTGGCGTCGATCGACGCGATGGAGTCCACGATCGATGCGGAGCGCCTCACCGAGGAGCAGCTCCTCTCGTGGCTCGGCGTGTTGAACGACCTTCGCCTCGTGCTCGGGACGCGGCTGGAGATCACCGAGGACATGACCGAGGACGACTTCTCACCCGACGATCCCCGTACCTCGTCGTTCGCGTTGTACGCGTACCTCACCTGGTTGGTCGACGCGATCGTGCGCACGCTCGACCCCGGCTAGTCTGGATCAGACTACTTGCTCGCCGACCGGCGGCGGAACCACTTGGAGAAGAAGCCGGTGCGAGGCGCATCGTGCGCATGCAGCTCCTCATCCATGTCGTGGCGGTGCGCGGCTTCCTGCAGCTCCTGCTCCTCGATGCGGTGAGTGCCCTCGCCTTCGGGGCGACCCGGCATCTCGTTGATCCCTCTCCCGCTCATCTTGGCTCCTCCGTCGCCCCAGCGTACTCCTCAGAGAACATCTACCGAACGGGGGATCCGACGCGGTGGACCTTCAGCATGTTCGTGGTGGTCTTGCCTGCCGGAGAGGCGGCGACCATGACGACCGCGTCTCCTGAGCTCGCGAGCCCGTGCGCCCGGAGGCCTTCATCCATCAAGGCGATCATCTCGTCGGTGTCGGCCGGCTTACTCGCGGCGAGCGGCGTGACGCCCCAGAGCACCGCGGTCGAGCGGCGGACCACTTCGTCCGGGATGAACGCGTAGACGGGACAGCTCGGGCGTTCAGCGGAGAGCAGGCGCGCGGTGCGACCCGTTTCGGTGTAGCACGTGATGGCAACGACGTCGCGGTCTTCCGTGGCAACCGCGGCCGCGGCATGAGCGACCGCGGGCCCCTCGCCCGTGTGTCGACAGGGCGGTTGCGCGGCGCGGTACTCCGC
>JBOGVK010000194.1:0-14232 GCA_050692375.1 Actinomycetota bacterium
GTTCCTTCCCTGACCAGGTAGTTATCCTCGGCGAACACCACACGGATCATGCGCGGATGGTACATGCGGGCCACCCGGCCCTGGGGAGCGACGGATGAGTATCCGAGTTGTGCTGGGGGAGGACAACGTCCTCGTGCGCGAGGGTGTGCGAGCGCTGCTCGACTCCTACAACGACATCGAGGTCGTGGGTGTCGCGGCCGACGCACCGTCGCTCATGGAGACGGCGGCAGAGCACGTGCCCGACGTCGTGGTCACCGACATCAAGATGCCGCCCACGTTCCAGCTCGAAGGGATCGATTGCGCGCATGCCATCCGATCGATGCATCCGGACACCGGCGTGGTCGTGCTCTCCGCGCACGACGACGAGGCGTACGCGCTCGCGTTGCTGGGCGGCGGACACAGCGGGCTGGCGTACCTGTTGAAGGACCACATCGCCCAGGGTGACGAGTTGGCCCGTGCCATCCGCGAGGTCCACGCAGGTGGGAGCGCGGTCGATCCGACGATCGCCGAACGGCTCTCGGGTCGCGGCGACGCCGAAGGGGACGACCGAGAGATCCTCGACATGATGTCGCTCGGGCTGGGCTACGAGCAGATGGCCGGCAAGCTCGGCACCACGCAGGAGGCGGTCGACCGACGGGTGACCGAGATGTTCCGGCGGATGGCCACAGAAGGAGAGTCGGGCTCGGCGCACGCCGTCGACGGGCTGAAGCGGCTGCACGCCGCCGTCGTCGAGCAGTCGACGACCGCAACGAACCTCCGGTCGTTCGTCCCGTCGCAGGTGGCCGATCATCTCCGCGACGGCGACGGATCGATGGTCCAGCAGGAGCTGGAAGTGACGGTGCTGTTCAGCGATATCCGAGGGTTCTCCTCGATCGCGGAACGCCTTTCGGTGCGCGAGAGCGCGGACGTGGTCGGGCGGCACCTCACAGCCATGGCCGAGGTCGTGGTTGCGCACGGCGGAACGATCGACAAGTTCCAGGGCGATGCCGTGATGGCGATCTTCGGCGCGCCCGATCCGCTGCCCGAACACGCTGTCCATGCGCTTCGCTGCGCGATGGAGATGCAGTCGCGTCAGGCGGAGCTCAATGCGCAGGGCTGGGGGACCGCGGCGATCGACGGTCTCCACGTCGGGATCGGCCTCAATACCGGAACCGTCATCGCCGGCGCGATCGGCGGCGGCGGGCGCTTGGAGTACACGGTGATCGGCGATGCGGTGAACATCGCCCAACGGCTCCAGTCCGAAGCAGAAGGTGGAGAGATCGTGGCCTCCGCGAGCACGATCGCTGCGGCGCCCGGCGTCGCGTGCGAGTCGATCGGGCCGCGCCACGTGAAGGGTCGGGAAGAACCGGTGGAGGTGTTCCGTGTCTTCATCACCGGCTGAACTGCCGCAGCCCCGTCCCGCCCGATGGCCATGGGCGGTCCTCGGTGTCTTCTTCGCGATCGCGTTCGTGGGGCTCGTCTTCGTCGTCGTGAACGATGAGTCGATCGCCCAGCAGGTTCCGTTCGTGGTGGCATTCACGATGTTCGGCGTGGTCGGCGCGATCATCGTCAGCCGGGATCGGCGGAACCTGATCGGGCTCCTGTTGGTCTTCGGTGCGGTGATGACCGCGAGCTCCTTCTTGAGCGGCGAGCTCACCACGTGGCTGGTGACCCGCGGCACCGACAGCGGGCCGTTCGTCGTGTTGGTGGCGCTGATGAACAACTTCGGCTGGTCGTTCGGAATCCTCTCGGTGATCTTCCTGCTGCCGCTGCTGTTCCCCGACGGGCATCTCCCCTCGCCGCGATGGCGCCCGTTCCTGTGGTTCGTCATCGCGTTCCTCGCCCTGGTCAACATCGCATTCGTCATCGGGCAGCGCACGTTCACCGGATCGAGCGAGGCCATCGCGATCGCGAACCCGTTCTACCTCCGCGTCACGAAGCATCTCCCGAATATGGACGTGCTGATCGGCGTCCTGCTTCCCGTGATCTTCGCCGTCTCGGTCCTTTCCCTCTTCCTGCGCTTCCGGCGCGCGGTCGGGATCGAGAGGCTGCAGATCAAATGGGTGACCTTCGGCCTGGGTGCGGCGTTCGTCTCCATCATCGTTTCGTTCTTCGTGACCACGAACGGCATCGTGTCGGCCATCATCGGCGGGGCCGGATTCCTCGCCTTCCCGCTGTCGATCGGCATCGCCATCCTTCGGTTCCACCTCTACGACCTCGACGTCGTGATCCGGAAGGCGGTCGTGTACGCGGCGCTCGCCTTGTTCGCGACGCTCGTGTACCTGGCGATCGTCGTGGGGATCGGCGCGTGGGTGGGGCGCGACAACTCGGTCTTAGCGATGGCGGCAGCCGTGATCGTCGCGATCACGTTCCAACCGATCCGCGGACGCCTAACCCGATTCGCGAACCGCATGGTGTACGGCAAGCGCGCGACGCCGTACGAAGTCCTCACCCAGTTCTCCGAACGCGTGGGAGGTGCGTACGCCGATGAGGACGTGCTGCCGCGTATGGCGCGCATCCTCGGCGAAGGGATCGGGGCGGAGCGGGCGGATGTGTGGCTTGCGGTCGACCGTGAGCTCCGAGATGTCGCGGCGTGGCCGTCCAGTGTGGCCGGATCGGTGCCGATCCCGCTGACGAACGGCGCCGTGCCGCCGATCGAAGGGGCAGACTGCGTGTACCCGGTGGAACAAGCCGGAGAGGTTCTCGGCGCGCTGGCCGTGCGCAAGCCCGCGGCCGACCCCGTCTCGCCCGCCGACGAGAAGCTGATCGCCGACCTGGCCGCGCAGGCGGGGTTGGTGCTCCGCAACGTCCGGCTGAGCGAGGAGCTCAAGGCCCGCCTCGACGACCTGAAGGCGGCGCAGAAGCGTCTCGTGAACGCCCAGGACGAGGAACGTCGCAAACTAGAACGCAACATCCACGACGGCGCGCAGCAGCAGTTGGTCGCGCTTGCAGTGAAGCTCCACCTGGCCGACGGCCTTGTCGAACGCGACACGCCGAAGGCGCGCGAGTTGCTCGGGCAGCTTCAGGGTGAAACCAACACCGCGCTCGAGGATCTGCGCGACCTCGCGCGTGGGATCTACCCACCGCTCCTGGCGGACAAGGGTCTGCCCGCGGCACTCGAGGCGCAGGCGCGCAAATCCGGTCTGCCGATCGAGGTCCGAGCGGTGGGGATCGGCCGGTACCCGCAGGACGCCGAGGCCGCGGTGTACTTCTCATGTCTGGAAGCGATGCAGAACATCGCGAAGTACGCGGAGGCCTCATCGGTGTCCGTGTTGCTCGCCGAGCATGACCACCTTTTGACATTCACGGTGGTGGATGACGGTCGCGGCTTCGATCCCGTCGCCACCCACGGTGGCACCGGGTTGCAAGGGATCGCCGACCGGCTGGGAGCGCTCGACGGTCAGGTCATCGTGACGTCCGCGCCGGGAAGCGGCACCACCATCGAGGGGCGGTTGCCGTTGGCCGTTGGGACCGAGGCGTCCACGTGAGCGGGCCGCGACGCTCGCAGAAGCCGAAGGGGTTGCGCCGCCTCGAGCGCTGGCTCGTGGGCCTCGCGATGGGCGTGATCGCGTTCGTGCTCGAGAAGGCTGTGATGCGTTCGGTGAAGAAGGGCGGCGGCTCGGCGGCTCCCGCGGAGCCCACGACGATCACGTCGAAGGGCGGCGAAGCCGAGGTCAGCTAGTCTGAAACAGACTAGTCAGTCGCGCCGACGGATGAGGTCCACGATCAACCCCAGGGTGAGCAATCCTGCGAGCACGCCGAACACCGCCGGCACCCAGCCGGCCACCCGAGTTGATAGCGCGGAGAGCGACGACGCCAAGATGGCGGCGCCCGCCGTCAGCCCCAGCGCCAGGCGTCTGCCCGCGCGCCGGATCGTGGTCTCCAGCGTGCTGGCGCGGAAGTTGACCTCGAGCTTCTGACCGGGGCGCGCGCCGATCAGGCGCTCGACGGCCTCGATCACGCGCATCGCGCGCACCTTCATCTTCTGCGTCTGATAGAAGATCGCCTTCAGATCGAGCTTCGACCCCATGCCCGTGAACACGCTCCGCATCAGGAACTTCCCGGCCACGTCGAACGGATCGAGCTCGGGATCGAGCTGCGCGGCGGCGAGCTGCATCTGCGCGAGCGCCTTGCCGGTGAGCGTGAGCGACGCCGGCAGCGGCACGTTGTGACGCAGCGAGATCTCCGTCATCTCCTGGAGCACCGGACCGAGCTGGATATCCTTCAGCGATGCGGTGCGGTTCTTCGCCATGAGCGCGCCGATCTCCTCGCTGAACGCGTCGACGTCCAAGTCGCTCCGGTCGATCGCACCCGACAACATCAATGAGATGTCCGTGAGGAAGCCGACGTCCTCCTGCCAGAACGCCATCAGCAAGAGCATCATCTGCTCGCGCATCTCGGCGCTGACCTCCCCGACCATGCCGAGGTCCAGGAAGTAGAGGAGCTCCTCCTCCGGTTGCCACATCAGGTTCCCGGGGTGGGGATCGGCGTGGAAGAAGCCGTCGACCATGATCTGCTTGTAGAAGGACTCGAGCAGTTGTCGCGCAGCCTCCTTGCGAGGCGTGCCCTCCGGCGCGGTCGAGATCGGCCCGCCCGCGACGTCGCGCATCACCAGCAACCGAGACGTGGAGTAATCGCCGTGCACCTCGGGCACGCGCAGCCGGCTGAACGACGCGATCACCTCAGTCATCCGGCGCATGTTGCCCGCCTCCTGCCGGAAGTCCAGCTCGCGATGCAGAGAATCCGACAGGTGCGCGAACACCGCCTCCATGTCGATCACCTGCTTCAGGCCCGGGCGGTGTCCGACCTTCTCGGCGAAGACCTCGAGCAGCGCCAGGTCCTGCTCGATCAGCTCCTTCGCGTCGGGACGTTGGACCTTCACCACGACCTTCGCGCCGTTCGCGAGCGTCGCGCGATGCACCTGGGCGATCGTGCCGGCGGCGAGCGGTTGCGGCTCGATGTGATCGAACACGTCCTCCCAAGGGACGCCCAGCTCCTGCTCCATGACGCGCACGACCTGCTCCTCGCTGAGCGGCGGCACGTCGTCCTGGAGCGTCGCGAGCTCCTTGATGTACTCGGGCGGCAGCAGATCGGGACGCGTCGACAGGATCTGTCCGAGCTTCGCGAAGGTCGGACCCAGCTCCTCAAGCGCGGCGCGCAGACGCTTGCCCTGGCGTTCCTTGCCGATGGCGCCTTCCTCGTCCGGGCGGCCGAACAGTTCCTTCAAGCCGTGCTTGGCGAAGACGGTGGCGATCTTGGTGCCGCGCGCCATCAGGTGCGGTTGCGTCTCGACCTCCGTGGTGCTCGCGCGGAGCGACGCCGGCGCGCGTGGGGCTCGTACGGGTCCGGCGGCCTGCCCGTCCTCCGCCGTGTTCACGATGATCACCGTGCAGCGCGCGTTGTGGCTGATCCGGTTCGGGACGTTGCCGAGCAGGAACTCCTTGCGGCCGGCCATGCCGGCGTTGCCGACGATCAGGACGTCGATCTGGTGCTCCTCGGTGGCGCCGACGATCGCCATGGCCGGGTCGTCGTGGATCACGACGTGCGCGTGACCGCGATCGCCGGCGATCTGGCGGGCATAGGTCTGCAGCTCGTCGGCGGCGCCGCGCGCCTGCGTCGCCTCGGCCGCTCCGAACTCGGTGTCGACCGGGCTGCGGGGCAGGATCACCTGCACGATGTGGAGGTCGGCGGCGTACAGCTCAGCGAACGATGCTGCCCACGCCACGGCGCGCTCCGCCGTCTGGGAGCGGTCCGTCCCGACCATCACGCGGCGGATCGGCCCGCTCACGCGCTCGTCTCCATTCGAGCTCATGCGCGCATCATCCCTGATGGAGGCCGATGTCGGCGAGCGGGCACGCCTCCCTGGTTCGCGGGTGCAGGCACCCCCGTTCGGTAGACTCGGCAACCGCCGCCGGAGTAGCTCAGTGGTAGAGCAACCGCCTCGTAAGTGGTAGGTCCGGGGTTCGAATCCCCGCTCCGGCTCTCTAGGTCCGAACGCGATCCGGCGCGCTCATGGCGAGTCGTTGCAGCCACGGGGTCGCCTCCAGCCGTTCGAAGATTTCGCGGGCTTCTCGCAGGAGGGGATCCGCGTCGCCGGTCCGGTCGTTGGCGATCAGCCACTCGCCGTGCTCGAGTAGCGTGCATGCCAAGTAGAACGGGGTCCCGATCTCTCGGAACAGACCGGCCGCCGACTTGAAGCGTCCCTCGGTTTCCGGGGCATCCGAGGAGAGTCGCGCGCGGAACCGCTCGGTCTCGGCTCGCATGAATGGCGAGATGACACCGGGTTTCCAGGTCTCCACCGTGGAGACGAGACTCTCTGCCGAACCGACGTCACCGAGTGCGAGCGCCGCCTCGACGGCGGCCGGGTAGGCCGATTTGATCGCCCCGTGACGAGGGCTCAGCAAGTCGCGCAGATCGAACGCCTCTCGAGCGAGCTCGAGGGCCCGTCGATGGTCGCCGTGAGCGGTGGCAACCAGGGCCTGGACGGAGCGATAGACGGAGCGAATCTGGACGTCGACCGTGTCGTCGTACCGATCCCATACGTCGAAGAACCGGTCTGCCTCGTCCACGTCTCCTCGCTGGATCGCGATCTGGATCGCCGACCAGGCGATCCCTTCGATCCCGCTCCGGACTGCCGGTTCCTCCTCTGGGCTGGGCGCCTCGCGCATCGTCGCGAGCGCCTCATCCCACGCTCCCCTTAACCACTGGTGCGAGACGATGTGCATCTTGGAGAACCACTCGGGGGCACTCCAACCCAGGCGGCGGCTGAGCGCCAGACCCGCGAGATCCAGCTCGCTCGCGTCGTCGTACCGATCCCGTTCGAACATCTCGTTCGCCAGGTTGAAATAGGCGCGGATCGCCGCGCTCGGCGCGTCGTTCTCGAGTGCGATCTCTAGGCTCCGCTTGATCAAGGCGTGGGATTCCTCGGGCCGACTTCGTGCGGAGGCGATCAATCCCTTCGTGTTCATCGCCTCGGAGATCGTCTCGGGCAGCCAGAGGGACTCCGCCACAACCAACGCGAGATCGACCGCCTCGGCCGCTTGTTCCAGGTGACCCGCGAAGAAGTGGATCCGGCCGAGCTGGGCCGCGAGGACAGCGAGATCCGCGTCGGGCTCGTCGTCCTTCAGGATCTCGAGCGCCGGTGTCATCCGTGCCAGTGCCTCGTCCAGCATCGACTTGTCCCACATCGCGTCACCGATCCGGGCCGAGACGCGGGCGGCGTCGTGCGTGCGACCCTCGGCCCTGAAGAGATCCTCAGCCTCTTCCAGATCGACGATCGCCTCGTTGGTCGACCCGCTGATATCGGCCATGATGCCGGCGAGCTCCTTGAGCTCGGCCCGCTCGAGGTTCGCGTTGGCCAGCTCCGCCGCCCGGAGGAAGTACCCCCGTGCGGCGCGAGGTGCGGCGAGCGACTGCGCGCGGCGGCCCGCACGGGTGAGCGTCTCGCGCGCTTTCGAGCGGATGGCGACGGCGTCCGCAGCATCGGGCGCAAGCTCGTACGCCTCGACGTAATGGGATGCGAGCACCTCGACGACCTCGTCCTCGTCTCCGGCCCACGTTCGCTCGATGTTCTCCGCCACCGCGAGGTGTCGTTCCTTCCGATCCTTCTTCGACAACGTGTCGTAGGCGATCTTCTGCACGAGCGATTGCAGGAATCCGTACTGGCCGTGATCGGTGGCGCGCGGGTCGTTCTGGATCGAGAGCAGCTCCTTGCGCACCAACGAACCGAGGACGTCGTCGAGGCGTTCGTCGGGAGATCCGCTGAGCGCCGCGATCGCGTTCCTCGTGAACGTCTTGCCGAGGACGGCTCCCACCTGCAACAACGTCCGCTCGTCCGGCGGGAGTCCGTCCAACCGCGAGGCGATCAGGCCCTGGAGTGACTCGGGGACGTCGAGCTGTTCGATAGCTTCCGTCGGTTCGAATCGGTCGCCAGCGCGAACGAGCAGGCCTCGATCAAGCAGCATGCGCACCGTCTCTACCGCGTACAGCGGTACGCCCTCGGCGCGATCACGGATCCGTGCGCGCAACTCGTCGGGCAACCCAGGGACCATGCCTTGCAACAGCTCGTCGATCGCGTCGTCGCTGAGGGGTTCCAGGTAGAGCGACGTGAACCGGCGCTTGCCCACGCCCCAATCCGAGCGGCGTTCCGTGAGCTCGGGCCTCGCAAGCGTGACGACGAAGAGTGGATGCTCACGCGCCCACTCGACCAGGTAGTCGACGAAGTCGAGCAGGGCGTCGTCGGCCCATTGCAGATCCTCGAACACCATCACCACCGGCCCGCGGTCCGCGATGCGCTCGAAGAACAGGCGCCAGCCGGCGAACAGCTCGTCTCGAGATGAGAACGTCCGCTCCTCGATCCCCAAGAGGTGAGCGAGACGAGGCTCGACCCACCCGCGCTCCTCTGGATCGGCGATGAACTCCTCGACGCACGCCCGGAGCTTGGCCGCCGCCGAGGCCGGCGCCTCCTCCTCCGCGATGCCCGCGCGCGTGCGGACCATCTCCGAGAGCGCCCAGTACGTGACCCCGTCCCCGTATGAGAGGCAGCGCCCTCGGTGCCACCAAACACTGTCGATCAACCCGTCGATGTACTTCAGGAACTCCCACGACAGGCGGGACTTCCCGATCCCGCCGATGCCCGTGACCGAGAGCAGATGAGCTCGCCCCTCGTCCCAGCATCTGTGGAGCAGGTCTTTCATCGTGCGGAGCTCGCGATCCCGTCCGACGAACGGCGACTCGAGCCCCGTCGATCGCAGCTCGCCTCCACGGAGCGCGATGACGCGGATGGCGCGTGACAACGCGACGCGCTCGGCCTTCCCTTTGAGCTCGTGGAGACGGGCGTCCTCGTAGGCGATGGCGGCCTCAGTCATGTGTCGCGTGGCCTCGGTGACGGACACGGTTCCGGGCTCGGCGGCCGCCTGCACGCGCGAGGCGGTGTTCACCAGATCACCGGCTACCAGGCCCTGTCCTTCCGCGCCGATGGTCACCGCGGTCTCGCCGGTCGCGACTCCGGCGCGAGCCGAGAGATCCGGAGCGCCGACCTCCGCGCCCATGGCGGCGACGGCGTCCACCAACTCGAGGCCTGCCCGGACCGCGCGCTCCGCGTCGTCCTCTTGCGTGATCGGCGTCCCCCACACCGCCATCACGGCGTCGCCGATGAACTTCTCGACGGTTCCGCCGTAGCGGGCGATCAGCGTCCGAGCGGTCTCGAAGTACCGCGAGAGCAACTCGCGGACCTCTTCTGGATCCCGGTTCTCCGACAACGTCGTGAAACCGACGAGGTCCGCGAACAGGACCGAGACGAGCTTGCGCTCGGAGACGGGCGCGGGCCGAGGAGGCTCGTGGCGGGTCGAGGCCGTTGTCGACCCAACGAGGGCCGCGCCGCATTCGCCACAGAATCGGTCGTCGGACTCGTTGGTTGCACCGCATCGAGGACATGGAGCCGACAGCGGAGTTCCGCAGTTGGAGCAGAACTTCCGCCCGCCCCGGTTCTCGTTCCCACAGGTGGAGCAGGTCATCCACTACCTCCCGATCCGCGTGGCGAGCGTATCCGACGGGCCACCTCGCTCGCCAGGTCGACCGGGCACGGTTGCCGCTCGGCCGAAGGGTTGCGAGAATCCGCCCGATGAAGTTCGCCCGCAAGCTGCTGATCGTCGTCGTGGGTTCGTTCGTGTTCGTCGCCTCCGCTGCGATCAGCGCTGTGGCCCAGACCCCGGTCGATCCGTCCACCACGCCGACCGAGAACACGGGCGGTTGGGTGTTCAGCATGGCGCAGTTGCTGTCGGTTCTGGGCGTGGGCATCGTCCTCTTCTTGGTCGTCATGTACATGCGGTATGCGCCGAGGTTCGCGAAGGACGAGGAGGGCTTGAAGGTCGTCCGCGCGGACCGGGTGCGTCCCGGCGAGGACCTTCCTCGCCGGGCGGTCGACATCTCGCAGGCGGCTCCCGTCGTCGTGGCGCCTCCGGCCGTACCCGTCGCCGCGGGAGCGGTCGCCGCACCTGTCGCCGTGGTTGCGGTTGCGGCGGCTCCGCTGGTCGCGACTCCCGCACCGGTTGCGGAAGCGCCTGCCGCCGAAGCTGCGGCCGCGACGGCACCTGCCGCTCCGGCTCCACCGACGCCGGCTCCGCCTGCCGCCGAGCGTCCGGAGGTCTCGCTCGATCAAGCCGTCTTCGACGCGACCCTCGCCGAGCTCCTCGACAAGGGCACCGACCGCCGCGTCGCCGAGGGGCAGGCGCGCCGGGCCGCGATGATCGCAGCGCGGAAGAAGGCCGAGGGCTAGCCGCCCTCTCCTCCGATGGACGCCACCAACGCCGTCGACTGGTCGATGGGTTCGTACGCGGCGCGCCTGGCCGACTGGGAAACGGCGGTGGATATCGGTCGACGTGTCTGCGGTCCGGGCGTCGCGGTCCCCGGCGTGGAACGCGCGCGATTGCGCGAGGACATGGCCGAGATCGTTCCCCGCGCGGAGGGCTTGATCCGCGGGTTCACCGACCTGGAGGTCCAGGGGTTCCGTTCGCGTCCATGGGTCATGGCGCGTTCCGAGTGGATCCGTGCGAACCTGAACGGCTTGCAGCGCCTGCTCGAGCCGCTCGCCGAGCGGATGCTCGACGGCCGCCCCACGCGAGCAGAGTTCAAGAGGAAGGCGCTCGGCGCGCAGACCGGCGTCCTGATCGGGTACGTCGCGCGCAAGGTGCTCGGTCAGTACGACGTGTTCCTTCCCCCCGACGACGAGGGGCTCCTCTACTTCATCGGGCCGAACATCGTGGAGGCAGAGCGTCGATTCTCGTTGCCCCCCACGGACTTCCGGTTGTGGATCGCGATCCACGAGGTCACCCATCGCGTGCAGTTCGGCGCCGCGGCGTGGCTCCGGGGCTACCTCTCGGGTCAGGTCGACGACTACCTCGGAAGCATCCAGCTCGACTCCGGTCAGTTGATGAACCAGGTTCGGCGCGCAGCCGAAGAGGCGAAGTCCGGCACCGACTGGCGTGGCATGGGCGGCGTCTTCCTGCTCCTGTCCGACGAGCAGCGCGAGATCTTCGTGCGGATGCAGGCCCTGATGTCGCTCTTGGAGGGCCACGCGTCGTACGTGATGAACGAGGTGGCGCGCGACCACGTCCACGACGTCGACCGGATGCGTCGAGCCCTCTCGGTCCGTCGTCGGGCCTCGAGCGTCGAGCGCACGTTCCAGAAGGCGATCGGATTCGAGCAGAAGATCCGTCAGTACGACACCGGCGAGAAGTTCGTCCGGACCATCGTCGACCGTGCCGGCATGTCGGCGTTCAACCTGGTGTGGCGGAGCGCGGCCGATCTGCCGACGCTCGACGAGATCGAAGAACCGGAACGCTGGCTCGCAAGGGTGGGCGGCTAAGAGGTCCGATGCGCCGTCCACCGGCCGTCGCCCGAGTCCTCGAGCGAGTCACGGCGACCGCGCGCGAACACGAGATGTTCCTGCCGGGACAGAGCGTGTTGGTCGCCGTCTCCGGTGGGCCGGACTCCGTCTGTCTATTGGAGTCGCTCGTTCGCTTGCGACGCCTGTTCAAGATCCGTCTCGAAGTCTTCCATTTCGATCATCGACTGCGCCCCGGCTCAGGCGCGGACGCCGCGTACGTGAAGCGATCGGCGGCGCGTCACGGCCTTCCGTTCCACCTGCGCTCGGCCACATCGAGCCCCGCGAAGGGCGCGTCAGTCGAAGCATGGGCGCGCGAACAGCGGCTCTTCGCGATCGCGGAGGTCACGCGGGAAACCGGGGTCGCGAGGACGGCCATCGGGCACACGATGGACGACCAGGCCGAGACCGTGTTGATCGGGCTCGTGACGGGGAGCGGGATCCGCGGGCTGGGGGGTATCGCGCCCGTGACCGGCACCTGGGTCAACCCGGCGATCGACGTCACGCGAGACGAAGTGGAGGCGTTCTGTCGCGCCCTGCACCTTCGCCCGCGGATCGATCCGACGAACGCCGACACCAGGTTCCTGCGGAACGCCATGCGGTTGCGCGCGCTGCCCGCGCTGGAACGAGCGGTGGGGCGAAGCCTCCGCGAGCCGTTGGTGCGGACCGCCGCCGGTCTGCGTGAGGATGCCGACGAGCTCACGCGACAGATGTCCGCGGTGCTCGCCGACGTCGTCGAAGACGGCCCCGACGGCGTGGACCTGGTCGCGATCCGGCTGCTCGACCTCCCTCGCGCGATCGCCGGTCGGGTCGTCGCGAACGCGGTGTACGCGTGCGATGTCCCGTGCGCCCGCGCCGACGTGATCGCCATCCTAGACCTGGCGGCCGGCCGGCCGGGCCGCCGGCGCGATCTCTCCTCCGGTTTGAAAGCACGGCGCGACCGGGAGTATCTTCATCTCACTCGTCCTTCCCCCGATGACGACGTGATCGATCGGCCCCGACCGGGAAAGGGGAAGGCGTGACGCTCACCGACCAGGCCTCGCTCTCTACACTGGCGACCTACGTGGAGGCCTACGAACCCGACATCGCCCGGATCCTCATCTCCAGTGACGAGATCCAGGCGAAGCTCGCCGAGATGGGCGAGCGCATCGCCGCGGACTACGCGGGCCGCAAGCTCCTGCTCGTCGGCGTGCTCAAAGGCGCGTTCGTCGTCATGGCGGACCTGGCGCGATACATCCGGCTCCCACTCGAGTTCGACTTCATGGCGGTGTCGTCCTACGGCGCGGCCACCCAGACGTCGGGCGTCGTGAGGATCCTGAAAGACCTGGACCACGACCTCGAAGGGCTCGACGTGCTGCTCGTCGAGGACATCATCGACTCCGGCCTCACGCTGAACTACCTGTTGAAGAACCTGCGGGCGCGCAAACCCGCGTCCCTCGAGGTCGCTGCGCTGCTGCGCAAGGTGGATCTGCAGAAGGTGCCGCTCGACATCCGCTATACGGGCTTCGAGATCCCGAACGAGTTCGTCGTTGGGTACGGCCTGGACTACGCGGAGCGGTACCGCAACCTGCCCTACATCGCGACGCTCCGCCCCGAGGCGTACGGCGGCGGCTGAGCCGCGGGAACCGACCACGATCGGAGGTCGTCCGACCGGGATGCTTCGGCGACCGGCCCCCGCGCTCATCATCGCGTTCCTCGTCCTCACGGGATGCCACCGAGAGGTGCCGCCCGGGACGGGGATCCGCGGCGTCGCGAAGCTCGGCCCAACATGCCCCGTCCAGAGCCTCACGAGCCCGTGCCCCGATCGCCCGTTCCAGGGCGACGTGCGGGCGACGGCGACGGACGGCTCGACGATCACGGTGTCGACGGACGCGCAGGGCCGGTTCACCATGAACCTTCGCGCCGGGACGTATGTCGTGATCGCGGTCGCTTCGAGCGGAGGCGGGCCGCCGACACCGGTCCCGCAGACGGTGCAGGTTCGGACCGGGTCCTACACGCAGATCACGCTCGATGTCGACACCGGGATCCGGTGATCGCGATCCCGCTCATGGCGATCCGGAACGGCCTACCGGTGTTACCATCGGGCAACGGGCCTCCGTGCGCAGCGCGCCGGAGCCCCGTGCCATCTCCGCCCACTCCGAGGAGCCCCAGCTGAGCCAACCCGAGAGTCCGCTCCGCAAGATCAGCCGGACGCCCACGCTCTGGATCGTGCTCATCACGGTGGGGTTCTTGCTCGTCATCTCCATGATGGGGCATCCGAAGCCCGGCACACTCCTCACCCTCTCCGACTTCCAGGCGGGCATCAGCAAGGGCGACATCAACTCGGCCACGTTCCTCGAGGGCGATCAAGTCATCACCGGCGATTACGCGTCCGGCGGGACGTACCGGGTCAGGTACGCGGCCGAATCCGAAGACGAGCTGGTGAAGCAGTTGGGAGACGCGGGTGTCCCGTACGACGTCGATCCGCAGAAACCGAACAACCTGATCAACCTGCTCATCACCGTGATCCTGCCGGTCGTCCTGATCGGCGGCGTGTTGCTCTGGGTGATGAACCGGTCGCAAGGTGGCGGGGGACGCGTCATGCAGTTCGGACGCAGCCGCCACAAGACGGTGAACAAGGACCAGCCGAAGACGACGTTCGCCGACGTCGCCGGTGTGGACGAGGCGATCGAGGAGCTCGAGGAGGTGAAGGACTACCTCCAATCCCCGGCGAAGTTCCAGGCGATGGGCGCGAAGATCCCGCGAGGCGTGCTGCTCTTCGGACCTCCCGGGACGGGCAAGACGTTGCTGGCGCGTGCGGTCGCCGGTGAGGCAGGGGTGCCGTTCTTCTCGATCAGCGGCTCGGACTTCGTGGAGATGTTCGTCGGCGT
>JBOGVK010000195.1:0-2290 GCA_050692375.1 Actinomycetota bacterium
GTCGTGATCGAGGCCTCTCCCGACTTGAGTTCAGCCCGAAGCGCCAGTGGAATCGCTTCCGAAGCGTCATTCGCCAAGGTCACCGTCACCTCTGCACTCGATGCACCCGAAGGCAGCTGCACACTGATCTTCTGATCGAGGATCCGGATCCCGGGGAGCGTCTCGCCCAGGGCTGACGGGAAGCCCGTGAGAAGGCCGAACGAAAGTTGGAGACCTGTCGCGGCGCCGAGCAGCCAGACGGTCTTGCGCGACGGACGCATCCGCACGTGCATGGCAATACTGAAACCCTCGACGCGGCGTCCTGTCAAATCCCGTCGGCATGGTGGTGGGAGCGGCGATACCCGTCTCTCCGACGACCCTGCTTACCTCGAATACGCCGCCTAGGAAGGGTCGACCCTACCCTTCGAGGACCCGCTTGAGGTTGCCGAGGACCGCGACCCAGCTCGTGTCCGACAGGGTCTTCGCTTGCTCCGACGGGAGGTTCGTCTCGGAGACCGTGAGTCGCGTCCCCTCGGGGGCTTCCGCGAGCGCCCATGTGACCTCCTGGTAGTTCTCCGCCAGATCGGGGAGGCCGGACATCGGGCTCCAGTGCGTGTGGACGAGGAGCTCGCCGGGCTCGACGCGGACGATCGTGCCTTTGTCCTCGTACGGCTTCCCCTGCCACTCGCCGGTGTGCACGAGTGGGCTGCCCTCCTTCCAATCGGTCACGGTCCGGACGCCGAAGAACCACCGCTCGATGACGGCGGGGGTGGTAAGCGCCCGCCAGACGTCCTCGATCGGTGCGTCGATGTCGACAGAGTGGCTCGTGCGCAGATCGGGCGGCATCGCCATCAACCCTCCTTGTCCGCGTAGGTCTCGAGTCCGCGGATCATGAGCTCGACCCCGAAACCGAAGCGTTCGTCGGCGTCGCCGCCGAACAGCACGTCCGCCGCCCCGCGGGTGGCCGGGAACCGGTCTTCGGGGAGCGAGGCGATGTAGTCGCGCAGCATCTGCACGATCTCCTCGGGTGGGAGATCCTCCCCGGTGGGCGACGCGAGCCCGAGGCTCTCCTCGAAGGCGTATGCGCCCACGTAGAGGCCGGAAAGGTCGGCGAAGTACGCGATGACCTGGTCCGGGATGCCGACCGGGCGCAGGAGCTGGAAGAGCCACTCGGTCAGGCGGGCAAGCGTCGGGCCCGCGGGGATCCGGCCGAACGAGATCCGTGCGACCCCGCGATGGCGGTTGAACGTCGCCCGCGTCTCCTCGGCCAGCCACCGGAGCTGCTCGCGCCACCGTTCCGGGTCCGGCGCGGGGAGCTGGACCTCGTCGGTCACGTGCTCGAAGACGAGCTGAAGCAGCTCGTCCTTGTTTCGGACGTGCCAGTAGAGCGAGGCGGCCCCCGTCCCGAGCTCGTCGCCGACCCGGCGCATCGACACGGCGTTCATGCCGTCGCGCTCCAGGATCCGCAGCGCGGCGTCGACGATCGCCTCCCGCGTGAGCGGCTTGCGGGTCGGGCGCGCGTCGGTGGCGACCCGCCACGGCGGCTCCGGGGTCCGCGCATCGGCGCCCTCGCTCGACCCGGTTTCCGTCCGATCTGCCATGCGCGTGAGCGTACCAGGGAATGGAACACCGTTCCAGTGTCGAACACCGGTTGACAATCTCGTCATCCTACTCCAGAATGCCGTTCCAGAGTGGAACGCTGTTCGAGAGGAGATGAGCAACGATGACCCTCACGATCGAGGCCCGAGGCCTCGTCAAGCGGTTCGGGCAAACGGCCGCGCTCGATGGGCTGGACCTGGAGGCTGCACCGGGGCAGGTCGTGGCGCTGCTCGGTCCGAACGGGGCGGGCAAGACCACGTTCGTCCGGGCCGTCGCGACGCTGATCGCGCCGGACGACGGGATGCTCCGAGTCGCGGGATACGACGTGCGGCGGGAGCCCCAGGCGGTGCGACGGACGATCGGCCTCGCCGGGCAGTTCGCGGCGGTCGAGACGGCCATGACCGGACGGGAGAACCTGGAGATGGTGGCCCGGCTCCTCGGCCAGGACCGTGGGACGGCGCGGCGGAACGCCGAGGCCGTCCTCGAGCGCTTCGAGCTGAAGGACGACGCCGACCGCCCCGCCAAGACGTACTCGGGAGGGATGCGGCGCAAGCTCGACCTCGGGGTGAGCCTGGTGGGGTCGCCGCGCCTGCTGTTGTTCGACGAGCCCACCAGCGGGCTCGACCCGCGCAGCCGGCTCGAGCTCTGGGACGCGATCCGGTCGCTGGTGGAGCGGGGGACCGACGTGCTGCTCACCACGCAGTACCTGGAC
>JBOGVK010000196.1:0-22336 GCA_050692375.1 Actinomycetota bacterium
ACCACCAGCTGGTTGCACGCCTTCGCGACCTGACCGGCACCGCTCGGACCCACGTGGACGATGTTCGAGCCCATCGCCTCGAACAGCGGCACGGCTCGAGCGAACGCCTGGTCGGAACCGCCAACCATGATGGAGAGCGTTCCGTCGATCGCACCATTCTCACCGCCGGAGACCGGCGCATCGAGCATCTCCACTCCTCGAGATGCCAACGCCTCCGCGATCGCGCGCGTCGGCCCTGGATCGATCGTGCTCATATCGATCACCAACCCGCCCGCGGCGATACCCGATGCGACGCCGTCCTCACCCAACACGACGTGCTCGACGTCGGGCGTATCGGGCAGCATCGTGATGACGATGTCGGACGCCCGCGCGACTTCCGCGGGAGCGTCGGCACGCGCGGCACCCGCGGCCACGAGCTCGTCGACCGGCACCGGGCTCCGCGAATGCACGGTCAGAGGGAACCCGGCCGCCAGGAGATGACGAGCCATGGGCGCACCCATGATGCCCAACCCGATGAACCCGGCCCGCTCCCCCACGATGGGTCCCTACTCCTCGACGGCGGCGTCCGCGATCTCGAGCGCGCGGTCGATGATCTCGAACCCCTCCGCCATCTGCTCCTCGGTGATCGGCAGCGGCGGGTTCGTCATCAGCGTCCACCAATGGATCATGGTGTAGAGGCCGTTGTCGAGCAGGAACCGGTTGATGCTCCCCATGACCTCGTTCGTCACGTTGAACGGCGACATCGGCTCCATCGTTTCGCGGTTCTTCACCAGGTCGAGCGCGCCGAACAACCCGATGTTGCGAGCCGCACCAACCGATGGGTGCTTGTCCCTCAGCTCCCGATGGTGACGGGCCATGACATCGCCCATCTTCCGCGTGTGCTCGATGAGGTCGTCCTCTTCGTAGACGCCGATCGTGGCCAGCGCCGCGGCCACGGACACCGGGTGCGTATTGTAGGTCAAGCCACCCCAGAAGACGTGGTCCTCGAAATGAGCCGCGATCTCCGGACGTATGCCCACAGCTCCGAGTGGCGCGTACGACGACGTGAGCCCCTTGGCGCAGGTGATGATGTCGGGGACGACGTCCCAGTGGTTCACCGCGAACCACTCACCGGTCCGACCGAACCCGCACATGATCTCGTCGCTCACCATGAGGATCCCGTACTTCGTGCAGAGCTCGCGAACACCCTGGAGGTAGCCGTCCGGAGGGATCAGGATCCCGTTCGTCCCGGTGACGGTCTCCAGGAAGAACGCGGCGATCGTGCCCGGACCTTCGAGCTGGATCGTTTCCTCGAGCAGGGCGAGCGCCGTCTCCGCGTCGTCCGCAGGCCGTTGCGGACCGTGGTAGGGGTCGAGCACGTGCACGACCCCCGACATCGCAGGCTCGTTCGCCCAGCGGCGTGGGTCGCCGGTGAGCGACATCGCGCCCGACGTCGCCCCGTGGTACGAGCGGTACCGCGCCAAGATCTTGTGCCGGCCGGTGAACATGCGGGCGATCTTGATCGCGTTCTCGTTCGCCTCTGCTCCGCCGAGCGTGTAGAAGGATTTCTCGATGTCGCCCGGGAGGAGCTCGGCCATCTTCTGCCCGAGGAGCGCCCGTTCCTCGTACGCCATGAACGGCGAGATATACGCGAGGCGCTCGGCCTGCCTATGCATCGCGTCCGTCACGCGTCGATCGCCGTGACCGATGTTCACGCCCATCAGTTGGCTGTTGAAGTCGATGAAGCGCTGCCCATCGACACCCCAGAAGTAGATGCCTTCGGCGCGATCGATCGCGATCGGCGAGGCCTTGGACTGCGCCTGCCAGTCGTAGAGCGTGTGGCGCTTCGAGAGCTCGACGATCTCCTCGGCGGTGAGCTTGGTCATCCGTGTCGCTCCTTCTCTTAGTCTTGCGTCGCGGAGGCGAGCCGGTCGCCTTCCTCCGCAGCGATGTCGATGTTCCCAGAGTCGCCGATGACGAAGCTGTGCTCGGCCGCCCAGCGCAGCGTTACCCGGTCTCCGGGACGCGGATCCACCGCGCCCACTTCGTCGTTCAGACGATGCACGGTGAGGCGCTCGCCTGTGCGAAGCTCCGCGATCATCTGCGTCACCGAACCCAGATACACCACGTCGACGACCGTCACGCCGACGCGTGATTCCCGAGCGCGCGGCTCGTCGCCGGCGAGCTTGATCCACTCGGGTCGGACCGTGATCGTGACGGACTCGCCCGACTCACCGGGATCGTTCGCCAGGATCAGCTGTCCCTCGCCAAGGTCCATGACCAGGAGCCCGCCTTCCCGGCGGTCCACGCGCATCGAGATCAGGTTCGAGGTGCCGATGAACCCGGCCACGAACGACGACGCGGGCCGCTGATACAGCTCGCGGGGGGTGGCCAGCTGCTCGACGATCCCGCCGTTCATCACGGCGATCCGGTCCGACATCGTCATCGCTTCTTCCTGATCGTGCGTGACGTAGACGAACGTCGTGCCGGTTCGGACCTGCAGCTCCTTCAGTTCCAGCTGCATCTCCTTGCGGAGCTTCAGGTCGAGCGCACCGAGCGGCTCGTCAAGCAGGAGCGCCGCCGGTCGGTTGACCAGGGCTCGCGCCAGCGCGACGCGCTGCTGCTGGCCCCCGGAGAGCTGCGACGGGCGCCGGTCCTCCATCCTCTCCAGGCGGACGACCCGCAGGATCTCCGTGACGCGCGAATGGATCTCGTCCTTCTTGAACTTCTTGATCTTCGGCCCGAACGCGATGTTGTCTGCGACGGTCATATGTGGGAACAGGCCATAGTTCTGGAACACCATATTGACGTTGCGCTTGGCCGAAGGGACGAACGTGACGTCCTGTCCCTGCAGCAGGATCCGTCCGCGGTCGGGCTCCTCGAAGCCGGCGATCATCCGTAACGTCGTCGTCTTGCCGCACCCGCTCGGGCCAAGCATCGAGAAGAACTCGCCGCCGGGGATACGGATCGTGATGTCGCTCACAGCGACCACCTTGCCGAACGACTTCGTGGCGTTCTGCACGACGATCTCGCCCGCGACGCCCATGCCCCGCTCGATCGGATCAGCTTCGCTGGCTTCAGCCACCCTCACACCTCGATCCGATTGATCTTCGCCAAGCGGTACGCGATCACCGAGACCACGACCGAGAGCACCAGGAGCACGAAGTTGAGGGCCGAGCCGTCGCCCCAGTTGTTCGTCGTCAAGATCAGGTCGTTGACCGCGTTGCCCAACATGTACGAGTTCGTGCCACCGACCAGGCTCGGGGTCACGAAGTCGGTGAACATCGGGATGTACACCAGGATCATCGCGATGAAGATGCCGGGCGCCGCGAGCGGGATCAGGATCCGCTTCGTCCGGGTCCACCATCCGGCGCCGAGGTCGACCGCGGCCTCGAACAACGCGGGCTGGATCGCCTTCATGGCGGCGTAGATCGGGATCGTGGTGTAGGTGATCCAACTCGCCGCGAGCGTCACCACCACCGCGAAGCGGTTGAACAGGAGCCAGGTGATCGGCTCGTGGATGGCATGGATCCCCAAGAGGAACGAGTTGATGAGGCCCTCGCGGCCCAGCAGCATCCGCCAGGCGTAGATCTTCACGATCGGGTTCAACTCGTCGGCAAGCACCAGGAGGAGGAGGAGGAGAAGCTCCCAGCGCCCAGCACGGAACGCCATCAGGTAGGCGAGCGGGATCCCGATCACCAGCATCACCAGCTGCGCGAGCGTCGCGATCACGAACGTGTTCACGGCGATGCGCCGATAGAGCGGATCGCCCAACACGGTGGCGTAGTGCGACAACGTGTACCCGCTCGAGGTGTTCGGCGGGAACCTCAACAAACTCATCTGGATCATCAGCACCATCGGAGCGACGAAGAACACCAGCAGGAGTGCGGTCGGGAGCGCGGTGAACGGCCAGTGCGTGAACCGGCGACGGCGGCGCGGCAAACGCCCCACGCCCGCCTCGACAACAGCGGCCGGCGCCGCCATCAGGAACCCATATCCTGTTTCTTGGGAGCCTCGACTTCCGCCGCCAGGCCACCGAGGATCGCTTCGGCCCCGCCGCCCCTGCTTCGCAGGATCCGCCAAGCGATCACGATCATCGCGACCTGCACGCCCGAGATCAGAGTCGAGATCGCGTTGATGATCGGCAGGTTCTTGACGCTCTTCAGCGTCCCGTACACCCACACCGGGAAGATCTGCTGGAAGCCGATCGTGAAGTAGCTGATCTCGAAGTTGTTGAACGACCACGTGAACGCGAAGATCCCGGCGGCGGCGAGGGCCGGCATGATATGAGGCAAGATCACGTAGCGCAGGACCTGCAGCCTCGTGGCTCCGAGGTCGATCGCAGCCTCCTCCTGTGCCCGTTCGAATCGCAACAGCTGCGCGGATACGATCGCGGTCACCAGTGGGAACGTGCACACCACTTGCGTCGCGACGACGGTTCGAAGCGACAGATGGAAGAAGGGAAACACCTTCTGGAGCTGAGCGAAGAACAGGAGCGCGGCGATCCCGATCACGAGCCATGGCAGGATCAGCGGGGCGCCGACCAATCCGCCGATCGTCCCGCGCAGCCGGAACCGGAACCGGGTGAGCCCGAAGGCCATGAGCGTCCCGATGACGATGCAACTCGGAGCGACGATGCAGGCCACCACGATCGAGTTGTAGAGCGCACCTCGGAGGACGGGGTTGTCCCACGCGAGCGGATACCACTTCAAGGTGAAGCCCGACCACGGCAGAGAGATGATCACCGAGTTGTTGAACGAGAAGACCGCGAGCAGGACCAGCGGTCCGTACAGCACCGTCAACACGAAGGCGACGAAGCCGACACGTCCTGTAAGGCCGGTCCGGCGGCGCAGCCGGATCCGAGTCGGAACGGACGACGCGATGATCGGTTCCGCTGCGGCGACCGGCACGACTCTCGACACTAGGACGCCTTCACCTCCTGCCACGCCGCGGTCCACGCCTGCCGGTCGGTCGGCGGGCTCGCCGGGATCGCGTTCGCGAAGCTGTTCGGCGCCTCCAGCGAGGCCGCCTGGATCAACGCAGCGGACGCATGCTTGAGCACGAGCTCATTGGCCACCTCGTAGCTCCATGTCTTCGCCTCGAAGAGCTCTTGGTGCCAATCCAAGTAATAGTTGAGGAGTGCGTACGCCGCATCGATGTTCGAAGCCCCGGCCGCGATGCCGTACCCACAGGTCCAGAGCATCTGTCCTTCCTTCGCGACCGCGAACTTCACGTTCAGGCCGTCGCGCCGCATGATCTCGGTCGTCCCGGGGTAGCCGGAGCTGATCACGACCTCGCCGGACTTGAACAAGTTCGTGATGTCCGAGTCCGACTGGAAGTACGACCGGAACTGACCCTTGTGCGCGATCAAGAAGTCCTTCACCGTGCCGAGTTGGTCCGACGTCATCGAGAGCGGGTCCGCGATGCCGTTCGCGAGCGCCCCGATGTCGAGGGCCGTCGTCGAGTTGTCCTCGATGGACGCGCGTCCCTCCCACTGAGGATCGAACAGGTCGAGCCACGAGGTCGGCGGGGTGGTCACGACGTCGGCGTTGTACATGATCCCCGCCGTCCCGGCGTCGACGGGGATCATGTACACCTTGCCGTCCACCGAGACACCGGGCAGGTCCTTCATAGCGGGGAAGACGTTCTTCCAGTCGGGGATCCGGGAGAGATCGAGCGGTTGATAGAGCCCGTCCTGCACCATCGTCAGCGTGTTCTCGTCGACACAGCTGTTGACGACGTCCGCCTGGAAACCTGCCTGCATCTTCGCGACCGCCTCGTCGCCGTTGCCGAACGCCGATGTCACGAGGTTCACGTTCGGATAGAGATCCTTGAAGCGCTTCATGTACGCAGGCGCGAAGCCGTCGCTGTAAGAGAAGAGCCGGAGCGTGCCCGAGGGCGCGCCGCTCGTCGCGCTTGCTCCCGCCGATCCACCGCCGGACCCGCCGGAGCACGCCGCCGCGACGATGGCGAACAAGCACACCACCCCGACCCCCATGACCCTTCGCTTCGTCATGACGTTCCCTCCCCGCACCTAGGCTCCGGCTCGGGCCGACGCTCGGGCCCAATCAACGATCCGGCAGCGCCTCCAAGTAGTTCGCGATCAGCTCGCCCGCCTGGTCGCAGTGCTCTTCGGCGCATGCCACCGCGCCGGAGACGTCGCCAGCCTCGATCGCTTCGACGAGCGGTCGATGTTGAGCGGCGATCACATCGAGCGACTCGTGGACGCGTTCGTCCAGCCGCAGCAATGCACGGAGCATCGGCACGTACCGGGCGAACACCTCGTGCAGCCGCGCATTACCGGACAGTCGGCAGAGTCCGTCGTGGAACGCGAGGTCGGCCCGATAGACGGCCGCCGCATCTCCTGCACGCGCAGCTTCCTCGATCACCGCCAGTAGCGACCGAAGTTGCTGGATCGCCGTCTGGTCTGCGCTCGAGGCGAGCAGTCGCGCTGCCCGGCCCTCGATCGCGGCTCGCAGCCCGTAGATCTGACGCACGTCCTCGGAGGCGAGGCTCACCACGAAGGTTCCTCGACGCGGCTCCTCGAGAAGCAGGCCCTCCGCTCGCAGGAGCTTGAAGGCCTCGCGCACCGGGCCACGACTCACGTTCAGCTGCTGCGCGATCCGGGCCTCGACGAGATGTTCGCCTTGACCGAAACCTCCGGCCAAGATCTGCTCGCGGATGCGGTCCGCCGCGTCCTCGGCGAGAGAGCGTGGAGCGTCGAGCGGACGGAGCGTCGCCGCGCCGGTCGTTTCGCTCACCGATCCTCCTCCCGGCGGGTCAGGAAAGACCCGATCCCGTCTGCGCTAGGATGAGCGCCGGGGAGAACTGTAAACTGTCTACCACCGGCAGGGCAAGACAGGGGCGGAGCGAGCGTGGTCGAAGGCGGATTCCCCGAGGTTCGGACCCCACTTCCCGGTCCTCGCAGCCTCGAACTCTTCGAGCGGCTCGACCGAGTCCTCATCGGTTCTCTCACGGATCACGACGAGGTCCCGTTCGTCGAGGCGCGCAAGACTGACTGGCTCATCGAAGACGTCGACGGCAACACGTTCGCCGACCATGTTTCGGCTTGGGGTTCGACCCCTCTCGGAGCCACGCCTCCGGAGGTCCAGCATGCGGTGATGGAGGCGCAGCTCCGCTACGGCATGGAGATCACCGACTACGTCCCGAACGAACCGCAACTTGCGCTCGCCGAACGACTGATCGAGGTCACACCGCCCGGGATCACGCGTGTCGCCGTCGGCGTCTCGGGAACCCTCGCGGTCGAGACAGGGGTGAAGCTGGCACGAGAAGCGACCGGGCGGCCGATGATCCTGACGTTCTACGGCCAGTACCACGGCGAGACCACGTATCTGACCGCCGGAGCGTCGACCGATCTCGCCGAGGTCACCACGCAGAACGCGCAATACGTGGCCGGCCTGGTGTTCGCGCCCTACCCCAACCGGTTCCGGGCGCCGTTCCATCGGGGGCCGGGGCCCTTCGACGACACGCTCTACCTCGACTATCTGGAGGAGTGGGTCCTGGTCCATCAGGTCGAGCCCGAGCAGATCGCGGGAGTTCTGATCGAGCCCGTCCTCGGCGAAGGCGGCGTTTTGGTTCCGTCACAGGCGTTCTGGGATCGCCTGCAAGCGATGTGCCGCCGATGGGGTTGGAAGTTGATCTTGGACGAGGTACAGACCTGCATGGGTCGGTGCGGCACGATGTTCGCGAGCGAGCGCTGGAACCTCGAGCCCGACATCATGCTCTTAGGCAAGGGGTTCGCGGGCGGCGGGCAGCCGATCGCGGCCGTGCTGGGGACCGACGACGTCATGCGTTCTTCGGACATCCACGGCGGAGGCACGTTCGCGTGGACCCCGGCCGCAGCCGCCGGCGCGCTCGCGTCGATCGACGCGATCCTGGCCGACGACGTGCTCGCGAACGTGAAGCAGCTGGAGGCGATCGCGTTCGAGGAGCTGGGGCCGCTCGTTGAGCGCCACGAGCGGGTCGGTGACGTCCGCGCGGCCGGCGCGCTCGTCGGCATCGAGTTCGTGAAAGACAAGGGATCGATCGCTCCCGCGCCGGCGTTCCATCGCGCCGTTCATCTGGCGGCGCTGCGGCGCGGCGTGGTTGCGATCACGCAATGGGGCAAGTGGGTCTACCGGCTGCAGCCTGCGCTCAACATGCCGCCGGACCTCTTCCGCTGGAGCTGTCGCGCGATCGCCGACGCGATAGCGGAAGTGGCGGCGGACCCCCCGGCGGAGCCTGCTTCGCTCCTGGATCGAGGAGCACCCGTCGAGGGTGGCTCGCGCCGACGCTGAAGTCGGACCGGCCACGAAGCTCAGTCGCCGGGGACCGGCGGGGCGTCTTCCGGGTCGTACCAGTCGCCGCCCCCCAGCTCGCCACCGTCGACGATCAGCGTCTGCCCGCTGATCCACGCGGCATCGTCCGACGCCAGGAACAACACCGCCATCGCTTGATCACGAGGCGAACCCGCCCGCCGAAGTGGGATCCGGCGGAGGTACTCGTGCTGCAGGCGTGCCTCACCCGGGTCCGAGGCGATCTCGATCTCCTCTTCCGGCGTCGTGGTCTGACCTGGCGCGACGCAGTTGGCTCGGATGTTCATGTGCCCCCACTCGTGCGCTGCGGCCTTCGTGAGCGCGACGAGCGCCGCCTTCGAGGCGTTGTAGGGAGCCTCCGGCGATTCGTTCTTGAACGCGTTCGCCGACGCGACGTTCACGATGGCCCCTCCGCCTTGCTCAGCCATGTGAGCCGCGACGACCTGCATCGCGGCCATCGGCGCGCGCGTGTTGACGGCGAACGTCAGATCGAACGTCTCTTGCGTCACGTCGATCAGCGGTCCATCCGGCATGACGCCCGCGCAGTTGACCAACACGTGGATCCGGCCCAGGTGTTCGATCGCCGCGTGCACCATGGCCTTCGCTGCATCGAAGTCGGCCAGATCGACGGCATGCGTGAGAACGCGCTCAGGCTCGGCCTGGGCTGCGCGCATCCGTTCCAAGCCGTCCGCGCGGATGTCGGCGGCGAAGACGCCGGCATCCTCCGCGAGGAACGCCTCGACGATGCCGCGCCCGATCCCTTGCGCGGCGCCGGTCACGATCACGTTTCGGTCGGTGAAACGAGCCATCACGAGACCTCCGGGTAGTGGAGCGGTTGACCGGCAACACCGACGTCTCCGATCGACAGGAACCGGCCGCCGACGTTCGCCACCACGGCCCGATCGAGGGCCTCGCCGACCCACGCGATGTTCGTGGGCGCGTCGAAGTGCGACGCGAGATGGTCATCGACGATCGTCTCGACCGACCCATCCGGCGCGATGCGCACCAAACCGTCCGGGCGGTAGAGCGTGACCCAGTACGAGCCGTCTGCGGCGAGCGAGATCCCGTCGGCATCGGTGTCGGGAAGCTCGGCCACGAGCTCCGGCTCCCCTGCCGATCCGTCGAGAAGGATCGGTACGAGGACCACACGCTCGGCTCTGCCCTCGACGACGACGAGTGCGGATCCGTCCGGTGTGACCAGGCAGCCGTTCGGATATCGAGGTACGGCAACGGTCCACCGCTCAGTGTTCCCACCGGGCAGGATCCGCACGATCTCCGGACGGCCGTCCTCGCCCGAACACGTGACGTAGAGGATGCCGTCCGGACCGAAGGCCGCAACGTTCGGTGTGTCGAGGCCTTCGCCAGCGACGCCTCGGGCATAGACGTTCAACGTTCCCGTGAAGGGGTCCATCCGTGCGATCTCGCCCTTGCCGGCATCACATGCGTAGACGCGACCTGCACCGTCGACGGTCAGTCCAAGCATGGAGCCCCCGGTCGACCCACGCTGCTCCACTTCACCGTCCAGGGTGACCGCGTAGATCTCTCCGCCTTCTCCTCCGGCGTAGATCAGCCCGTCGAACGGGTTCCATGCCACGCCCTCCGGATGGTTCAGGCCTTCGGCGAGCTCCTCGAACCGATCGAGCATCAGCCCCTTCCTTTCGCGTCTCGGAGCACTTCACGCGCACAGTTCCGTCCGTTGGCGCCGGTGACACCGCCACCCGGATGCGTGCCGGCACCGCAGAGATACAAGCGATCGACGGGCGTCCGGTAGTCGGCGTAACCGCGGACCGGCCGCAAGAACAGCAGCTGGTCCGGCGACATGTCGCCGTGCAGGTGGTGTCCGCCGGTGAGCGCCAACCGACGTTCCAGGTCGAGTGGCGTTAGCACTTCGCGGTGCAAGATCGAGCCCGGAAGGTTCGGGACGAACGTCCCGAGGTGGGCGATCACGCGATCCGCCACGTCCTCCTTGATCTCGTCCCACGCTGCGTCGCGCAGCCGGTACGGCTGCGACCGCACGCCGATCGTGACGACGTGCGCGCCGTCCGGCGCGAGGGATGGGTCGTGCACCGTGGGAACGCAGAGCTCCATATGCGCGGCCTCGGCGGGAACACCCGCCTGCGCTGACGCCTGATCCTGATCGAGGTCCGCCAGCGGCTTCGCGATCTGGATCAACCCCCGGTGGTAGGGCTGCACGCCGTCGATATCGACTTTCGCGACGAGCCCGCCCACCCGAGGCAGCTCGGCGACGGCCAGGTTGATCTTTATGCTCGCACCCTCGCAGCGGTATGCGCGCACCGATCCCACGAAGTCGGACGGCAGCTGCTCCTCCCCGACCAACCCGAGGAACGTCCGCTTGGGGTCGGCATTCGACAACACGCGTGTGGCCCCGATCTCCTCGCCGTCAACCAGCACGACGCCGGTCGCGCGGCTCCCTACCGTCCGAACGCGCGCCACCTCAGCGCCAGTCCGGATCTCTGCTCCGGCCTCTCGTGCCGCGTCGGCCATTAGCCCCGTCACCGTCCCCATACCTCCCCGCACGAACCCCCATCCGATCCCACCGCCAGAGCCGCCCGAAACGGCCTCGTGCAGCAGGCCGTACGCGGTTCCCGGCGTCGACGGCCCCGCCAGCGTGTTGCTGATGGATTCCCATCCCAGGGCGGACTTCACCATGTTGGATTCGAAGTGCTCGTCCAGGTATTGCTTCGCCGACGTCGTGAACAGGAACGACGCCTCCTGCAGGTCGTGACGTTGTCGGAACGCCAGCCGTCCGAGCCGCAGCAACCCCGGCAGATCTCGCACCCTCCTCATCCGTGGATCCGGCGGTGTGCAGTCGAACACCGGCATCAGCGCACCGGCGATCCGCTCGAGCGCCGCCTCATAGTCGGGGAACGCGCGAGCGTCGCGCGGAGACAGTGGCCGGATCGCGTCGACCGTCCGCGCGCGATCGCCGTCGAGGACGAACGTCTGTCCGTCCGGGTAGACATTGAGCGAAGGGCCCGCCTGATCAACGTGCAGACCACGCTCCTGCAATCGCATGTCGTGCCAGACAGCGTCGCGCAGCATCGACAGTACGTACGCGCCGGGAGACGCCCGGAACCCGGGCGCGAACTCCTCGGTGACGCATGCCCCACCGACGATGTCGCGACGCTCCAGCACGAGCGTGCGCAGTCCTCCGCGCGCCAAGTAGAACGAGGCGACCAGCCCATTGTGACCGCCGCCGATGATGACCGCGTCGTAGGACCCGCTCACGGCACGCCCCCGACGAGCCCGGAAGCGTCGACGATCAGGTCGGCGAGCACACCAGCGCAGGTCACGACATCGGTCAACGAAACGAACTCGTCCGCACGGTGCGCGTTCCGAAGGTCCCCAGGACCGAACACTACGGCCCGCGACCCGCCGTGGTCGACGAAGTTGTGGGCGTCCGTCCACGCAACCATCCCGGTACGAACCGGCGACGCGCCGGTCGTTCGACGGATCGCCCGGGCGAGCGCCTCGGCCAGCGCGGAGTCCGGCGGAGTCTCGAATGGCTCCACGACCTCCACCATCTCGACCTCTCCGTCAACGCGGCCGGCGGCCTCGACCACCCAGTCGAACAGCTCAGCGGCCGATGGCCCACCGGGCGTGATCCGCCAATCCAGGTGGACCGAGCAGGCGTCGGGAACGACGTTCAACGGTTGACCGCCGCGGATCTCCCACACCATCGGGATGTTCCGCCCGAACAACGCATGCTCGTGCGCCGAACCGGGATGCGCCTGGATCTCGGCCACGAGCTCGAGCGTCTTCTCGATCGCGTTGTCTCCCAACTCGCGCAACGCGCCATGCACGGCTCGCCCTTTCACATGCACCCACACCTCGACGAACCCACATTCGGCAAGCGCCAGTCCGAGCGCGGTCCCTTCTAGGCCGATGACGAACCGCGGCGCGAGATGATTCGCCATCGCGAGCGATCCCTTGCCCCCTCGCTCTTCGTCGACGCAGAGGCCCACGGCGACGGGCATCGAGTCGACGGGGACGCCGTCCTCTCGCGACATCAGCAGCGCGAGCAGCGCCGCCACGACACTTCCTTTGTCGTCCTGCGCGCCCAGGCCGTAGATCAGATCGCCCCGGACCTCCACCGTTCCGTCCCACTCCCAGGTCGGACGGATGGTGTCGACGTGCGCCGTCAGCAACAGTTCGGGGCGCTCGCTCCACCCGACGAGCAGGTTGTCCGCGGATCCGTCCACCGGTTGCCGGCGAACCGGGAGCCCGAGCGCGTCGCAGCGCGCGACCAGGTGATCCACGACCTCATGCTCGTGGTCGGAGAACGAGGTGATCCCCACCAGGTCGACCAACTCCCGGCGGGCCAGTTCGGTCCAGGCGGCGAGGTCGCGAGCGGGTCCCATAGACGGCTTGATAGCCTACTGTCTACCGTTGACCAAAGCAGTGGAGCAACCCGGGTCTCCGATCGAACGCGTCGAGGTGCTCGCGCTCGGGCCCGACCTGCCGCGCCACGCGTACACGGGCCGATCGCCCGCCCCGTTCACGACGAGCACGCTGGTACGTGTGACGGACGCTGACGGCGGCGTCGGGTTGGGTCAGTTCGACTCCGACTCCTACGGCGCCTTCGACCTCGCTCCCCTCGAGACGCTCCGGACCGTCGCCCCCCGGCTGATCGGCCGCGATCCGATCGAGCGCGGAGCCATCTGGGACGAGATCCGCGACCACGGAACCGCGGCAGACATGCCCGGAGTTCGGTCCGCCCTCGATATCGCGTTGTGGGATCTGGCGGCACGCCGAGCCGGCCTGCCACTCCACCGGCTGGTCGCACCCGAACGCGCTGGATCGGATGACGATCGACTGGTCGCGTACGCCTCGCTGCCGACGTTGGAGAGCCCGGCCGCATACGGGGACGAGGTCGTTCGCCGGCGTGCCGAGGGCTACACCGCAGCGAAGATCCACGCATGGGGCGACGCCGACCGCGACCTCGAGGCGATCCGAGCGGCCCGCGATGCGGGTGGCGACGACATGGCGTTGATCTACGACGCCGAGGGATGCCTCGATCGCGCGTCGGCTGAACGGATGGCGGACGCGCTGGGCGACTTGGGGGTCCGCTGGTTCGAAGCGCCGCTCCCCGATCCGGATCTCGAGGGATACCGGAGACTCGTTCGCGGCGGACGCGTCGCGATCGTCCCGGCCGGAGACGCGATCTGGGATCCGCGGATCGTGACCGAGGTCCTCCGCGACCCGCCTTGGTCCGCGATGCGGTTCGACGTGACGTTCGCGGGAGGGA
The DNA here is from genome assembly GCA_050692375.1 of Actinomycetota bacterium. GTDB lineage: Bacteria > Actinomycetota > UBA4738 > UBA4738 > HRBIN12 > JBBQVZ01. The sequence goes on from JBOGVK010000196.1 coordinate 13,564, forward strand.
TCACGTCTGCCCTCCGGCTGTTCGAGGTCGCCGAGACGTTCGGTCTGGACGTCGAGCTGACCAGCTACGGTCAGACGCTGGTGCAAGCCGCGAACCTTCACGTCATGCTCGCGTTCGGCAGGACCAACTTCTTCGAACGCGCGGTACCCTCGGACGAGTTCGAGTTCGGTGTGACCACGCCGATCACGATGGACACCGACGGGATGGTCGGACCGCTCGGAGGATCCGGTCTCGGCGTCGAGTTGGACGAGGACGCGATCGCCGCATCCGTGCTCACGCGTTTCAGCGTCGAGGGCTGACGGAACCGCCAAGGACTCACGCCGTGCCGACGGCCTCCGCGATCGACGTGTCTACGATCGCGATCCCTTGCTCCAACACGTCGATCGGCGTGACGAGGGACGGCTGGAGGTTCAACGACGTCGTGCTGGCGTCGGCGAGCAATCCCCGGTGGATGCAGCCCCACGCGACGCGCTCCATCAGGTCGAGATCCCGCTCCTTCGTCACCCGATCCTTCACGAACTCGATCGCGATGAAGCAGCCGGCGATACGGATGTCTCCGATGCAGTCGTAGCGTTCGGCGAGCGGTTCGAGCGCCCCTCGCGCTGCCGCGTCAAGTTCGCGCACGTGTTCCAGGATCGGCTCGTCGCGCAGGACGCGGAGCGTTTCCAGCGCGGCGACGCATGCCGCCGGCAGCCACGACCACGTGGAGCCCGTGGACACGTCATCGAAGCCCATCGCGCGCTCGGTCCCGAGCACCGCGCCGATCGGCATGATCCCTCCGCCCATCGCCTTGCCGAGCGCCATGAGATCGGGCTGCACACCCCAGCGCTCGACCGCGAACAGATGCCCGGTCCGTCCGAACCCGGTCTTCACTTCGTCCGCGCACAGGAGGAAGTCGAACTCGCGGCAGAGCTCGACGAGCGCGACCCAGAACTCATCGGGAGGAGCGACGCATCCGCCGCTGCCGAGCACCGGCTCGATGACGAAGCCGGCCACCTCGCGCGGATCGATCGCGTGGTAGAGCAGGTGATCGCGGATGTAGTCGACGGTGCCGTCCCCGGTGCCACCGGGGCGCGCTGTGAACGGCGTGCGGTACGGGTTCGGATACGGAACGTGGGCGAACCCCGGCATCAACGCGCGGTAGCCGAACGAGAGATCGGACGTCTCCGCGCCGATCGCGCCGGCCGTGCCCGTCTCGCCGTGATACCCACCCATGAACCCGATGACGATCGGGCGACCGGTCGCTCGGCGCATGAACCGGATCGCGGTCTCGATTGCCTCCGTGCCGTTCAGCGCGATGTCGACCCGTGCCATCCCGGTCGGCGCGACCTGGAGCAGCTCCTGAGCGAGCGGCAGCACGTACTCGTGCGAGTAGTAGTGCGTGTCCTCGTTGCCGTATCGGCGGAGCGCCTCGATCACGGGCTCAAGAAGATCGGGGCGCGTCGCGCCGAACGGCACCGAGGCCATGCCGCTGATGAAATCGAGGTAGACGTTGCCGTCGACGTCCTCGATCTCCCAGCCGGACTTCCGGTTGATGACGAACGGCCCCAGACCGTGCGCAAGCCCCGGATACAGCACCCGCTCCTGTCGAGCGAGGATCTCCCGTGTCTTCGGGCCCGGCGGCGTCACGACGATCCGCGGAACGTCAGTCACACAACGATCACTTCCACACCGTGTTGATGGGATCGGCCGACGCGGCTCCACCGAGGTATGGCTGCAGCCCGAATCCGTCTTGCAGCGTGCGCAACAAGCTGTAGTGATCGAATCGGCCGCCGTACACCCCCGGCGAGATCCGTCCGCCGATCATCATCATCACGACCTGCTTGGGCGGTGTCCCGACGGCGCCGCCGCTCCCCTCGTCGAAGACGATGACGATGAGGCTGTGGTCGTCGAACGATCGCGACTGCTCGATGAGCGGGATCTCTCGGCGCAGGAAGTCGTCGAACTGCTTGAGCCTGCCGTTTACCGGAGACTGGTGGCAGACGTCGTGGGCATCCTCGCACTTGTTCGGGATGATGAGATTGAACCGAGCGATCTTCCGCGTCGCGACCGTGTGCCCCCTAGCGAGCGTGTCGTTCAGGTACGTCATGTCGTTGGGGTCAGTCGTCCCCGTCGGGATGACGTAGGACTTGCACTCGGCGGCGCTGATGTTGGAGAAGTACAACACCGGGATGTGATACGCGGCGTACAAGTTGAGGTTCCGGTCGCTGCCGGTCGAAACCGTCGTGCACGGGTAGGGCATCGACTCTGCCCAGGTCCGCCAGGACTCGTTCGCAGCGTCCATCTCGGTGAAGATGTTGGGAACATCCTGCATGCACGGAACACCAGGGTTGACATCCTGCTGCTCGCAGATCGTGTACTGCCCCGACGTGATGCCCACGTAGTTTCCGGCAGAGTTGTGGTGCAGCGAGAAGTAGTCCGTGAGCCATGCTGAGCGCTTCTTCAGGCTGTACAGGTACGGCACCGAGTTCGGCGTGATATCCGAATAGTCGGTGTTCTCTCCCACGATCAGGAAGACGTGACTCAGGCGAGGCACACCTTCGGAAGATGCGGTATGCATCGGGGCCGTCTGCCGCCTCGATCCGGTCGTGTGTGCCGATCCGGTCGACATCATCGCCACCAAAGCCAGAACCGCGGCTGCGGCCACCACCAACGATCTCCGCATCGCCCCTCCGATCGGCGCAGAAACTCCTGACGCGGACCCTAGGGGAGTTCCCAGCGACAAGTCAACTGTTGACAGCTGACAGTTTCCGGGGCTGGAGGCGACCTACGCGAATCTTTCGGTGGACGTCCCTGAGTACCTCTCGGGCAGCGTTGCGCCCATTCGCACCTGTCACGCCGCCCCCCGGATGCGTTCCGGCCCCGCAGAGATACAGGCCGTCGATCGGCGTGCGGTAGTCGGCATAACCGCGCACCGGCCGCATGAAGAGGAGCTGATCGGGCGACATGTCCCCGTGGAGCGCGTGTCCCCCGGTGAGCCCGATCAGCCGCTCGAGGTCCAACGGACTCAACACTTGCCGGTGCTCGATCAGATCCGGGAGCTTCGGGAAGACGTCGGCGAGCTGGGCGATGACGGCGTCGGCCCGCGCCTCCTTGATGTCGTCCCAGGCGTCGTGACGGAGGTTGTACGGCTGCGAGTTCACGTCGATCGTGATCACGTGCTTGCCCTCCGGCGCGAGCGACGGATCGTGCACGGTCGGGAAGCACAGCTCGATGTGCGCCGGGTCGGCGGCGATGCCGGCGCGCGCCCGCGCTTGCTGCATGTCCATGTCGGCGATGAACGGGTTCAGCTCCATGATCCCGGTGTGATACGGCTGCACACCCCCTTGGGGCAGATCGCGCGCCATCGGGAGGTCCGAAACCGCGAGGTTGATCTTCATGCTCGTCCCCATGCAGCGATACGCGCGGATCGAAGCGAGGAACGACTCAGGAAGATCGCGTTCCTCGACCAGTCCCAGGAAGGTCCGCTTGGGGTCGGCGTTGGACAACACACGAGCCGCTCGCACCTCCCCGCCGTTCGCGAGCGCGACGCCCGTGACTCGTCCGTTCATGGTGATGATGCGCTCCACTTCCGCATCGGTTCGGATCTCGGCGCCGGCCTCTCGAGCGGCGTCCGCCATCACGTGCGTAAGCTTGCCCATACCGCTGCGAACGAACCCCCACGCGCGGGGACCTCCACCCGTCTCCTCGCTCGCATGATCGTGCAGCAAAACGAACGCCGTTCCCGGCGTCGACGGTCCTGCGACGCTGTCATTGATCGCATGCCATCCGAGCGCGGCCATGACATGGTCGGACTCGAACCGTTCCCCGAGGAACTGCGTCGCCGACGTCGTGAACAGGAATGCCAGATCCAACAGATCACGCCGATGGCGCAGGGCCAGCCGACCGGCGCGTGCCGATTCGCGGAGGTCGCGCGCGCTCCGGATCCGCGGGTCCGGAGGGGTACGTTCGAAGTACGGCACGACCGCTCCGGCGAACCGACTGAGATCCTCCTCGAGCCGCACGAGAGCTCCGGCGTCACGTCGCGAGAAACGGCGCGTCTCCTGGAGCGTGAGGTCCATATCGTCGCCGAGGTAGTAGTGGGCGCCGTCGGGGAAGACGTTCAGCGTCGGGCCTGCCGCGTCGACCTGGATGCCCCGCTCCACGAGCCGCATGTCGCGCCAGATCGATTCGCGGAGCATGGAAAGGACGTAGGCGCCCGTCGACGCTCGATAACCGGGCGCGAACTCCTCCGTCACGCACGCGCCGCCGACGATGTCGCGCCGTTCCAGGATGACGGTTCGAAGGCCGGCTCGGGCGAGATAGAAGCCGGCGACGAGGCCGTTGTGGCCGCCACCGACGACGATCGCATCGTAGCTGCTCATCGCCGGTTCTTCTTGAGGATCGCGCCGCCCTTCATCACGAGTGCGACGTCCTCCAACACCGAGACGTCGTCGAGCGGATCGCCCTCGACCGCGATCATGTCGGCCAGCTTGCCCGGGGCGATCGAACCCACCCGGTCCTGCCAGCCCATCAGCTCTGCGGCGACGACCGTTGCGCTGCGGATCGCCTCCATCGGCGTCATCCCCAACCGCACCATATACGCGAACTGCTTCGCGACCCACGCGTGCGGGTAGACGCCGCTGTCCGTGCCGTAGGCGATCCTGACGCCGGCCTTCACCGACTTCGCGAACCCCTCGCGTTGCGCGTCGGTCGTCTCGTCGTTCTTGCGCATCACGTCGGCGGACCACCCGCCGCGCGCGCCCTCCTCGGCGATCCAGTCGCCGTCGTAGACGTCGGCCACCAGGTACGCGCCGTGCGACGCCATGAGGTCGATCGCTTCATCGTCCATGAGCGACCCGTGCTCGATCGAGCGAACGCCGGCGCGCACCGCGCGCTTGATCCCCTCGGCGCCGTGCGCGTGGGCTGCCACGTGTGTGCCGTAGAGCCCCGCCTCCTCGACCGCCGCGCGGATCTCGTCCTCGCTGAACTCGGGCGAACCCGGCGACGTGCCCTCCGTCAGGACCGCGCCGGTCGCGATCACCTTGATGAAGTCGGCGCCACCGCCCAGGATCTTGCGAACGCGCTTGCGAACCTCGTCCACCGAGTTCGCGACGCCGAACCGAAGATCGATCGGCACGGTCGCATCCACGTCGGGCGCCAGCCCGGTGACGTCTCCCCCGCCGCCGGAGACGGTGACGAACGCGCCTGCGCACATCATGCGCGGGCCGGGCGTGTCGCCCGCGTCGATCGCATCGCGTAACGCACAATCGACGAACGCGCGGAACGTGCCGACGTCGCGCACGGTCGTGAACCCGGCCTCGACCGTCGCACGTGCGTTCCGCACACCCGACATCGCCTCCTGTGCCGCCGTTCGCATCACGAGCGAGGCGTAGCCGAGCCCGGTCTCCATCTCGCCGATCATGTGCGCGTGCATATCCATCAGGCCCGGGAGAACGGTGTAGGCGGATAGGTCGATCGTCGGCGATCCGGTCTCGGCCGGCGCCTCGCTCAGCACGTCCACGATCCGGTCGCCTTCGACCGCGATCACGCGATCGGTCAGAACCTCTTCGCGTTCGACGTCGACCAGACGCCCGGCGCGGATCAGCACCCGTTCATCGCCCATCGGACATCGCGGGGAGCATATCCATCAGATCCGGTCGGCGAAGAACACGGCCTTGCCCGCAGGTCTCAAGCAATGCTCGGAGGTCATGGACGCGTTATAGCTGCCCACGTTGATGGCCGCCACGATGTCGCCTTCGACGACCTCGGGGAACGGAAGGTCCTCGGCGAACAGGTCGTCACCCTCGTTGATATGCCCGCTGATCGTGACGTCGCGAGCGGGCGGCGCGTCCGCGGCCCGACACAGCACCAGATCGACCAGCGCCCGGTAGATGAACCGCTCCCCCATCGCGTTCCAGCCCACATCCAGTCCGATGAACAGCAACCCGTCGCGCTCTTCCACCGTCACGACCTCCGCTAGGTTGATCGCACACTCCTTCACCAGGAAGTCACCGGGCTCGGTGCCGATCGCAACGCCCAGCGGACCGAGGTGCTCGGCCAGGACCCCGGCCCAACGATCGAGGTCGAGGGGTTCGTCCTCGGCGCGTTGCGGCACGCCGAGCCCCCCGCCGGTGTTCACCTCGACGATCGGACAGCCCTCGCCCTGCAGCGTCTGAACCATCTCGGCCACGCGCCGCACGACGCCGTCGAAGTCGGGGAGACCATCGTTCAGATAGCCGTCGCCGACATGGCAATGCACGGTGTCGATCGTGAGGTCATGCCGCCGAGCGACGGTCAGTGCTTCGGTCAGCCGTTCGGCGAACACCCCGAACTTGGTCGGCCTTGGCCCGGAGTAGAGGGTGTGACCTCCACCTTCGAATCCGGCGCCGCCGCGGGGGTTCACCCGGATCCCGACCGTGCGTCCCGGCACCCGGCGCCCTACCCGTTCGATCTGGGTGATCAGGTCGACGTTCAGGTGAACGCCCGGATGCGCGAGGATCACATCGAGATCCGCCTCCGACACGTTCGTGCCCGTGTAGCTGATCTCGTCTTCTCGCCAACCGTGCTCGAGCGCCCACCGGACCTCCCCCGGTGAGCACACATCCATGCCGACGCTCTCGGGCGAACCCGGAGCTCCCAACGCGCGGACGAAACGAAGGAGCTCGGGCTCGTGCTGCGCCTTGAGCGCCAGACGGATCCGCCCGTCGAGACCCGCCTCGGCGAACGCCGCCTGAAGCGCTCGAACCTGCTCGGCGACGCGCGTGAGGTCGTGCGCATACAGCGGCGTCCCGTGCTCACGAGCGAGCGATTCCGCGTCGCGACCGGCGATCGACAGTCGACCGCCCCGGACGTTGAGTCCGGGGCGGGACCACCACGTACGTGCGCCGACCTGAGCCTCCGACATGGAGGCTCAGCCTATCGGAGCAGCGCTCAGGCCTCGACGACTCCTGCGGGCTGCGGCGGTGCTTCGGCTTCTGCCTGTACCTCTGGCGACTCGGTCGATTCGCGCGATGCCAGCAACGAGCCGACAAGCGCGATGACCCCGCCGACGAACGAAAGCACGATGCCTTTGCCCGCGCCCGACGTGAACTGAGTCGCCGGCACGCCGACCGCATCGCTGATGCGCGTGTAGCCGTAGATCGAGAACATCAGCAGGAACGCCGACGAGGCGCCCATCAGGATGCTCGTGAGCTTCTTGAGCTTCACGTCCGCGACCAACAGGTACGCGCCGCCGAACGCGAACGCACCGAACGCGGCGATCATGGCCGCGGTTCCGGTCCAGTCGGCCGTTCCGTGAAGCGTCACGGTCGCGGTCCCATGCTCGAGTGGGAAGGAGAACTTGAACCACCCGACCACGACGCCGAGGAACCCGATCACGCCGCCTACGGCGACGCCGACGCCTGCATACGAGATCTTGCCAGCCTTCATGGTCCCTCCTGGGATCCGAGGTATAGGGGAGTTCTCGGCACGTGAGGGGTCGTTGCTTGAGGTATCAGTGGTAGATGATGACCGGGGTTCCGACGGGATCGAGCGCGAAGATCCACTTCGCGATCCAGTACGGAACCCGTACGCATCCGTGACTGGCCGCGTACGTCGGAACGTCCGTCCACCCGTGGATCGCCCGCTCGCCGTCGAAGAAGCTGGGGTAGTAGAGGCCCTCCTGGCTGAACCCCGCGAGCTTCGACGACACATGGAACGATCCGTCGTTCGTCGGGGTCGACGGTTTCCCGGTCGACACGTGGAAGATCGCCTCCACCTGACCGTCCCGCACGGTAGCGAGCACCTGCCGCGTCTGATCGACCTCGATGTGGAAGCCGTGGTCGTGGTTCCGCGGAACGAAGAGTTTGGGAGAGCCGAGCGCACGCCACACGGCGGCATCCACGTTCGTCGTCCGCGCCATACCTTGGACCTTGCGGAACGCGAGCACTGCATCCGCCGTTCGGTAGTCGAACGCCTCGTCGACACCGACGAGGTGGTAGTGCAGTTCGACGAGCCGGCGTTCCAGCAGCCGGACGAAGGGCCCGTGGGCACCGGTGGCGAGGTTGGGCAGCGGCGTGACCGAAGGTGTGGTCGTCGCGCGTCCCGGCAACAGATCGGCGGTATCGAGCGTGGCTCGGGCGCGGTAGCCCCCGGCTTCCGGCACGCGGAACGTGGTGTGGAAGCGTCCCTGCGCGTTCATCTCCGGGCGCTTCGTAGCCACGACCTCGCCCCGATGCTGAAGCTCGACGGACACCGCGATCCCCTGCCGCGCAGGCTTGAACGTGCCGCGGACCGTCACACCGTCGAAGAGGCGGACAGGGCCCGACGCGAGGGTCACGACTGGCCGCACGCCCACCGAGAGCGAGGCACTTTCCACGCCGCTCGATGTTGCGTGCGCCACCAGGTTCGCGTCGGGCTGCACGTCTGCCGTGAACGTGCCGGCTGCGACCGTCACTCCGGACCCCAGGATCGACCCGGAGGCGTCGAGGATGCTCACCGCGACGCCGGCGGTCGGCGGCACGACCGCCACGGTGAACGTGACGGATGCGCCGAACGGCACGCTCGTCGAGGACGCCGTCAGGGTCAGCGCAGTGGCGGGTGCGCGGGCGAACGCCGGCGCGGACGACGCGACCGACAACGCGAACGCGACGAGGAGCGCGGCGGGCTTGAGGCGGACCGACATCCGGGACATGGTACGAGGCTCTAGAAGAAGGTCGCGATCGCGTCCACGACCCGGTCGTCCTCATCCAGCACGGGGATCACTCGCCACTTGTCGAACGACGTGCAGGGATGACAGATCCCCAGGCCAACC
>JBOGVK010000197.1:0-3308 GCA_050692375.1 Actinomycetota bacterium
CGGTCGACCCAGAACATCGTCATCGGTGGCGCCGCCGGCTGCTTCCCCCCGCTCGTGGGGTGGGCGGCCGCCACGGGACGGCTCGACGCGACCGCGCTCACGCTCGCCGCGGTGATCTTCCTATGGACCCCACCGCACTTCTGGGCCCTCGCCACCCTGCTTCGCCGGGACTACCGGCGGGCGGGTGTCCCGATGCTCCCGGCGGTCGTTTCCGTGCAACGGACCGCGAACCAGGCGTTCGTCTACGCAGTGGCCACCGTCGTCGTGAGCGTAGGCCCGGCCTTGTGGAACGGGGCCGGCATCGTGTACACGGTGAGCGCCACAGGGCTCGGCGGTGCGTTCGTGTGGCGGGCGGAGGCGTTCCGGCGCGACGCGGACACGGCGGCAGCCCGCCGGCTTTTCCACTACTCGCTCGTCTACCTGGCGGCGCTGTTCGCGGCGCTCGTGGTGGACAGGATGCTCGCCCGATGAACGTGGCCCGAGGGAGGCACGCATGGTGAAGGGGACCCGCGACCGCTACGACCGCTGTATCCGGTGCAACCAGCGCGTCCCCTGGGGCGAGTCGGTCTGCCGGAGCTGTAACCCGGCTCGGCTGCCCGCCCCGAGCGCGACGCAGTACCACGCGACGGTGTTCCTGGTCGTCATCGTGACGCTCCTCGCGGTGACCGGCTGGTTGATGATCCGGGGCTGACCGACCTGCTACGGATGTCCGGCGTGCGCCCTTGAGCGCGAGACGTCGCGGAGCCACCCCGCCGCCGAGAGCCCGAACGCGATCGCTGCGACGATGAGGATCCACCCGCTGACGATCAGCCCGAGCGCGATGATCACCGCGGTGATCGCGAACCCGAACGGCCAGATCGTCGGGCTCACGGGGATCTCCACCTCTTCGGACTCCGACCCGGCCTCGCGACGCGCGACCATCCGCGAGACGATCCCGAGGAAGCAGAACGTCGCCGCGGCGACGAGCAGCGCCGTCGTGCCGGCCGGCTCGTGGCTCGTGAGCCCGTAGACGGTGCCCGCGACCGCGAGGAAGGCCGTGAGCGAGAGGCAGATCCGCGAGAGGGTGCTCATCCGATCACCTCGGCGTCAGCAAGTAGAACGTCGTGAACAGAAGTATCCACACGACGTCGACGAAATCCCAGTAGATGGCGCCGGCCGCGAGCGAGTCATGGTTCGACGGCGTCAACGATCCGCCCAACCCTTGGGCGAAGACGATCGAGAGGAAGACGACGCCCCCGAGCACGTGCGCCATGTGGATGCCGGTCATCACGTAGAAGAGCGTGCCGAACGTGCCGTCCTTCACGCCGAACCCGAGCTGCGAGTAGTCATAGAGCTGCAGGAACAGGAACGCGATGCCCAGGGCGATCGTCACCCCGAGGAAGACGACGGCCCTCCGCGGGTCGCCTCTTCGGATCGATCGGATCGAGAGCTGGATCACCGCGCTGCTCGCGACGAGGAGCACGGTGAGGATCGTTGCGACGTCGATCTTCAGGTGTGGGATCCCCGGAGGGGGCCATGCCTTCGCGTTGGCACGGATCGTGAAGTAGCCGGCGAAGAACGCCGAGAAGAACATCGCCTCAGACGCGACGAACAGGACCATCCCCAGGACCGGCCCGCTCATCTCGCGTTGGGAACGCTCCTCTGGCACAGCCACTGCGCTCATCCGCCCGCCTCCTTCTCCGCCATGCGCAGGTCGTAGACGGGGCGATCGGACCGGATCGGCGGCAACGCATCGAAGTTGTGCGGCGGAGGTGGCGACGACGTGGCCCACTCGAGGGTGTTGGCCTCCCACGGATCATCCGGCGCGGACCGTGGCTTGCGAAGCGTGACGAAGATGTTGACGAAGAACACGATCATCGCGATCGCGATCACGAAGGCGCCCACCGTGGAGATGAGGTTCAGGAAGCTCCACCCGCGGTCCGGCGCGTAGTCGGCGATCCGACGTGGCATCCCCCTGAGCCCGAGGATGTGCATCGGGAAGAACGTGAGGTTGAAACCGCCCAGCTGCAGCCAGAACTGCCAGATGCCCAGCTTGCGCGAGAGCATCCGGCCGGTCATCTTCGGGAACCAGTAATACATCCCCGCCATGACGCCGAAGATCGTCCCGCCGAACAACACGTAGTGCAGGTGCGCCACGACCCAGTAGGTGTCGGTGATCGCGAAGTCCATCGCGGGAGAGGCGGCCCACACGCCGTTGATCCCGCCGATCAGGAACATCGCGATGAAGCCGAGCGCGAAGAGCATGGGCGGCTCGAAGCGGAGCCTCCCTTTCCACAGCGTGCCGAGCCAGATGAAGAACAGGACGCCGGTGGGGATCGAGATGAGCTCGGTCGTGACGCTGAAGAACGGCAGCTCGACGGCGCCGGTGGCGAACATGTGGTGCGCCCAGACGCTGAACGAGAGGGCCGTGATCAGCAGGAACGAGAGGATCACGCCTCGATAGCTGAAGATCGGCTTGCCCGAGAACACGGACAGGACCTCCGTGACGATGCCCCACGCGCCCAGGATCAGCATGTAGACCTCGGGATGCCCGAAGAACCAGAACACGTGCTGCCAGAGGATCACGACGCCGCCTTGGTTCGGATCGAAGAACACCGTTCCGAGCCGCCGGTCGGCGAAGAGCATGATCAGCCCGGCAGTGAGAACGGGCGCTGCCAAGACCACCAGGAGCGATGTGGCGAGGATGCTCCACGTGAACACCGGCATCCGCATCATCGTCATCCCCGGCGCGCGCATACGCAGGATCGTGACGATGAAGTTGATACCGCCCAGGATCGAGGCCGTGCCCACGATGATGAGGCCCGCGATCCACAGGTCCTGGCCGGTGCCGATCTGCTCGGACAGCGGCGGGTAGCCGGTCCATCCGGCAGCCGCCGCCCCCCCTGGCACGAAGAGACCCGACAGGATCGTGAGCCCGCCGAACGGCAGCAGCCAGAAGGAGAGCGCGTTGATCCGCGGGAAGGCCATGTCGAGCGCCCCGATCTGCAGCGGCACGAAGTAGTTCCCGAATCCCGCGAGCAGCGGGAAGATCACCAGGAAGATCATCAATGTGCCGTGCAGCGTGAAGAGCTGGTTGTACGCGTGCGGATGGAAGATCTGTGTTCCGGGCCGCGCGAGCTCGGTTCGCATGAGGAGCGCGAACACACCGCCCACGGCGAAGAACGAGAAGCTGCTGAGCAGGTAGAGGATCCCGATCTTCTTGTGGTCGGTCGTCTTCAACCAGTCGAGCAGCCGCCCGCGTTCCGGCTCGGGCGCAAGCTCTTTCGACGGAGCCTCGGTCACGGCCATGTGGGCTCCCCCATCCGGAT
>JBOGVK010000198.1:0-1668 GCA_050692375.1 Actinomycetota bacterium
GGCTGACAGCCACGTTCATTCTCCCCGCGCTGGTCCGAGAACCGACCTCCACAGCCTACCCGCGGCGTACGTTCAAAGTCCACCGCGCAGGTCGGATTCGCGCCAAGGGCCTCATGGATCGATCCCACGGCGCCGGGTTCCACGGGTCAGACGGTCCGAACCACGCGTCTGCGTCGATCGGGAGCGCCTCGAGATCGGGTGATGCAACGACGGCCTCGATGCATCGTCGCGATCCGCCCACGAACGTGTCGTAGCCGTCGATCTCGGTCGCGACGAACCAGGCCCGGTCGTCCGGCCACCAGAGGTTGGGCGGCTGCCACCAGATGCCGAGATGGAAGCTCTCGAGCGCATCGAGCGATCCATGGAAGAGCAGGTATTCGCGCCCCGGGAACGACGGCTGGGAGCGACTCCAGAGCGTGCGAACGAGGGGATACCGAGCCAACTCCTCGAAGAACGCTCGCGCGTCCGCTCGCGTGTCATCCTGAACGAGCCAGGAGCCGTCAGGCTCGACCACGTACGAGTAGCCGCCGGGCGGACCGAACGACCCGTAGCCGTTCCAGAGGGCGAACCAACAGCGGTCCGGGTCGGCCGTGAGAGGACCGAGGTGGGTCGCCAGGACGATCGCCTCTCTCTCTGGGAGCTCCTCGAGGGGTACGAGGTCATCCCAATCCTCGATCTCCTCGCGATCGCGCCCACCGACGAGCGCTTCGAAGGACACGAGCGGATGCATCCGCTTGCCTCGTTCACGGGCGAGATCCGCCCATCTCGCCGTGCCGACATCGCCTTCGACCCTCCGGATGGGGTGCAGGATCCGTGCGTAAGCCTCGAACCCGGCCGGGATGAGGCTCCCGACGGTGAAGCCCTCTCCCTGCGGCCACCTCGCGAGCGCTTCCTCGACCCATGCGGCCGCGGATGCGTCGGTCATCAGCCGGAGGCCGGGGAGGTTGAACATGGCTGGAGCCTATGGGCTGAAGGCCGGGACCCGCAGGCCCCGGCCTCTTTGGCGCACGAGCGCAGGGCTATCCCGCCGGAACGACCTCTCGGATCCGGCCGGTGGCAACGTCATACACGTACCCGGACACCGCCAGGTCCTCGGGCAACGACTTCTCCACTCGGATCCGCTCGACGTCATCCCGCACGCTCTGATCGACGTCCGAGAACGGGAAGAAGTCGGTCTCCCCGACGTCGACCCCCTTCTCGTCGCGGATCTTGTCGCGGAGCGCCTCGTTCGTGAACAACGTCATCCCGCAGCCGCTGTGATGGATCACCGCGACCTCTCGCGGTCCCAGCAACCAGCTCGAGATCGCGATGGATCGGATGGCGTCCGCGGTGGCCCGTCCTCCCGCGTTCCGGACAACGTGTGCGTCGCCAAGCTCGAGGCCGAGCATCTTCGCAGGGTCGAGCCGAGCATCGATGCACGTCAGCACGATGACTCCCCGGCTCGGCGAAATCTCTAGCCGCCCCTGATCGAAGCCCGTGGCGAACGTCTCGTTCGCCTGGAGCATCTTCTCCAGCTCGCCCATGACTACCCGAGCTCCACTGGCACGCCGACGAGCGAGCCGTACTCGGTCCACGATCCGTCGTAGTTCTTGACGTTGCCGTAGCCGAGCAGCTCCTGGAGCGCGAACCACGTATGGGACGAACGCTCTCCGATCCGGCAGTAGGCGA
>JBOGVK010000199.1:0-21566 GCA_050692375.1 Actinomycetota bacterium
CTGCGGGCCGGCCCTTCGTCTTTCCAGGCCCGAGGGCCCGGTGGGTGGCCAGGCGACTCGTGGACCTGGCCCGTCGGAATGGGGACCATCGGCAGGTCCTGCGATCGCGAAGCGATCGCAGGATGACGCTGGGAGGTGATGGACCATGACGATCCCACCCGACACCGGACGCGCACTACTGCTCTGTCCTGCCTGTGGTGCCGAACTCGGATACTCCGAGCGAGACGACGCTCGAACACTCGTGTGCCGCACGTGCGGCACACACGTGCTCCGTCGAGCGGATCACGGCCACTTCGTGTTCGATCATCGAGAGGTGACGGACGTGACGGCGGAGGGATCGGTACGACACCTGCGAAATGAGCGGGTCGACATCGCGACGGACGGAGTCGATCTCAGCGGGACCCTCTGCGTGCCAGAGGCCCCGTACGGGTTGGTCATCTTCGCGCACGGGATCGGGAGCAGCCGGCTCAGCCCGCGGAACATGGCCGTCGCCTCCGGGCTGAACCGAGTGGGATTGGCGACCCTGCTCTTCGACCTCCTCAGCGAGGAGGAGGTATCCGATCGGCGATCGGTCTTCGACGTGCCGCTCCTCGGGGGTCGCCTGAGTGTGGTCACGAAGTGGGCCGAGCGCCGGGCAGCGACGAGGGGGATCCCCGTTGGCTACTTCGGGGCGAGCACGGGGTCGGCGGCCGCCCTGTGGGCCGCCGCAGAACCGTCTGCCGACGTCCGCGCCGTCGTCTCGAGAGGCGGACGGCCAGATCTGGTGGATGCGCGTCTGGAACGAGTCACCGCCCCAACGCTGTTGATCGTCGGCGGACACGACGAACAGGTCCTCGCCCTCAACCGAGAAGCCGTGGGACGGATGCGCTGCGAGCACCGAATCGAGGTCATCCCCGGTGCCACGCACCTGTTCGAAGAATCCGGCGCGCTGGAACGAGTCGGACATCTCGCGGCCGCGTGGTTCCTCCGATGCTTGCCGAGGCATGAGGCCTTCTCGGAGGGTGGGCGGGCTACGCGCTGAACACTGGTCGGTCGCGAGGGCGCCCGCGCTTGAGGTGACAGGGTCGGCTCACGTCCGCTCCGCGATCGCCCGCGCTCGATCGACCTGGATCTCGATCGCCTCTCGAACCCGATCCGTGAAGGCATCGATGTCATCGGGATCGGTCGGGTCGCCGCTCGGCAGGAGGGGGTCGCCGAACACGAACGCAAGCTTCGGACGCCAAGGTGGCCCGTACCGCAATCCGCTGTGGGGCCAGCGCTTCTGCGTGCCCCATATCCCAACGGGAACGACCGGAGCGGACGTATTCAGCGCAAGACGAGCCACGCCGCGGCGGATCCGAAGAAGCTCCGCCCCCCCGTTCTCATTGACGCGCCCCTCGGGTGCGATAGCCGCGATCGCCCCGGCGGCGACGGTGCGGATGGCTTCATCGAGCGCCCCGACGTCGCCCTGACCCCGCCGGATCGGGATCTGGTCGAACGTTCGAAGGACCCAACCGAAGACGCGCGTCTGGAAGACCTCGGCGGCGACGAGGAAGCGCGACTCGCGTCCTCGGCGCTTGGCCACCTGACCGCCGAGCACCGGTCCGTCGAGGACGCTTACGTGGTTGAAGGCGACGATCGCCGGGCCGCGAGCGGGGACATGGTTCGCTCCCTCGACGTGCACACGGAAGAACATGCGAGTGAGGAACACCGTGAAGGTGGAGATGACCCACCATCCGGGGTTGAGCTCTGATGACCGCATGGCGCGGGATGCTACCGCTGGAGCCTCAGTCGAACATCACGACCGACCGGACGACCTCACCGGCGAGCATGGCGCGGAACGCCTCGTCGAGATCCTCGAGTCCCAGTCGCCGGGTCACCATCCCGTCCAGGTCCAGCCGACCGTCGAGGTACCAACGCGCCATCTCCGGGAAGTCCTCCGCCGGGATCGGGTCGCCTCCGTCGGTGATCAGGAGGCTCGCCTTGTGGGGATAGGCCGCGTGATCGGATCCGTTCCACGGCAGGAAGAGCTCACTCGGCATGGGCGGAACACCGATCGCCACTGCCGTGCCCGCATAGGCGAGCATCTCGACGGCTTGACGCACGCACAGCGGGATCCCGGTTGCCTCGAACGCCACGTCCACGCCTTCGCCCAGGGTCAGGTCCCGTACGGCCTCGACCGGATCGGATGCGGAGGCATCGATGACATCCGTGGCGCCGAACCGTTTCGCCCACTCGAGCTTGTTGACAGCGATGTCGACACCGATCAAACGTTCCGCTCCGGCGATCTTCGCCCCCTGCATCGCGGCGAGGCCGATACCGCCCAGGCCGATGACCGCCACGCTTGCTCCCGGCCAGACCTTCGCGGTCTGGATCGCGGCACCGACGCCCGTCGACACGCCGCATCCCAAGAGGCATGCTCGATCGAGCGGGATCTCGGGGGGCAGCGGGATCGCTTGCGCCGCGTGCACCACCGTTCGTGTGGCGAGCGTTCCGCACGCGAGCACCCCGAACAACGGCGCGCCATCGCGCGCACGCCGCAAACGGGACGGCTGGTTCCACGCGTGCGCGCAACGCCGCGGCTGACCTCGTAGGCACGAGCGGCAGTGTCCGCACGGCACGGCCCAGGAGAGCACCACCCGATCGCCGACGCGCAATCCGTCGACTGCGTCTCCGACCTTTTCGATGATCCCGGCGCCCTCGTGCCCCAGCAAGAGTGGGAACGGCGTTCCCCAGTTCCCGTTGTCGCGTGCCCAGAGGTCGCTGTGACAGACGCCGCTCGCGACGATCCGCACCTGAACCTCTCCGGCGCGAGGTGGGTCGACGTCGATCGCCCCGACGATGATCCGACCTCCGGCCTCGTCGACGATCGCTCCGACGGCATCTGTAGCCACGCACCCTCCTCGCTTCCGCGGCGGGGCTCCATATACTGCCCCGCGTGGACGCTGGGACCCTACGCGACATCGCTACGCCGCGCTACGAGGAGTTCGTCGCCGCGCTCGAAGCGATGGTGAACGTCGACTGCGGCTCGTACACGCCGGCCGGGGTGAACGAGATCGCCGACCTCTGCGAGCGGCGGTTCCAGGCGAACGGATGGGAGGTCGAGCGTCGTCAACATCAGCCGGGTGACGGTGACGATCCCCAGCTGGGCGACCTCCTGATCGGCCGTCTGCGAGGCGCCGGAGGTCCGGACGTCCTGCTCGTCGGCCATATGGACACGGTGTTCGACGAGGGAACCGTCGAGGAGCGGCCCTTCCGCATCGAGGGGGACATCGCGCGGGGCCCCGGCGTCTCGGACATGAAGGGCGGGTTGCTCACGGGGTTCTTCGCGATCGAAGCGCTACAGAAAGCCGGATACGACGGGCACGGAACTATCACGTACGTCTGCAACCCAGACGAGGAGATCGGCTCTCCGTTCTCGAGGCCGGTGATCCGCGAGTTGGCGCCCCAACACGACGCGGCACTCGTCCTGGAGGGAGCGCGCGCAAACGGCGACATCGTCTCTGCGCGAAAGGGGATCACCGACTACCGGATCGTGTTCAAAGGGCGCGCCGCCCACGCCGGCGTCGAGCCGGAGAAAGGCCGAAACGCGGTGCTCGATGCCGCGCATGCCATCGTCGCGCTCCAAGGATTGAACGATCGCTGGCCGGGGGTGACGGTGAACGTCGGAGTGGTCCACGGCGGCACGAGGACGAACGTCGTCGCCGAACGGTGTGAGCTGCAGGTCGATCTGCGTTCGCCCGAGCTGGCTGCCCTCGAAGCGGCGGAGGCCGAGATCGAAAGGATCTGCGCCGAGCATGTCGTGCCCGACGTGACGACCGAGGTGATCGGACAGGGCTGGCATCGACCGATGGAGAAGAAGGAAGGAGCCGCGCGTTTGGTCGAGATCGCCGTGAGCGTCGCCGGCGAGCTCGGGTTCCCGCTGCATGACGCGGCGACCGGAGGAGCGTCCGACGCGAACACGACCTCGGCGGCCGGCACGCCGACCATCGACGGTCTCGGGCCGGTCGGCGGCGACGATCATGCGCCGGCGGAGTGGTTGGATCTCACCAGCATCGTCCCGCGCATCGCCCTCCTCGCCGGGATCATCTCGCGCATCTGATCGTCGAGGCGCCCGAGACCGCTCTACGCGCGGAGGACGGGGAGCAACACCACGCCTACGAGGATCGCTGCCACGCCCGCGACCTGGACCCGACGCAGGCGCTCGCCGAACAAGAAGTAGGCGCCGACGGCAGCGAACGCCGCGAACTGCGAGCCGAGTACGGACGTGACCCCGATCGCATCTCGAGCACCCAGAGCGAACGACGCGATGCCGAGAACCTCCGCCACGCCCGCGGCGACAACGAGCGGGATCGAGGCTCTGGCGATCCGGATCCTGCCGACGGATGCGAGCGGGATCGCGACGACCGCGACGCCCAGCAAGCGTGCCGGGAGCACGACCCAGGGGAGGGCAACGTCGTCGCTCACGTGGCCGGCCGCGTAGAGACCCACGCCGAAGGCGAGTGCCGCCCCGAGAGCCAGCAGCACGGCTCGCGTTGCGGGCCTGTCCTCACCGCGGTCGTGGTTCTCCCCGAGCGAGGCCAGCACGATGCCACCGGCGATGAGAGCGAGGACGGCTGCCACCGCCGTGGCGATCGGCTCGCCGGCGATGGCGGCGATCACCGCGGTCACGGCCCCTTCCGTCGAAGCGATGGACGCTACGACGCCCACCTTGCCGGTCCGGACGGCTGAGTACTCGAGGAGCAAGCCACCGAGGTTGCCGGTTCCGGCGAGGAGCAGCCACTTCGCGGCCGAGCCGGTCGGCGGAGATCCGGAAGCGAGCACGAACGGAACGACGATCGCGAGCCCAACGAGCATGACCCAGGCGAGTGCCGGTCCCGCGCCGTTGACACGGCTCGCGCGCGACGAGCACAGCATGGCGACCGTCCAACAGCACGCGGCACCCACACCGCCGAGGATGGCCGTCATCCCACGTCCGTCCGACCTCGAGCTCGGACGACTCGGATCTCAGACGCCGGCGGGAACGGCTCGGCCGACCTCGATCGCCGCACCCGTGGCCGGGTCGAAGAAATGGAACCGCGCAGGGTCGATCGTGAGCTGGATCTTCTGCCCGGGCTTGCAGGTCGTGCGGGCGTCGACGCGGGCGCAGAAACGCGCGCGTGGTCTCTGGTCCGCGATCAGCGACATGTCGTCGGCCTCTCCGGTGTCGGACGCTGCCTTGATCGTGTCATCGGTGAGGACCGGTGGGGCATCCACGGTGAAGATCACGTTCACCTCGGATCCCAGCTCTTCCGTCACCTCGGCCGTGACGTCGATCTTCGGCAACCGCTCGTCCTGCCACACCGCTGTGTCCTCGAGGTCCGATGGTCGGATGCCCAGGATCACGGCTCGTCCCTCGCACTCGGGGAGGGTGTGCCCTTCCGGCAGCGGGATGTCGAAGCCGGCGAAGGAGACGCGTCCCGCTTTGACGGTCGCCTCGACCAGGTTCATCGGGGGAGATCCGATGAACGCCGCGACGAACAGGTTCGCCGGGTTCATGTACAGCTTCTGCGGCGTATCGACCTGCTGGAGGATGCCGTCCTTCATCACGGCGACTCGTTGCCCGAGCGTCATGGCTTCGACCTGGTCATGCGTGACGTACACCGTCGTCGTGCCGAGACGGTCGTGCAGCAGCGAGAGCTGCGCCCGCATCTGCACGCGGAGCTTCGCGTCCAGATTCGACAGCGGCTCGTCCATCAGGAACGCCTGCGGCTCCCGGACCATCGCGCGACCCATCGCCACACGTTGGCGTTGTCCGCCCGAGAGGGCTGCCGGTTTGCGATCCATGAGCGGCTCCAGACCGAGGATCTTCGAGACGTCGTCGACGCGGCGCTTCAAGTCGTCCTTCGGCGTCTTGCGGAGCTTCAAACCGAAGCCGAGGTTCTGCTCCACGGTCATGTGTGGATAGAGGGCGTAGTTCTGGAAGACCATGGCCACGTCGCGGTCCTTCGGCGGGAGGTCGGTCACCTGCCGGTCGCCGATCGTGATCTCGCCGGCCGTGACCTCCTCCAGGCCCGCCAGGAGCCTGAGGATCGTGGATTTCCCGCAGCCGGAAGGGCCGACCAGCACCATGAACTCGCCGTCGCCGATCTCGAGTGAGACAGCATTCACGGCGATGATTTCGTTACCGAAGACCTTCGTGACGCCGTCGAGGACGATCTTGGACATGGCTCAGCGCTCCTTCCGTCGAACGAGAGTTTCGTTTCCCAAACGATCGTGGGTCAAGGCTTGTCGCACGCGAGCCTGGGCCGCCTTCGGCGCGCCCAGCCGGTCGAGGCCCATCATCGCCGCGCCGACGACGGGTGGAGCCGTGAGCACCCGAACCTGGGCGGCGGGCGCGACCTCACGGAGGCCCGCAGCGATGCGGTCGAAGAACGCGTGGTCGCCGTTGCGGAAGATCCCCCCTCCGAGCACCACGTCGACGTCCAGCCGCCGCATGTGCAGCCGACGGATCGCGGTCCCCGCCATCGTCACCACTTCGTCGGCCTGGCGATCGACGACCTCGCGAGCGACAGCGTCCCCTTCGACGGCCGCTTGGAACAGCACCGGCGCCACCTCCGCCAGCCGCTGCTCTTCGATCCGTCCGAAGTAGATGGCCTCCATGAGCTGCCTCGGCCGCTTCAGCCCGAAGTACGCGGGGACCGCGCGTTCCAACGCCGTCTTCCTGCCGCGGCCATCTTCAGAGCGAACCGCGTGCCAGGCGGCCAGCCCTCCCAGCTCGATGCCTCCGCCCCAATCGCCGGAGATGGGGCCGATCGCCGGGAAGCGCGTGATCCTGCCGTCGGGGGCCACCGCCGAGCAATTCGTGCCGTAGCCGCACACGACCCCGACGCCCCACGGGCGCTCCGTGCCGGCGCGGAGCACCGCGAACGTGTCGTTGCGAAGCACTTCCGTCTCGGTCCACGCGTTCGCTCGGAGCCATCGGAGCAGCCGGCGGTCGTCAGACGGGAGGTCAGCGCCGGCCAAGCAGAAGACCCCCAGGTCGGCGACGGGTACGCCGTCGGCGTCGATGCCAGCCTTGCGTGCGGCTTCTTGGATCGCGACGCCGACGGGCAGCAGGTGACGTTCCTCGATGTGTTGTTGCATCAGCCAGGTTCGATCGTCGAGCCATCCGCCGCGAACACGCGAGGCTCCGAGCACCGTCCCGTCACGGCGCAGGAGCGCGACGTCGGTCTTCGAGCCTCCGGCGTCGACGGCGAGGATCGCGGGTCGTCGGGTCATGGGAGATCGTCCAACTCGTCGACCGAGACGAACGCGGCTCCGGCCTCACGCAATCCCGCGATCATCGGGCCGATCGCATCTCCGGTGCCTCCCGGCCACGTGTGGAGGAGCACCACGGCGCCGTCACCGTGGTCGAGCACGCCCTGGATCGCGTCCCGGGTGATCATCGGGCCTGTGCGCGTCGCGGTCCAATCTTCCAGCTCGACGTGCCAATGAACGTTGCGATAGCCGAGCTCGTTGAGCACACCCAGCACGCGTTCGTCGTCGGCGCCCGCGCCGAACGGACAGCGGAACCACGGTCGCGGGTCGTTCCCCGTTGTGGTCTCGATGACCGTCTGCGCATCGAGGATGTCTTCGCGGAGCCCGTCGTCGTGCAGGAGCGGCATCCGCGCGTGGTAGTGGGAGTGGTGACCAACAAGATGCCCGTCGTCGGCGATCCGCCTGGCTGCCGCGGGCTGCGACTCCGCCCAACGACCCTGCACGAAGAACGTCGCTCGGACGGAGGTCTTTCGCAGCGTGTCCAGGATCCGCTCGACGTTCCCCGGCGGACACCACGCGCGATCGGGATGCTCGGCGTCGAACGTCAACGCGACGCGGGGTCCCTCGTCATTCACGCGTCGTCACCTTGGAAGCGCGGACGTACGAGCCGGGCGGGCGGCCTTGGATGACCGCGAGCTTCCATGCGAGCAACTGCGCCGGAACGATCGACACCGCGGGAGCGAGGGCTCGATCGAGCGGTCCGATCTCGATCCGCGTCACGTTCGCGGGCACGTCGCCTTCTTCGACGACGGCCAGCGCGGCGGCACCCACGTCGGCTAACTCTCCGGCCAGACGCACGTCGAGGTCACGCGTCTCCGGCTCGGTGGCGATGACCAACGCTGCCAGGCCGGGTCCGGCGAGTTCGAGCGGGCCATGCCGGAACTGGGCGGTCTGGAGCGACTCGATCGGCATCCCGACAGCCTCCTTCAAGGTGAGCGCGCCCATCTCCGCCGCGGCGCGAGCGGGTCCCCGGCCGAGGATGACGGACGCCGGGCGATCGCCGAGCCATGCGGCCAGCTCGTCCGGAAGGCTCGTTCGAGCCAGCAGTCCTTCGAGTGCGGTCGCGGCGGTTTCGGCGCCCTCGGCGAGGTGTTGAACGACGTCGGTGGGCGCTGTACCCACCAGTACCCGGCCGAGGGCCGCAAGCACGACGAGCGCGGCCGCGAAGGTCATCGTCGACGGCCCCACTTCTTCGCCTGCCCGGGTGTCCAGCACCACGTCGGCCAGACCTGCCAGCGTGTTGTCGAGGCCGTTCGTCACGGCGAGGACGAGTGGTCCGTCGGCGCCATGTTCCATGCCCTCGAGGAGCCGAACGATCTCCGCGCTCTCGCCCGACTGACTGACCAACACGAGGAGGCTGGCCGCGGGGAGGATGTTGCTTCGGAAGTGGAGCAGCTCCGACGAGTCGACATGAACGGCCGCCACACCCGTTGCGGCGAGCTCAGAGATCGTGGGGTGGCATGCGTAGTAGGAGCTTCCCATGCCGGTGAATACCAGGACGCGCTCGGGGGCGATCGAGGTCACGCGCTCGAGCGCCGAGAGCTGTTCCCTGAGCCCGGCGACGGCTCGCCGGATCGCGTCGGGTTGGCCCGAGATCTCGGCGATGAATGGGTCAGGAAAGTTTCCTAACGATTTCATCGCGGGGAGTGTACGATGCTGGGCGCATGGGTGTGAAGGTGGCGGTCGTCGGTGGTGGGAGCACCTACACACCCGAGCTCGTCGAGGGATTCGTGACCCGAGGCGACCGCCTCCCGGTCGACGAGCTGGTGCTCCTGGACATCGATCCCGAGCGCCTCGGTGTGGTCGGAGGGCTCGCCCAGCGGATGATGCGCCGGGTCGGCTGGTCGGGCTCGCTGAAGTTGACCGGCGACCGAGACGAGGCCCTCGAGGGCGCCGACTTCGTGATCGTCCAGCTCCGCGTCGGCGGTCAGGCAGCTCGCCTCCAAGACGAAACGATCCCGCCTCGGTTCGGAAGCATCGGTCAGGAGACCACCGGTGCCGGTGGATTCGCGAAGGCACTGCGTACCGTTCCCGTCGTACTCGAACTGGCGGAAGAGTCGGCTCGACGTGGCGCGCCGGGAGCGTGGTTCGTGGACTTCACGAATCCCACCGGTCTGGTCACGCAGGCGCTGTTGGACGAAGGACATCGTGCGCTCGGCCTCTGCAACGTGGCGATCGGGTTCCAGCGGCGATTCGCCGCGACGTTCGGCGTGGAACCGGCACGGGTGCAACTGGAGCACGTCGGCCTGAACCACCTGACATGGGAGCGCAAGGTGCTGGTGGACGGCGTCGATCGGCTCCCCGAGATCTTGGAGACCAAGATCGACGAGGTCGCGGACGAGACGGACATGCCCGCGGACCTGATCCGACAGTTGGGCGCGATCCCGTCGTATTACCTCCACTACTACTACCTGACCGACCGCGTCCTGCAGCACCAGCGGACGGGGAAGAGCCGAGCGGAAGAGGTCATGGAGATCGAGGCGGGGTTGATCGAGCTGTACATGGATCCGACGCTCGACACGAAACCGAAGTTGTTGGAAGAACGCGGCGGCGCGTTCTACAGCGACGCGGCGGCAGCGCTGGTCGCCTCACTCCATGCCGGGACGAACGATATCCAGGTCGTGAATATGCGCAACGACGGCGCCATCCCGAACCTGCCGGACGACGCCGTGGTCGAGGTCTCGGCGCGCGTCGATCGCGACGGTGCTCATCCTCTCGTGGTCGATCCCCTCCCGCCCGAGATGCTCGGGTTGGTCCAGCATGCGAAGGCATACGAGCTGCTCACGGCTCAGGCCGCGATGAGCGGGGATCGAACGCTTGCGCTCAAGGCGCTCATGACGAACCCGCTCGTTCGGGACTACGACACCGCCGAGCCTCTGCTCGATGCGCTCCTCGAAGCCAACGAACGACATCTGCCGCGGTTCTTCCCGCGCGCCTGAGCTTGGATCCGGGCGCCGGATCGGTGCGTGATCCCTCCGACCCGGCGCACCGGACGTTGCGTCAAGCTGTTCCTTAGGCCTTCGACAACTCATCCGCGTGGCGCTGCACCTTCGCGAGCGCCTCGACGGCGTCCTCGATACCTCGAGTGCCGTCGCGGAACACGTTCTCCATGAAGTAGACGGACTCGCGAAGCCCCGCCGCCTCGGCCACCGGGAAGGACATCTTCTGCGGGTCCAGGCGATCGGCGTACTGGACGCAGACCGGCAGGCGCGAGAGCGCGGGCTGGAAGAGCTCGTATCGGCTCATCGGTGGGTACTGCACCTCGGCGGGGATACCTTCGGACTCCAGGGCTGCACACACGATCTCGTTCGTGCGACCGGCGAAGGAGTCGGGATCGATCGCCAGGATGTAGTTGTAGAACGACCAACGGGTCACACGGCTGTCGACGGGCATCACTCGGATCCCGGGCACCTGCGCAACCAGCTGCTCGAACAGCGTGCCGTTCTCGGCGCGCTCGGCCTGTTGTGCCGGGAAACGTTCCATCGCGACGCCCAGGAGGGCGGCGTGCAGCTCGCCGAGCCGGTAGTTCGCGCCGAACGTGAACTCCTTCTCCTCGGGATCCTTCGCTCGCCCACAGTCGATGATCGAGTGTGCCCGACGTGCGAGGTCGTCGTCGTTCGTGAGCAGCGTGCCACCCTCGCCGGCCGTGAGGATCTTCGAGGATTGGTGACTGAACGATCCGAAGTTGCCGATGCAGCCGGCGCCGCGCCCTTGCCATTGCTGCCCGGGCGCATGGGCGCAGTCCTCGACGACCGCCAGGTGGTACTTGTTCGCGATCTCCATGATGCGGTCCATGTCGGCCATGTGATGGCCCAGATGGACGGGCATGATGGCTCGGGTTCGCGGTGTGATGGCGGCCTCGACGAGATCCGGGTCGATGCACCAGGTGGCGGGTGTGACATCGACGATCACCGGCAGTGCGCCGGCCGCGATCGGCGCGTACGCCGTGGCCGCGAAGGTCAGGGCCGGGATGATGACCTCGTCGCCCCACCCGATCCCGAGCGCCTTGAGTGCGACCTCCATCGTGACCGTGCCGTTCACCATCAGAACGCCGTGCCCTGCCCCCTGATACGCGGCGAACGTCTCCTCGAACCGCCCCGCATAGCGACCGGGCTCGGGGAACCCGCCCCAGTCGCCGCTGCGGATGACGTCGGTGACCGCTTCGATCTCCCGTTCGTCGCCCTTCGGCCAGTCCGGGTAGGGCGCGGGACGCACCGGGGTCCCGCCGTTGATCGCGAGCTCGTTCATCGTTCGGGGTCTCCCTTCGTTGGTACTGGCCGTTTGCGCGACACTCCCTTGACTCCGGCCGAGAGGGCAGCGTAGCATCCGCGCAATTAGTTAGGAAAGTTTCCTTTGGGCTGGGGGAGGGACCGCACACGAGCCTCGATCGCACATCGGTCGATCGCACATCGATCGCTGGAACGCCCAGCCTCCTGCGAGCGATCAACGAGCGGACGGTCCTCGAGAACGTCAGGCGCGTCGGGCCGGTCTCGCGCGCCCAGCTCGCTCGGGTCACAGCGTTGTCGAAGCCCACGGTGTCCCAGGCGCTCGCCGCGCTGCTGCTCTCGGGTCTCGTCCGGGAGGCCGGCCGAACGAGCGGCGGGAAGGGGCCGACCGCGGTGCTCTACGAGCTGAATCCTCAGGCGGGCTGGGTCGTCGGGATCGATGTCGGGCGAGATTGGGTGCGGGCCGCCATCGCCGATGTGACCGGTCAGTTCGTGGCTCGGCGGGACGAGCGTGCCCAGGTCAAGAGCGCGAAGACGTTGATCACGCAGATCGGCGCGATCGCCCACGGTTTGGCCGCAGACGCGGGGATCAAGTGGAATCAGGTCACGTTCGCGACGGTCGGAAGTCCCGGTGTGTTCGAGGCGGAGCGTGGCCAGGTGGCGCTCGCATACGCGCTGCCCGGGTGGGGACGCCAGGGCCTCGTCGAGCTCGTGCAGCAGGAATTGGGTACGAACATCGCGTTCGAGAACGATGTGAACCTCGCGGCGCTCGGCGAGCAGTGGCACGGCCTGGGCAAGGGTGTTGACGACTTCGCCTACCTCCACCTGGGGACGGGCGTCGGGATGGGACTCGTGTTGAACGGGGAGCTGTACCGAGGGAGCGCCGGAGCTGCCGGCGAAGTCGGCTACCTCCCGCTCGCGGAAACCGATGTCCGCGATCCGTTGAGCCGCCGTCGCGGCGCCCTCGACGCGGCCGCGAGCGCGAGGGGCGTGGTCTCCGATGCACGTCGGATCGGCCTCGCGCCTCCGCTGACCGCGAAGAAGGTGTTCGAAGAGGCCCGCCGAGGTAACCGCAAGGCGCAGCGGGTCGTCGCGCTGGAGGTGCACCGGATCGCGCTCGCGATCGCCGCCGTCGCCGCGGTGCTCGACCCCGAGCTGGTGATCCTGGGCGGAGGGATCGGATCGAACGGAGATCTGCTGTTGGAGCCGGTGGCGAAGGAGATGAAGGCGCTGTCGCCGTTCCTGCCCCGGATCGAAGTGTCCGTGCTGCGGCAGGAGGCGACGCTCTACGGCTCGGTCTCGATGGCGCTGCAGGCTGCGCAGGACCAACTGTTCGCACGAGGAGAGGCGTCCGCGTGATCCCGACAGGCACGCCGGATCGTAGTCAGAGATGAATGAGGGGATCTGGAGCGATGGTTCCGGTCCCGGAGGAGGGAGACACACAATGAAGCGATGGCTCATCGCCATAGTGACGTTCGCGCTCGTGGCCGCCGCGTGCACCGCGAGCGGCGGCTCCAACACGCCGTCGGCGATCGAAACCGGGAGCGGTACCACGCACGCGCCGCTCACGATCCAGATCTGGGGAGATTGGTCGGGCCGCGAGCTCCGGCAGTTCAATCAGATATTCAAGGGGTTCACGCAGAAATACCCCTGGATCACCGTGAACAGTGTGGGCGGCGTCGCAGACCCGAAGATCCTGGCCGCGATCAACAGCGGCACACCGCCCGACGTGGTGCTGTCGTTCACGCTCGACAACGTGGGGCAGTTCTGTGCGTCCGGTGCTTGGCAGGACCTCAACCCGTACATCCAGCAGAGCGGGTTCGACGTAAGCCAGTTCCCGCCTTCGGTCGAGGCTTACACGAGCTTCGCCGGCAGCCGGTGCACGTTCCCGTTCCTCACGGACGCGTACGGTCTGTACTACAACACGGACCTGTTCAAGAAGGCGGGCATCTCCGATCCGCCGAAGACGCTCACCGAGCTCGAGGCGGATGCGAAGAAGCTCACCGTATTCAACCCCGACGGCTCGATCAAGGTCGCCGGCTTCGTCCCGTGGCAGGGGTATTATGAGAACAGCGCCGCCAACTGGGCGAACATCTTCGGCGCGAAATGGTACAGCGCGGATGGCAAGACATCGGTGGTCGACTCTGATCCGCAGTGGGCGGCGTACTTCAACTGGGAGCACGACTTCATCGCGAACGTCTACGGCGGCGGGGACTTCCAGACCGGTGCGGACGTGCTGAATCGCTTCGTGGCGGGCGCTGGCAGCGAGTTCTCGGCCGCACAGGACTTCCAGACTGGACGGGTGGCCATGAACCTGGACGGTGAGTGGCGGACCGCGTTCATCAAAGACGGCGCGCCGGACCTCCCGTACGCGACGGCCCCGATGCCGCTCCCTGACGACCAAGCGGATCAGTACGGCCGGGGCCAGATCGGCGGCACGATCATCGGGATCCCGAAGGGCTCGCCGCATCCGGCCGAAGCATGGCTCTTAGTCTCGTGGATGGCCACCGACACGGCGACGCTTGTTTACATGGCGAACAACGTCCGGAACGTGCCGACGACCTTGATCTCGCTGTCTTCGCCCGACCTGGACGTGACGCCACAGTTCCAGACGTTCCTGGACATCTTCAAGAACCCCAACTCGCACTACAAGGAACCCTCGGTTATCGGCGCCTCGGACCAGACCGTCGTGGGCGCTTTCGCCGCGGATTGGCAGCTCGGGAAGCAGACGGATCTGATGGCGGGCTTGCAGAGCGCGGCCAAGCAGATCAACGATCAGCTCGCGCAGGCGGGCCCATAGAGGGAGAGATGGCATCGACTTCGATCGAGAGGTCGCGCGCCGGGCCATACGCCGAGGCCGCCGCGGTTCCACGGCGGCCTCGGCGGCGCAACGTCCGGCGCGGCATCACTGTGCTGTTGTTCATGTCGCCGTGGATCCTCGGGTTCGTGCTCCTGATCATCTACCCGATGGCCTCAAGCCTGTTCTTCTCGTTCACGAACTACACGCTCATCGCGGCGCCGCGATGGATCGGGTTGCAGAACTATACGTTCATGTTCTCGAAGGATCCGTTCTTCTGGCTCGCGCTCCGCAACACGATCTGGATCATCCTGGTAGGCGTCTCGCTCCGGGTTGTCTTCGCGATCTTCACAGCCTGGCTGCTCACGCTTCCGAAGTCCGGCTCGAGGGTGTATCGCACCGTGTACTTCATGCCGACGATGGCGCCGCCCGCCGCCGCCGCCCTCGCATTCGTCCTGGTGTTCAACCCGACGTTCGGTCCGGTGAACCAGATCCTCCGGTCGTTCGGGATGCACGCGCCGCCCCTGTGGTTCTTCGGACCGGGGTCCTCGAAGTGGGGTCTGGTGATCCTCGGGCTCTGGGGCGTGGGCGACGCGATGATCATCTTCCTCGCGGGCTTGCTCAACGTGCCGCGCCAACTCTATGAGGCCGCGGACATCGAGGGTGCGAAGGGCCGGCAGAAGTTCCGGTACGTGACACTGCCGATGATCTCGCCGGTGATCTTCTTCTCCACCGTGATCGGCGTGATCTACGGGTTCCAACTCTTCACGCAGGCGTACGTGGCCAGTGTGGCCGCGTCCGGGAGCTCCGTGACCGACGTTGCTGGGAGCCTGGGGTTCCCGAATGGGTCGATGCTGTTCTACTCGGTCTACCTATATCAGCAGGGATTCCAGTCCTTCCGGATGGGCTACGCGTCTGCCATGGCGTGGATCCTGTTCATCATTACGATGCTCTGCACGCTCGCGATGATCAAGGGTTCGCGCCGCTGGGTGCACTACCAAGGGGGTGGGTTCCGATAGCTACCAAGGTCGAGCCCGCAGCGCACCCGGTCACCCTCCCGACCGCTCGCGAGATCGTGCGGCGCTCCGTGCCGCCCGCGACGCGCCGTCGTCGGTTCCTCGGGACCGTCGGGCAGCACGCAGTGTTGATCGCGTTCGGATGTATCTTCCTGTTCCCGTTCATCTTCGTGATCTTCACGGCTTTGATGACGAAGTTCCAGGCGGTCACGCCGCACTTCTGGCCGCAACCGTTTCAGTGGTCGAACTTCGGCGACGTCTTCAAGAGGATCCCGTTCCTGCGCTACACGTGGAACACGGTGCAGATCGCCGTGTTCTCCACGGTCGGCATCCTGGTCTCCTGTATCCCGGTGGCCTACGCACTCGCCCGGATGCGCTGGCGCGGACGGCAGATCGCCTTCGTGCTCGTCCTCGCCACGTTGATGCTTCCTTTCCAGGTGACGATCATCCCGCTCTATGTCATCTGGGTGCGGGTGCACCAGATCGGCCACATGACGCCGCTGATCCTGCCAAGCTTCCTGGGTGACGCGTTCTCGATCTTCCTCCTTCGGCAGTTCTTCCTGACGATCCCCGAGGAGCTGTCAGACGCCGCCCGTGTCGATGGCGCGAGCGAGTGGCAGATCATGACGAGGGTGATCGTCCCCCTCGCGAAACCGGCGATCGCGGCGGTCGCGCTCTTCAGCTTCCTCTACAACTGGAACGATCTCTTCGCGCCGCTGTTGTTCTTGGGGAATAACCAGAAGCTCTGGACGCTCACGCTCGCCCTCTCGGAGTTTCAGTCGCGGCACGGCGTGGAATGGAACCTGACGATGGCGGCCGCGGCGCTCTTCATGCTGCCCGTGATCGTCTTGTTCTTCCTCGCGCAGCGGGTCTTCGTCGAGGGTGTGACGCTCACGGGCGTGAAAGGCTGAGAAGGCAACCCCTTCGCGGTATCGTCAGGGAGCGGCGTCGCACCCGGTGATGCCGCCGAGGAGGGGCTCGCTCGGTGACCCGCGTCGCGCTGTTCGGCTGTGGCTGGATCCAGGACTTCCACGCGCGCGGCGTGCTCGCACACGGCGACGAGCTGGTGGCCGTCGCGAACCACCGCGAAGAGTCGGCGCGCACGTTCGCGGAGCGATACGACATCCCGCGTGTGACGACCGATTGGCAGACGCTCGCCGTCGACCCTGAGGTCGACGCGGTCATCGTCGCCACGCCCAACGCGTTGCACGCTCCCCAGTCGATCGCCTTGCTGCGCAACGGGAAGCACGTGATGGTCGAGAAGCCGATGGCGACATCGGTGGCGGAGTGCGACGACATGATCGAGGCCTCGGCCGCGGGCGGAGCCTCCCTGATGGTGGCGCACTGCTGGCGGTTCCGCGAAGAGGTGATCGCGATGCGCGACCGGATCGCGGCCGGGGAGCTTGGTGAGGTCGTCAAGACGCGAGGCTACGGTGTGCATGCCGGCTGGGGTCCGACCGGCTGGTTCACTGTCCCCGAGCTCGCCGGTGGGGGCGCGTTGGTCGACATGGGCGTCCACGCGATCGATACGGCGCGGTTCTTGCTGGGTGACCCGGATGCGACGTCCGTCTGCGCGACGATCGGGACCAGGTACGCGGAGGGCCGGTACGTCGTCGACGACGATGGCATCGTGCTGATCCGATGGTCGAACGGCACGAACAGCGTGGTGGAGTCGGGGTGGTGGCAGCCGCACCTGGGCGGCCTCGAGGCCGACACCGAGGTGTACGGCACGAAGGGGTACGCGCGGATCTGGCCGCCGGAGCCCCCATCGGGAACCTACGAGCATTGCACGCAGCCGATGTACACGGCGCAGGTCGGAGCGTTCCTGGACGCGATCGCGACCGGTAGCCAGCCGCTTCCATCGGGTGAGGACGGACGGGTGGTCATGCGCATCGTAGAAGAGGCTTACCGCGACGCGGGGGTGTCGGCGTGATGGCCGTGCTCGGCGTTGACGGCGGCGGTCGCAAGACCCACGCGGCCGTGGCCGATCTCGATGGCACGCTGCTCGGTGTCGGTCAGGCCGGTGGCTCGAACTGGGAGATCGTCGGGCTCGACGCCGCGCTCGCCGCGATCGCCGAGGCCTCCGATCGAGCGCTCGACAGCGCCGGTCTCGGACGCGGAGGCGTGGATGCGGCGGTGTTCGGCCTGGCGGGGCTGGATTGGCCCTCCGACGAGGTGCAGATGGAGGGTGCCCTGGACGGGCTCGGCTTCGAAGGCCATCGCCGAATTGTGAACGACGCGTTCGTCGCACTCAGGGCCGGTTGCCCCCAACCATGGGGCGTGGTCGTGATCGCAGGAACGGGCACCATCGCCGCCGGGCGCGATCCGGCCGGAAACGAGTACCGAACGCTGGGGCTCGGACGCGTATACGGAGACTTCGGGAGCGAGTTCGACGTCTCGGAGCTCGCGGTACGCGCGGTGGCCGATTCGTACACGGGCCGTGGCCCCTCGACGATGCTCACCGACCTGCTCTGCGCACGGTCGGGCGAGGCCACCGCGGCGGGATTCTTGGAGCGGATCAGTCGGGCCGACACCCGGCTCCGCTCGCCGGAGGTGGCGAACATGGCGCCGGTCGTCCTCGAAGCGACGGAGGCCGGCGATCTCGTGGCGAGACAGATCCTCGAAGAGATCGGACAGGCGCTGGGAACGACCGTCGGACATGTCGCCACTCGCCTCGGCATGGAGGACCTGGAGTTCACGGTGGCGCTGGCCGGGGGTCTGTTCCGCACCCCGAACCGGTACCTACTCGATCAGCTGGAGCTCGGCGCGCGACGAACCGCGCCGCACGCGAGCCTTTCGATCCTGACCGCCCCGCCCGTGGCGGGCGCGATCCTGATCGCGCTCGAGCTCGCCGGTCCGGAGGTTCGAGCGGGGCTCGCGCCCCGACTGGCGGGGGACGTGACGCGAGCGATGAAGGACATCACCTCAACCTGAGGTCGTCGCCGCAGTCGCCCCTCAGCGTCCGCCGATGAGGTCGATCGTCGTTCGAGCCACCATCTCGTGACGCATCCGAAGATCGGCGTAGGCGACGACGTCCGAGTCGAAGGGGCGCTGGTGCTCCTCGACGGGATCGAGTCGGTCGGGATCGAGGTCCAGGCCGATCGCGCGTCCCGCGATGATCGCCGCACCCGCCGATGCAGCGGCTCCATGGCGCCGTGCGATCACGGGCCGGTTCGAGACCCCGGCGAGGATCCGACGCCACAGCGGGATCGAGGCGCCGCTTCCGGCAAGCGTCAATTCCGCCGCGTCGGGTGCGGTTCGCTCAAGGCAGCGAGCGGCGTCGAACGCTACGCCCTCCACGAGGGCTCGGGTCAGATGCGCCGGCGTGTGCGCGGGCGAGAGCCCGGAGAAGGTCAAGCCGGCTCGCGGTTCCCACCACGGGGCCCGAGCGCCTCCCAGCCATGCGAGTGCCAGCAAACCGCCCGCTCCCGCGTCCACGTCGTCAGCCTCGGCGAGCAGATCCTGCACAGGTCGCCCCGTCAACCCTTCCAGCCATTCGAGTGCGGAACCGGCCGCCGCGAGATCCGACTCCACCACGTAGCCGCCCAGCGCGCCTCGCGTGACGACCACTCCGGGAACCGGAGGCGGCACATGCCCGACGGGCACGGAGACCCCAGCGGTGATCTCCCATGACACCATCGGTCTCGAGATCGTCGCCGCGACCCCCAGGACCTCGCACGCCCGCACCCCGCCGCCGGCGACCACCCGGGTCCCCGGCCGGATGCCGAGCGCGACCGAGGGCGCTGGCAAGCTCTCGCCGACAACGGCTTTCGAGGCGACGACCTCCGGCAACAGATGGGCCCCCTCGAGTGCGGCGCCGTCGAGCGCCAGCAGACCGGTGCGGGACGCGACCGAGGCATCGGTCACGGCGCGTCCGGTCAGACGGAAGGCGACCAGGTCTCGGGGCCCCAAGATCCATCGCTGGCCCGACAGGCTCTCGGGGTCGTGGCTCGAGATCCAGGCGAGCTTGGCCGCGACGGTTCCTGCGTCGGGCACCACTCCCGTGAGCACCTGGAAGTCGTCCCCCAAAGCGGCCGCTTCGGCGCCGGCCCGCCGGTCCCACCACACGATCGCCGGTCCGAGAGGCTCGCCCGCCGGCGTCACCGGCACGAACGTCTCGCGATCGGTGGAGAACGCGACCGCCTCGACCTCCATGCGGTCCTTCTCGGGGAGAAGGGCGCACGCTTGGACGGTCGACGTCCACCACGTTTCCGGATCCTGCTCGGCCCAACCGGGTCGTGGGCGAACGACGTCCAACGGGGCTTGGCCGATCGCGACGAGGCCATCCTCCGACCAGAGCGCCGCCTTCGTGGCGCCCGAGCCCAGGTCGATCGTGAGGATCCGCATCAGTCCTCGCCCATCCTAGGCCGAGCGTGTAGACATCACGTGAAGCGGTCGGCCGAACACCTGTCGGAAACGTTCGGCGACGCCGCGGGGACGCCATCCGGAAGGGAGCGGTCCTTCCACGACGAACGCAGACGGATGCCACGTGCACGAGATGACGGCGGGTTCGGAGGAGGGGATGCGGCGCTTCAGCTCGTCGGCGAGCGCCAGCACGGTGGCCGCGCGAAGCACCGCGGGCCGGTCCTCGTCGGCGATCAGCCGGCGGTACGAGCCGAGCCGGATGTCGTCGTCGGCTTGGCGGAGGATCGCGGAGAGGATGCCCAGCGACCCATGGGTGAACCCACCGAGGTCGGCAGCGGTCACGATCATCGCCGCGTGCTCGAACCGGTCGTAGTAGTCGATCGCTCGCCCGATATCGAGGACGGTCGACGCGTGCACGAGCATCTCGCGGACGGCGTTGCCCGCCTCCGGGTCGAGCGATTCGTGCAGGCGTGTCGCGAGCGTCGTGCGGCGTTCGGCGGAGCGGGCGTCCCATGTCGCGAACCGTGCCGAGAGCGTGGCGACGGAGATCGTCCGGACCCACCGCGACGGTGGGACCACCGCGTCGTCCCCTCCGAGCGCCAGCCCTTCCCGGACGCCACGGCTGGACACGATGATCCGCTCGACGCCGAGCGCCGTCATGATCTCCAGGAGCACCGCGGAGCCACCGATCACCGAGTCCACCCGGTCGGGGTTCAGCCCCGAGGTCTGGGCGCGACGTTTCATCGTTCGACCTGCCAGCTCGCCGAGGATGGTCTCGAGACGGTCGGCGGGGAGCTCGTACCCGTGAAGCAGGTGGAGCGGGTGCTCCGTACGGTGCATGTCGATCTTGGCCAGGTTGCGGACGGTGCCGCCGATCCCGACCAGGCTCTCGAAGTTCTTGAGTCGGCCGATGCCGGTGCCCTGCAACTCCTCGACCACCGACTTGCGCAGCCGTCGCAACTGCGATGAGGTGGGCGGGTCGTCGTGCAGGAATCGATCGCTCACCCGCAGCGAGCCGAGCTCGAACGACCAGGTACGCGACAGACGGCGGTCGCGGAACCGTGAGATCTCCACACTGCCGCCGCCGACGTCGAGCGTGGCCCCGCTCGTGACGGCCAGGTCGTGGACGGCCCCCACGAAGCCCAGGCGCGCTTCGGTGTCGCCGTCGATGATCTGCAGCGGCACCCCGAGCTCGCGAGCCCGATCGAGCAGCACCGGTCCGTCGGCGGCGTCGCGGACCGCCGAGGTCGCGATCGCGAGGATGCGATCCGCTCCCGCTCCGTCGGCGACCGCGCGGAAGTCACGGAGCGCCTCCACCGTCCGGTCGATCGCTTCGGTTCCGAGCTCGTCTCCGGAGCGAAGCTCACGCGCCAGCCGGAGCGGCGCCCGCGCGTCCTCGATGACGTCCAGATGCTCGCCTTCTCGCAACCGGAACACGATCATCCGTGCGGAGTTCGACCCGACGTCGAGGACCGCGAACGGCCGGTCGTCGTTCTCCACGGAACGCTGCTCGGCGGTCACGGACCGATGCTCGCACACGGGGGTCCGTCATCGCGAACGCGACCGGCGGTCCCCGATCATCGCCTCCGGTCCCTCACGGTTTCCGTCGCCCCTGCGGTACGGTGACCGGCCGGGAGGTGGGAACGTGGGGCGTCGGACACCGTTGATGCGCGCGATGCGCGAGCTGGCAGAGGTGCACGCATCGCTGCCCGAGGATCGGTCGCTGTCGTTCGATGAGGCGATCGATCTCCACGACAGGGGCCTCACGCGCCGCCAGCTCTTGAAGGGCGCGGGCGTGCTCGGTGCGACCGCAGCCATCGCCGGCCCGCCGCTCGCGGCGCTCGCTCGACCCCGTCGTCGCTCGGCGAACGATCCCCGCGTCGT
>JBOGVK010000200.1:0-2360 GCA_050692375.1 Actinomycetota bacterium
CCGTTCCACCCGGGGCAACGACCGTGATCAGGCCGTTGGTGGCGCCGGCGGGAACGGTGGCGGTGATCAGGATGCTCGAGTTCACGGTGAAGTTGCCGGCGCCGACGCTCAGGCCGTTGAACCGTACGTCGCTCGCCCCGGTGAAGTTGGTCCCGTTGATCGAGACGGGCGTCCCGACCGGGCCCGACGACGGAGAGAAGCTCGTGATCGTCGGAGGCGGAGGGGGGGTCGCGGTGCCGATGGTGAAGGACACGTCGTCCATCAGCCCGAGATAGTGGTCGACACCCTTCTTCTGGGCGCCGAGGTAGACGTCGTCAGTGTTGGAGATGCTGCCGACCTGGACAAAGCTCGTCGCGACCACCGATCCGTCAACCGTCACGGTTTCTCCGGACGCGCTCCTAGCGCAGGTGACGACGTGCCAGGCGTGGTCGTCCAATCCGATGCCGTTGATCTGGGGTGCATGGAGGGTGACCTTGACGGACCCAGAGAACACACACTGGGCGGTGACCACACCGCTGTGTGGGAATGCCTCCATCTTCCAACCGGCGCCTTTGCGGATGATGTCGTAATCGAAATTGCCCGTCCCGGGCGTGCCCGAGAGATCGAGCCAAGCTGTGAAGCTGAAGTCTTGCGAGCCTGGGTTGAGGGTCGAGTTGTTCGGGACGACCACGGAGGAAGACGTGCCGTTGAACCCGAACGAATGGAGCCCTGGACTCCCCGGACGCCCCGGCTGCCCAAGCGTCACGCCGTTGAGCGTGCCGTTGTTCGGTCCGGTCGAATCCAGCATCGCGGTGCCGCTGGTCTCCTCCATCGACCAGGTCGACCCCGAGGTTGCAGCGTGCGCGGGCGTCACGAGAGCCAACACGAGGGCGGCGGCCAGAACGCTTCCGAGCTTCTTCACTTCGGATACTTCTGTTGCGCACCCGGATCACCGGGACATATGCGGTAGTGCACGAAACCCCTCACACCTGGTCGATCGGTCGAGACGATGCATCGTACGCCTTCGTTCGTTTGGCTGCATCGGCTCTGTCGAGGAGGTCGCTCTCTCTATCTGGCTACCGACCGGTCGCATCCGCCGCACGCAGCCCGACCGAGCCCTGCGAGCCTGCGACCAGAAGCCTTCCCTGCTAGTGGGTGTCGGCCGCACGGCCGGCTCAGATCGAGAACTGGGCGAAGTGGTTGAACGTCGAGGTTCCCATGGTCGTGAAATCTCCGCCCGCGTAGAGCTTGTCCGGCGAGGCATAGACCGCCCACACGCCTTTCGAGCTGTTCGGGTTCGGAACCCAGGCGGTGTCGAGGGCGCCGGTGTTCGGGTCGAGAGCGCACAGCCTTGGCGCAGCGACCCCCGCGACCTGGCGGAAGTGACCGCCGAAGATGACTACGCCGTCGGTTGCGTCCCACGTCACAGCCTGCACTCCGCCGTCGGTCGGCGTCGCCCATAGGAGCGTGCCGCCCGGCGCGTAGGACTGCGCCTGCCCTTCCGGAACGACCCCCCCGGCGGCCACGAACACTGAGTTGCCCAACGCCGATGGGATCAGGAACCACACCTGCGCCGTCGGATGAGTCGCCCACGGAGCCACGCTTCCATCGGGTCGGATCTCCCCCAGGAACGGGTTGGAAACGCCGTTCAGCGTTGAGAAGACGCCACCCACCACGACGTCGCCGTTACTGAGCGGCGCGATCGCGCGAACGGCCTTGTCCGCCGACGGCTGCCACGGAAGCACGGTCGGGGGGTTGACCGCGATGTTCACCGATGCGAGCCGCTTCCGCGTCAGCCCGGCGAGGGTCGAGAAGTTGCCGCCGACGTAGAGCGTCGATCCGGAGATCGCGAAGGCCCCTATCGAGGCCGACCCGCCGGTGACATCGAGCGTCCAGGGTTGGAGGGCGAGAGCCGCGGAGTACGCGGCGAAGCCGTGGCGCGACTGACCACTGATGGTGCTGAATGCACCACCCACGAACAGACGCGAGCCGTCGGTCGTGAGGGCGTCGACCTCACCGTTGGCCTCCGGGTCGAAGGACGTGAGCTGTCCCGTGGTCGTGTCGACCGCGGCGAGGTTGAGTCTCGGCACCGTGGTGCCGTTGGGCGCGACCGCCGCAGTGAACGTCCCTCCGATGAACACGACATCCCCCATCCGGACGATCGCGTTCACACGACCGTTCACCCCATACGTCCCGGGGTCGGGAGCGTTCGGGATCGGAGGCGGTGGCGGGGTCACGGTGAAGCTCGTGGCGGAGTTCGCCGTTCCACCCGGGGCAACGACCGTGATCAGGCCGTTGGTGGCGCCGGCGGGAACGGTGGCGGTGATCAGGATGCTCGAGTTCACGGTGAAGTTGCCGGCGCCGACGCTCAGGCCGTTGAA
>JBOGVK010000201.1:0-18610 GCA_050692375.1 Actinomycetota bacterium
CATCGGGCCCGGATGCATGATCAGCGCCCCCTCGGGCAGCATCTCGACCCGTTTGGTCGTCAACCCGAACAGCCGCGAGTACTCGCGGACGCTGGGGAAGAACTCCAACCGCTGGCGTTCGCGCTGCACCCGCAGGACGTAGGTGACGTCCAGCTTCGGCAGAACGCTCTCGATGTCGTAAGACACCTGCACGCCCCAGAGAGGTGCGTCCGGCGGGATCAGTGTGGGCGGCCCGATCAGCGTCACGTCGGCTCCCATCTTCACCAACCCGAACGACAAGCTCCTTGCGACGCGCGAATGCAGCACGTCGCCGACGATCGCCACGCGCAGCCCCTCGATGCGCCCGAAGCGCTCCCGCATCGTGTACAGGTCGAGGAGCGCCTGCGTCGGGTGTTCATGGGTCCCGTCGCCGGCGTTCACCACATGTCCGCGCACCCACTTGGTCAACTGGTGCGGTGCGCCGCTCGACGAATGTCGGATCACGATGGCGTCCGCCCCCATCGCCTGCAGCGTGAGCGCGGTGTCTTTCAGGCTTTCACCCTTCGATACGCTCGATCCACCGGTCGTGAAGTTGATCACGTCGGCGGAGAGTCGCTTCGCCGCCAGCTCGAACGAGATTCGTGTCCGGGTCGAATTCTCGTAGAAGAGGTTCACGACCGTGCGACCGCGGAGGGCCGGCACCTTCTTGATGACCCGGGTGCCAACTTCGCGGAACGATTCCGCGGTATCGAGGATCCGAACGACGTCGTCGGCCGAAACGTCGTCCATGGACAGCAGGTGCTCGTTCATGTCGCCTCCTCCACCACGACCGCGTCCTCGCCGTCGAGCTCCGACACCAGGACGCGGACGTCGTCGTCGCGACGGGTCGGGACGTTCTTGCCGACGTAGTCCGCACGGATCGGCAACTCGCGATGTCCCCGATCGACCAGGACCGCCAGTTGGATCCGTTCGGGACGCCCGAAGTCCATGAGGGCGTCCATCGCCGAGCGGATCGTGCGTCCCGTGAAGAGCACGTCGTCCACCAGCACGACCGTACGACCCCGGATGTCGAATGCGATCCTCGTCTCGTGCACCTCGGGGGCCTCGGCCTTGAGACCGATGTCATCCCGGTAGAACGTGATGTCGAGGATCCCGACGGGCACCTCGGTGCCCTCGATCTGCGCGATCTCGACGGCCAAGCGGCGCGCCAGGTGATCGCCTCGGTTCGCGATCCCGACGAGCGCCAAGTCACCAGCGCCCTTGTCACGTTCCACGATCTCGTGGGCGATGCGGGTGAGCGCCCGGCGGATATC
Organism: Actinomycetota bacterium; assembly: GCA_050692375.1. Classification (GTDB taxonomy): domain Bacteria; phylum Actinomycetota; class UBA4738; order UBA4738; family HRBIN12; genus JBBQVZ01. The sequence goes on from JBOGVK010000201.1 coordinate 1,293, forward strand.
GGCCGCGTCCAAGACCTTTCCACTCCGAGGTCCAGTCATGGAAAGGCGCCCCCCCGTCGACACGGACGAGCGCTCCGGTTGTGCCGCATCTCTCGCTCCCTTCCCGGTCTCACGGGGCCGGACTTAAAGGGTCGTTCCTCTCAGTGAAGGATAGCCGCCACCAGGAACGCCAACAACGTCTGCCCGGGTCGCGCCGACGGGCGTAGACTGTCGGTGTTTGCCGCTACCCCAACGGAAGGTGGTCTCGATATGGAATGGGGCGTCGTTGCTGTGATCGCGGTCGCCGTGTTGTTCGGCGCCACGAAGTTGCCCGATATCGCGCGCAATATCGGTCGCGCGCAGGGCGAGTTCAAGAAGGGTCTGAAGGAAGGCGCCGTGGACGACACGAAGGAGTCCACCGAGCCGAAGACCGAATCCTAGTCCGCCTCGGCTTCCTCTTCGACCTCTGGCACCTCGGTCTCCGGGCGACCCAGCTCCCGGGCGATCCGGCCGAGGATGCCGTTCACGTAACGGCGCGATTCGTCCGATGAGAGCTCCGTTGCTGCTTCGATCGCCTCGCTGATCGCGACAGAGGTCGGAACGTCTGGTCGGTGAAGCAACTCGAACACCGCCACCCGCATGATCGTTCGGTCGAGGGCGGTCATCCTCGCCACGGTCCAGCCCTCCGAGTGCTCCTCCAGCAACAGATCGATCGCGGGCAGGTCCTCGGTCACACCCAGAACCAGCTCGGCGGCGAACGACGTCACGGTTCGGTCCGCCTCTCGCCAGTCGGTCAGGACGACGTCGGAGGGCGCGTCGGTGATATCGGCTTGGTACAAGATGTCGAGCGCCGTCCGACGGGCCTCTCGGCGCGTCGTCACGCCTTCACGCGCTCGATGTACTCGCCGGAACGAGTATCCACCTTGACCTTCTCGCCCTCTTCGACGAACAGTGGCACCTGGACGACCAGCCCGGTCTCGAGCGTCGCCGGCTTGTAGGCGCCCGTTCGCGTATCGCCTTTCACCCCGGGGTCCGTCTTCGTGATGGTGAGCACCATCGACGCCGCCAGATCGACCGCGATCGGCACGCCGTCATGCAGAGAAACCTGCGCCTGGCCGCCCTCGACGAGGTATCCCGCGGCATCACCCATCAGATGCTCCGACACGTGCACCTGGTCGTAGGTGTCCAGGTCCATGAACACGAAATCGATCCCGTCTGCATACAGGTACTGCATGTCCTTGCGCTCGACGATGGCCAGACCAACCTTCACTCCCGCGTTGAACGTCTTCTCTGCGACGGCGCCCGTCTTCACGTTGCGGAGTTTCGTGCGCACGAAGGCGCCACCCTTGCCGGGCTTCACATGCTGGAACTCGATGATCTGGAACAGCGTGCCGTCCAGTTCGAGGGTCATGCCGTTCTTCAGCTCGTTCGTCGAAACGCTCACAGGTGGAGGACTCCTCGTCTCCTATAGCTCGACCAGATCACGGATGGCGGTCCCGACCACGCGGCAGCCGTCTTCGCCAACCTCGACCATGTCCTCGATACGAACGCCGCCGAGACCCGGAACGTACACGCCGGGTTCCACCGTCATGACCGCGCCGGCGGGGATCACCTCGTCTCCGTCCCGCCGGAAGTACGGCCCCTCATGGATGTCCAGACCGACACCGTGTCCGAGACCGTGTGTGAAGTAGTCGCCGTATCCGGCGCGTTCGACGACCCCGCGCGCGGTGGCATCGATCTCACCGCTCGTCACGCCCGCGCGCACGGCGTCGATCGCCGCCTGTTGTGCTTCGCGCACCACATCGTGGATCTTCCGAAGCTCTGCGGGCGGTGCCCCGAACGCGATGGTCCGTGTCATGTCGGCGTGATAGCCGCCGTACAGTCCGGCGAAGTCCATCTTGATGACGTCGCCCTCCTCCAGCACACGGTGGGTGGGGTGATGGTGAGGCTCGGCCGCCTGCTCCCCGAACGCCACGATCGACTCGAAGGACAATCCGTCGGCCCCGGCCCGGCGCAAGGCGTGCTCCAATTCGAGCGCCACCTGGCGCTCCGTCATCCCGATCGCGAGCCGCTCCAAGATGTCCTCGAACGCGCGGTCGGTACATGCCTGCGCCTCGCGGAGCAACTCGCGCTCCTCCTCATCCTTCACCCATCGCAGGTGTTCGATCGGCTCGCCGACGGCCACGAACTCCACGCCGGTCACCTTCTGCTGCAACTGTTCCAAGACCTTCACGGTGACATGGTGGGCTTCGAATCCCAGCCGGGCGATCCCCAGGGTGCGGCACGTCTCTGCCACCGGCTCGAAGAACGCCTCGAGGTACGTCACCCGCTCCATGTCGGGGACCTCGTGACGAGCCTGCGTGGTGTAGCGACCGTCCGTGAGGAACACGCCGGCCGACGGTGACACGATCGTCTGGGCGTTCGAACCGGTGAATCCCGTCAGGTAACGGACGTTCGACAGTTGCGTGACGAGGATGGCGTCGACCGCCTGCTCCTCGATCGCAGGGGTGAGTGCGGCACGCCTCAGCTGGTGATCCACTGCATCGCCTCCAATGCCAGATGATAGCCACCGGCCCCCAGGCCGATGATGGACGCGCGGCACACCCCGGAAACGACCGAGGTCCGCCGGAACTCCTCACGCGCATGGATATTGGTCATGTGCACCTCGATGACGGGCAATCCGCAGCCTTCGATGGCATCGCGCAACGCGTAGGAGTAATGCGTCAGCGCCCCCGGGTTGACGACGATCGCGTCGATCCCCTCGCCCCGGGCTCCCAGGAGCCAACCCACCAGATCGCCCTCGTGGTCGGACTGCCGCCACGACACCTCGTGCTCCATCGCCGCGCCACGTCGGCCGACCGCGACCATGATCTCCTCGAGCGTCTCGGAGCCGTAGCGTTCAGGCTCCCTGGATCCGAGTGCTCCGAGGTTCGGGCCGAACAGGTAGAGGACCTTCACACCCGCGCTCCCATCGTCTCCAGCACCCGTCGCAACTCGTCGTCGGTGACATCGTCGATCACGACGGGGCGCGCGACATCTTCCAGGAGCACGAAGCGAACACCACGTCGATACTTCTTGTCGAGCCGGAAGGCGGCGAGGATCGCATCCGGGTCCGCGAGTGGTCCGTCGGTTTCGAGTCCGAGCGAGGCGAGCAGCCGGACGGTGCGTCCCGCCAGGCCCGGAGCCGCCATGCCTCGGCCTTCCGACAACCGGGCCGCGAAGACCATGCCAACACCGACGGCTTCTCCATGAGAGCGGCCGGCGAACGCGTCGAGCCGCTCGAGGGCATGCCCGAGGGTGTGGCCATAGTTCAGGATCAACCGGAGGCCATCGTCCCGCTCGTCTTCGGACACGGTCCGCGCCTTCGCGCTCACGCAGCGAGTGACGAGCTGCTCGAGCATCGCTGGGTCTCGGGCGAGGACGGAGCCGGGATCGCGCTCGAGGGCCTCCAGCAGCTCGAGGTCGAGCGTCAGGGCGTACTTCGCCACCTCCGCCAGCCCGGAACGGAACTCCCGATCGGGAAGCGTCGCGAGTGCATCCACGTCGGCGATCACGAGTCGCGGCTGTGCGAACGTCCCCACCAGGTTCTTGCCCTCGGGGAGGTTGACCGCCGTCTTGCCGCCGATCGCCGCGTCCACCTGTGCCAAGAGCGTCGTCGGCACTTGGACGAAGGGGACGCCGCGCATGTAGGTGGAGGCCACGAACCCGGCCAGATCCCCCACCGCCCCGCCGCCGAGCGCGACGACGAGGTCGGCACGATGGGCCTCCTGGGTGGCGAGCTGGTGAAGAAGGGTCTCGTAGACCTGGAGCGTCTTCGCGTCCTCCCCGGACGGCACCACGAACAGCACCGCGCCGAGGCCCGCCGAGGCCAGCGCGTTCGCGAGCGGCTCGAACCACTTCGCGGAAACGGTCCGATCGGCAACGACGAAGGCAGTCACCGCGCCTGGTAACTCCGGGAGGAGCGTTCCCGCGGCCGGGATCAAACCCGAGCCGACGCAGACGTCGTAGGGCCGTCCCGGGATCGGAACGGTCACGCGGACCAACGAAGCTCCTCCACGATGGCTTCGGCCACGTCGCTGGGCGAGCCGGTCCCGTCGACCACGTGCGCCGCGAATTCCCGGTACAGCGGCTCCCGATCGGCGAGGAGCCGCTCCAGATCGCCTTCGGATCGGATGAGCGGCCTATCGGCAGCCGGCTGCACGCGATCGCGCAGCTGCTCGAGCGGAACATCCAGGAACACCGCCACCCCCGTGTTCCGAAGCGTGATCCGGTTCGCCGGTTCCAGGACCACACCGCCACCGCATGCCACGACGGCCGGGTCGTGCATGCTCGCATCCGTGAGCGCGGCCGCCTCGCGCGCGCGGAACGCGGCCTCGCCCTCAGCGGCAAAGATGTCGGTCACGCGCGCGCCGGCATGCTGCTCGATCTCCGCATCGAGATCGATGAACGGAACGCCGAGGCGGCCCGCCAGTTCCCGGCCCACGACCGACTTCCCCGCCCCCGGCATCCCCACGAGGTACACGATCATGCGATGGTCTCCAGATAGCCGTCGAGGTTCCGGCGGGTTTCCGGCAGCGAGTCGCCCCCGAACTTCTCGAGCACCGCGTTCGCGAGCTCGAACGCGACCACCGCCTCGCCGACCACACCGCCCGCGGGCACCGCGCAGACATCCGTGCGCTGCTTGATCGCCTGGGCCGGCCGACGCGTCGCGAGATCCACCGTGGCCAGCGGCCGGGGAACGGTGGAGAACGGTTTCATCGCCGCCCGGATCCGGATGGGCTGGCCCGTCGACATGCCGCCCTCGATCCCCCCGGCGCGGGCGGTGCTCCGCCCGATCCGCCCGCTGCCGTCGATCACGATCTCGTCGTGCGCCTTCGAGCCGGTGCGAGCTGCGGACGCGAACCCGTCCCCGACCTCCACGCCTTTGACGGACTGGATGCTCATGAGCGCGAGCGCCAATCGCGCGTCGAGCTTGCGATCGTACTGGACGTGCGAGCCGAGACCGGGAGGCGCCCCGTCGACGAGGACCTCGAAGATGCCGCCGACCGTATCTTTGGATCGGCGGACGCGATCGATCTCCGTCACCATCCGGGCGCTCGCGGCCGCGTCCATACACCGCACGGGGGAGGCATCGATCGCGTCGAGGTCGGCCAGGCCGGGTGTGGGCATGCGCGCCGGCACCTTGACCGAGCCGATCCGAACGACATGGGACAGGATGCCGATGCCGAGCTCTGCCAGGAAGGCCTTACAGCAGGAGCCGATTGCCACCCGTGCCGCCGTCTCGCGCGCGCTCGCACGTTCCAGCACGTTGCGCACGTCGTCGAATCCGTACTTCTGGACTCCGACGAGGTCTGCGTGCCCGGGTCGCGGACGCGTGAGGCGGGCGTCGGGGTCCGGCTCACCCTCTACGGCCATCAGCTCCGCGTACTTGTCGTTGAACTCGACGTTGGGGATGGTGATCGCGATCGGCGATCCCAAGCTCCGGCCGTGCCGGACGCCTGTCAGGATCTGGAACCGGTCGGCCTCGAAACGCTGCCGCCCTCCACGGCCATACCCATGGCGGCGGCGCTCGAGCTCACCGGCGATCTCCTTGGGAACGATCGGCACGCCTGCGGGAAGGCCTTCGAGGATGGCCACCAGTGCTTCGCCGTGCGACTCGCCGGCGGTGAGCATCCGTAGCATCCGAACATCATAGGGACCGACCGCAGCCGCTGGTGGGGCGGGGACGGCCCCATACGAGGCCGCCCCCGCGCCGGCGACCGCTCCCCCCGTGGGCGGGCCGCCGGGATCGCAACGCCGTCTACGAGCTCACTTCGACGACGTGAAACAGAGGGTGAAAGACTGCGCCCCGTAGAGGAACGTGGCGCAGTTGCCCGCGACGTCGCGCAGCTGGAAGTTGCCTCCCGCGAACGTGGCACCTTCCGCCGGGTGATAAACCGTGCCATCGACCGAGACGGTCGCCTTCTGCACCCCGTTGCTCGTAAACGTGTCGATCAGGACCACGGTGTGCCCGCCGATCACGGCGCTCGCCCCATTGGACGGCGAAGGCGATCCCGTCCCGGTCGGCCCCGAGGGGCCGGTGGGGCTGCCCGTTCCGGTGGGACCTGTCGGTCCCGTTGCCCCGGTCGACCCGCTAGCGCCTCCCGGAGAGCTTGTGATGAACTGTGGTGGCAGGGAGAAGGGGTCGCGCCCCGAGAAGATGGGGCTGGGCGTTGGTCCACCACCGGAAGGCGTCGCACTTCCGGTGGGTCCGACGGTCGGAACGCCCGTCGGTCCGCCGGAGGCGGACGGTCCCGCCAGAGGCGGCAGCGCCGGAGCGCCGCCCTTGCCGAGCTGACCGAGGCCGAGCAGCGCGAGGACCAGGACGGCGGCGACGATCCCGCCGAACTTCAGGGCCTTGCGGTCGCGATCGTTGAGTGGCATCCGTCAGGCTCCAGAGGTCGTGATGGCGGCCGGCGAGGCGCCGGTAGGCCCGGCGGGCGCGGCCGGCGCCGCGGGCGCGGCCCCCGAGGTCGGTCCTGGCGCGGAGCCCGGTCCGGCGCTCGAGTCGCTCGTGTACATGTCGACGCTTGCCGTCAAAGTCAGCGCGCTCGGGTTGGCCTTCGTTGGCGCTGGGGTGATGGTGATCGAGGTGATCTTGGAGGCACGCGGAAGGGTCTCGATCTTGAAGACGAACTCGGTGAGAGCGAAGTAACTCCCACTCACCGAAAAGGCGTTCGTGACCGTGGAGAGACCGCTGGCCGGGTCGAAGACCGGAGTCGTCGGTGTGATCGTCACGAGGTCGATAGAGGACTCGACGGCGGCGTTCTGGATCAGGAGCATGAAGCCCTGCTGATCGACCGTCGGGGGGATGGCCTGCTGCACCTTCCGGATGATCTCGCGATTCTTGGGAGCGTCCGTTTGCGACTGTTTGAGGGCGGCGAGTTGGGCGCCCAGCGTCCCCTGCTGGGCCTGCGCGTCCTGCAGCGAGGCCTTGGCGTCCTTCACCTGCCCCATCTTTGGCAACACGAAGAAGAGGGCCACCAACAGCACCGCTGCGGCGACCGCGGCGCCGACGATGACTGGACCACGCTTACCCCCCACTGGAAGCGCTCCCCCCGCCTCGCCCTGTAAGCACGTCTCTGGAGAGGTCGACCCCGCTCGTGAACTTGTACAAGCCGCTGTTCGGATCGGTTTCCGACGCGGTCGAGAACCACGGGTTCACCCAGCCCTTGACGGATTCCAATCGGGTGAGCCAGCTAGCCAGACTTTCGAGCCCGTCGGCTGCGCCGGTAGCCGAGAACGATCCGACGAAGTCCGTCCCGGGCAGGATGGGCGTGGCTACGGCAGAGGCGGTCGTCAGCCTCGCGTCGAACGAATCCAGATAAGCGTCGGAGGGGATCGTTCTCGATAGATCGAGCAGCATCTGGGTGAACGAGACCTCACCGGCGTACGCCGTCGACAGCAGACCTTGCTGTGCCGCCGCGTCCGATTGCAGCTTCTGGAACTCCTGCAGACCGTCGATCTGCTGTTGGATCCCCTGGTTCGTCAGGTTCTGTGCGGCGATATCGTCGTTGATCCCCGCGAGCTTCTGTCCTTGCAGGAACCAGAAGGCCAACAACAGCAGGACGATGGCGGCTCCGGCGCCAGCGATCAGCGTGGTCAGTTGGCGGGTCTTCTGCCGGGCCCGGAGCTCGGGGGGAAGGAGATTAACCTGACTCACGCGAAGTGCCTCCCGGGGATACCCAGGCCCACCGCGACGGCCAGCACCGGCTCAGCCTCGGCGAGCGCCTCTTCAGACAGCGAGAGCTGAGACTTCGCGCGGCGGAAGACATGCCCTCGCTCGATGGTGGCGGGAACACGCTCCTGCAGGAGCTCCAAGAACCCCTGCAGCTTGGAGCCGCCGCCGATCACCAAGACGCGGCCGATCCGTGCGCCGCGGGTCTGCGCCGTGTAGAACTCCAGCGAGGACCGGACCTCGTCGACGAAGTTCTGCGCCCGCTGCATCGCCGTGGTGTGGACGTCTTCGAGGGAGGGACCGCCGTCGACCGCCTCTCCCCGCTTGAGTCGCTCGGCGACGTCGCTCTCGACACCGAAGTTCCGCGCGATCGCCAATGTGATGTCGCGCCCGCCGGAGGGCAGGATGCGGACGAACCGCGTCACCCCACGTTCGTGCACCAGGATGTTCGTGACCGTCGCTCCGATGTCGACGATCGCTTCCTCGCCGCCCTCCTCGTGCTCCATGCCCACCTCGGGCATGCCGACCGCGCGGGCCATGGCGAACGGAACCAGATCCACCCCGACCGGCTCCAGCTTGGCCGCGAGCGCGACGTCGACCACGGTGTTGACCATGGCCCGCTGAGCAGCGACCAGGATCAGACGGAGCATCCGGCGGCCTTCTTGCTCGAACTCGCCGAGTGGGTCGAAGTCCAGGACGGCGTCCTCCACCGGCATCGGGATGAACTCCTGCGCTTGGAATCCGAGCGAGGCGCGCAGCTCCTTCTCCGGAAGCCAGGGCAAGGCGATCTCGCGGACCACGACCCGTTGGTTGCCGACGCCCATGTATACCTGCCGGCTCTTGAAGCCACCGCGGTGCCAGAGCTCACGGATCGCCTCGCTCACCAGCTCGGGCTGGCGGATCTCCCCCGCCTCGACCGCCCCCTCTGGCAACGGCACCTGCGCGGCGCGTACGACGACCGGCGCGTCGCCTCCTTGGAGCTCGGCGGCGCGCACCGCGGTCGCCCCGATGTCCAATCCGACCCGCACCTTCGCCATCTACGGACCCTCCGTCCGCACGGACCGTTCCTCGAGGAAGTGCGCGAGGTCGGACTCCCGCAGGCGATAGTTCTTGCCGACCCGGACGGCCGGAAGCTCGCCGCTCTTGATCAACCGATAGACCGTCATGCTCGAGACGCGCATGGCGCCCGCGACCTCAGCCACCGTCAGGAGGCCACCAGTCACGAACGCCTGCGGGTCGCCCACTCCCTCACCGTCCCTCATGTGCAACATGTGCCACTCGTTACAACTTGTGCCTCGATACCATTCATGAGCCACAGTGAGCCCAACGAACCTGTTTACGAAACACCAGCCACGAGGCCGAGTCAAACACCTCTGAACAGGAGTTTCTTGTGGGCGGCGAAGGCTGCCGTGGGCTACAGGAGGCCGATCCTGTTCGGAACGATCAGGTGATGGTGCGGAGGTACCAGGCCGCGATTCGCTCGCCCCAGAAGGTGGCAACGAACGCCCCCGCCACCAGGAACGGTCCATACGGGACCTGGCTCTTGCGACCGCGGCCAGCGAGGAGCGCAACGATGCCACCGATCCCACCGATCAGGATCGCCGCGCCGGCGGCAACGCCGACGAATCGGAGACCGAGTGACCCCGTCACCAAGCCGATCAGCGCCGTCAGCTTGACGTCGCCCATGCCGAGGCCCCGCGGGACGATGAACGCGATCACCAGGAAGGCGCCGCCGTACGCGAGCCCTCCGATCAAGGCGCGTACCGGATCGAGATCCTGTCCGACGACCCATCCCACCACGATCGCGCCAGCGAACGCCGGAAGCGCCGGGTACGTGATCTTGTTCGGGATGATGCGGTGCTCCAGGTCGATCACACCGACGGCGAGCATCACGGCGCAGAACGCGCACAGCATCCCGGCCACATAGATCTGGTGGTAGGCGTCCGCCGTTCCCGCGAACAACGCGGCGGTCCCTGCCTCGAGCACGGGGTACCGCGCGGGGATCCGAGCGTGGCAAGCGCGGCACCGACCGCGGAGCACCAGCCACGAGATGACCGGGACGTTGTCGCGATTCAGGATCTCGGCTTCGCAGGAAGGGCAGCGCGATCGCGGTGAGACGATCGACTCCTTCTTGGGGACACGGTCCACGACCACGGTCAGGAAGCTTCCGAAGGCGAGTCCGATAAGGGCGGCCGGGATGGCCCGGAGTGCGACGTCCACGTTGAGGGCCGATCCTAGCGTGATCCCGCGCTCGATCCGGGAAGCGCTACGGGCAGGTGGCGCCAGCGTTGTAGCTGCAGGCTGCCTTCTGTTCAACCCACGTCACGATCTGCCACGCCGCCGCGATCGGGTTCAAGAAGTGAGGCGGGGACTGGTACTTCAGCCGCGGATCGTAGTTGTAGTTCTTCGTGTATCCGGAGTTGTTCAGCGTCCCGACGGCTCCACGGTACTTCTGGGCGATCGCGCCGTTGATCGTGATCGAGCCGAGGGTGTTGTCGCCGTACTGGTAGTCCTGCACGCGGAAGGAGTGCTGCACCGAGAGGAGAGCCGCCTGCACCGTCGGGTTGTTGAACGACGTCGTTAACCCCCCCGCGGTGTCGTCCAGGTTGTACTCGTTGTTGATCTTGGACCCGTTGTCGCACGGGGAACTCCCCGACCCACAGTCTCCGACCGGGTGGTAGATCTCCACGTAGTTGTTCGCGACCAGACCGAGGAGATCGCTCCCGCCGGTCCCGCTCTGATACGTCACGTTGCCGATGATGTCGATGTTGTTGTCGGCCGCGATCGTGAGCCGGCCCTGGAGCGTTCCCTTCAGGAAGACGTCGCCGTTCTTGCAGCCGTACGTATTGATGTCGAAGACCTGTGGATACCCGAGCGGGTGCTGCACCGTCGCAGCTCCCCCGATCTGCGTGGACGTCCGGCAGGCGGCCGTGTAGTTCGGGTCCGTGGCGATCGAGGGCACGTTCTGCACGTAGATGACCCCGCTGGTGGGCAGCGGCTTGTTGACGCCAACGCAGTTCGCGTTCGTGTAGGCGTTCAGCGAGCCCGGGCTGACCACCGTCATGGTGCCGCCCGCGTTGAGGGTGATCGACGTCGGACCCGTGAAGAGACAACCGGTTCCTCCCAGGGCGCCGTCGGCCTCGGTCTTGATCGCCACGTTGCTCGGTGGCATCGTGAGCGGGTCGGCGTACTTGGGGTCCCCCGCGTTGGCGAAGACCGGCGCGGACCCGCAGGCACCTCCGCCGTCGACCCATTTGTTGCCCGCGACCGGGTTCCAACTGGTCGTCACCTTGCCGTTGAAGGTCGGGGTACCACAGATCTTGATCGCGTCGTTCGAGTGCAACGGTCCGTTGATGACGTCGCCCGAGCCGAACACGATGTCCTTGCAGTACGCACCGCCGGAGTCGTCGTCGGTGGCGGTGCCCATGGAGATGTGGTCATCCCGGCCGTTGATGTCGCGACCCTCGTAGTAGCGCTTCGCGCAGTACGTCTGAGCCTCGGCGGGCGTGTAGAAGTCACCGGCACCGTACGCGGCCGGATCCGTCGTCTCGTAATCCGTGAAGTACAGGTAGTCGATGAAGGCATGGCGTCGCAGCGTCGCCTGGATCGTCCTGGTGACGTTCCGGGACCGACCCGTCGACGAGATGATGATCGCGCCCTGGGTGGTGAGGTTCGTGGTGTCCACCGAGTACCGGAAGCACGGGATATTCGAGTTCGCGCTCGCCGTGCAGGTGACGCTTGCCGAACCGGAGTCCGGCACCGACACCCACGTGTTGAACGCCTGGTTGCCGTCCGGCGGCGCGGTCACTGCGTTGTAGAGGTAGTACTGATCGTTCTCGTTCAGACGGAAGAGGTAGTCGTCCAGGCCCGCCTCCGCGGCGGAAAGGGCCGCGCTGTAGTCCTGGTCGCGACGCGACAGCGGTTGCGATCCGATCGCATAGGACAGGGTCCCGGCGACGATGATCAGCATGATCATGGTCAGGAGCAGCACGGTGACCAGCACCACTCCGTCCTCGGCGTCCTTCCGCAGTCGCAACATCATGGTCGATCCACCTCAGGGGGTCGGGAGTGGGTTGTAGTCGACGTTCGGCAAACGCACGCGATTGATCAGCGTGGTGTACGGCACGCTGAAGTTCGTGCTCTGGCGGACCGAGAGCGTGATGCCGATCGCGTTGACGAGCAACCGGTTGGCGGCCGACAGCGGAGTATCCGACGACAGGAACGCGACGGGGTTGCCGGACGCGTCGTCGTAGTAATAGGTGAACACCGGCGATGTGACGGGGTTGGCGACGTACTTGCCGACCAACCGGGTCGTGGGAGCCGCGCTGTACACACAGTTCGGAGGCGTGCCGCCGGCGTCGGCCGGCAGGCTCTGCTCTCGCAGGACCCACGGGCTGCTCGTCTTGTCGACGTACAGATGGACGATGTCGGGGCAGGGGGTCGGGTTTCCGGCGGCAAGTGTGAGGTTCGAATAGAACCAGACCTCCGTGTTCGCGATCCCTGTAGCAGGTGCGACGCAGCCGCTGGAGCACCATCCCGCCAACGCGGCCGGCCCCGATGCGGGAAGGATCACATCGAACGGCGACGTGGTCGCCGTCAGCCGGGCGCCGGTTCGAAGATCCTTACTCGTTGCGTCCATCAAGACCCGGGCCTCATCCAGGTTCTGAAGTCGGAGGCTGGCTCCGGTCGAGGCGTTCTGAAGCCCGACGAACCCCCGCGTCACGAAGCCGAGAACCACGGTCATCAGGGACACGGTGACCATGAGCTCGACCAGAGTGACACCCCGCTCCGATGAGGCTGTCAGGGAGCGCCGACGAGCGGACCGCTTGCCCGGGCGACTCACCACTTGAACGTCACCGTCGGGGTGGCGGGAACCAAGGGACTCAGCAGCTGGTTCTGCGATGGCCTACCGACCACTCCGAACGTCCACGTGCCGAATGGCAGCGCCGCGGTGAAGTTGCCGAGGGCGTCCGTCGATCCAAGGGGGTACGTGATGGCCGAGGGGCAGCCGGTGTCGACCACGTTCGTCGCCGTGATCGCCACGTTCGGACGAGCTGCACCGGCAAGCGTCTGGGTCTGTATCAGGACCGTGTGCAAGGGGACGGTTGCGGCTGAAGTCCCGCCGGCCGTAACCGCGGTGGCAGCCGGCCGGTTGGCGCCCGGGTAGATGGGGCCACCGGACACACCCTCAGGATCGGCGTTCAAACAATTCCCCGCGTACATCTCGTATCCATCGACGTAGGGAAACAGTCCAAGCACCGTTCGCGCTGACCCCGTACCCGCGAACGTCTTCTGTCCGGCCGGCAGGTAGTGGGTGTTGGCAAGGGTGACGGGGATGTTCGCCGGGACCGCGCCGCCCGCACCCCCCAGCAAGACCAGGTTCAGCGTGGCCGCGTTGTCGTATTGGAACTGGAGGGATGAGATCGTCCCGGTCCCGACGGTCGCCGCCTGGCTGGGGCCGGTCACGCCCTGATAGTCCACGTAACCGCTCTTACTCAACGTGACCGTGTAGGCCCCGACGGGCTCATAGGCGAAGAACGCGCATCCGTCGACCGACGTCACCTCCGAGTCAGAGGTACCGGGTCCGGCGATCGAGACCGTGACGTTCTGTTTCGGGACGCCGGCGGCGTCTCGGACCATCACCGCGATGTGTCCGGTGAGCGCGGAATAGGTACCGACAGGAGGCGTGACCACCGTGGATGAAGTGGCTGGGGGAACGCCGGCCATGTTGTCCCAGCTGACTGTCACGACGACGGAGACGTACGCGAGCGTCGACCCTGAAGGGGCGTTGCACGGGCCGGACGTCGCGTTCGGCGTGACCCATTCCGTCTGACGGGTGATGTAGTAGGGCACACCGTCGACCAACGTCGTCGTGGCGGGTGGTGTCCCGAGCCACGTGGTCGTCATATCGATGAAGTCCGTGCTGCGCACGGTGTCCATCTCCTGCGCCGCGAGGTTCGCTGCGATCGATCGGTTCCGGTCTTGGCGCGTGAGATTCAGAGCGCTGCTCATCCCCATGGTCACGCCACCGATCACCATCGCGAAGATGAAGATGGCGATGATCATCTCGACCATGGTGAATCCGGACTCGTCCTGGGCACGTCCCGCGGCACGGAGCCGGAGCTGTTGGATCGCTCTCATCATGGGCGTTCGCCTACCACCTTCTGTCCGTCGATTAGACGTCGGCATATCGGGGGGCACGCTTGAGGGACCTTTGAGCGGATACCGGGAATCAGGTACGCCTGATCGATCGTGCAGTCCTAGGACCATTCCCTCCCCTCCGATGTGTCTCGGAGCGATCGGGCGTTGACTTGAGCACGACTTGTCTCGCGCCGAGCCGGATCATCGGCCCGCCTGACCTTGGTTGATGCGCAGCCCCCTCACCCAACACCCTGATGACGTCCGTGCTCGTTGGGCAGAAGGAAGGGGCGGCCCGAAGGCCGCCCCTTACAGTTCGTGATCCCGAGCTCGATGCTTACGGGAACTGCACTAGCGTCACAGCGAGCGCCGAGGTGCCCGTGCAAGCAGCCAGGGTTCCACCGGCTGCCGTCGAGCCATACTTCGTTCCGGCCGCCGATGTGTCCGTGAGCCCGAAGCATGTCCCAGAAGCCGACATGCGGGCTGCGCCCCACGCGGCGGCAGCAGCCGACACGCTGATGTTCGCGGCGCCAGCGCCCGTCACACACGCTCCACCGACGGTCGACACGGTCGCAGCCGCCGCGTAGCAGAGTGAAGGCTCCACCGTCACGAGTCCGGTCGCAGACGAGTCCGCCAACGCGTAAGAGCTGTTGTCCGTGTACATCGTCTTCGCGGACACCAAGGCGTTGCGAAGATCAGACTGCGCTGCGCGGTTCTGAGCCCGGGTGCGAGCACCCAGGAACGTCGGCAGCGCGATGGCGATCAGGATGCCGATGATCAGAACGACCACCATCAGCTCGATGAGGGTGAATCCGTCCTCATCCTGCTTGCGCTCGAAGAAGCGCTTGAGCATTCTGCGTCAACTCCTTTCACGTGCTTCCGGCGTGCCTTTGGACACGCCTGTTGGGTCCGGTTTCGGTTGCTCGGGGGCCGAGCTTGAGAGCGTTGCGAGGCTTCGCAGAAAGATGGTTCGGAAGGCTTACCTAGAAACGGGTACTCGTATTTACCAGCCGGCAGCCGCGGGGGTGGTCGCGGTGACGTTGCCCGCAGTGCCCGCCCACGTGGCGTTGCAGTTGGCCACGGCTGTCTTGCCGTACTTCGTCCCCGTCGTCGCATCCAGGATCACGAAGCATGATGTCGAGGTTGAGAGTCGGGCCGCCGAGAACTGCGTTGCGGTGGAGGCCACGCTGATGGAGCCTCCACCAGCTCCGCTTACGCAACCGACAACACCGGATGCCGCCGAAGCCGTTCCGCCTGCGACGTAACACATGTTGGGCACGATCGTCACGAGCCCAGAGGCCGTCTCGTTCGCGGTGATGAACGTGGCGTTGTCCGTGAACATGATCCGAGCGGAGAGGACCGTGTTCCGCAGGTCGCTCTGGGCGGCGCGATCTTGGAAGCGGGACTTCACTCCGAGGAACGTGGGGAGACCCATGACGATCAGGATGGCGAGGATCATGACCACGACCATCAGCTCGATGAGGGTGAATCCTTCTTCCTCGTCACGCAACAGGGCCAACCGTGTCCGGAGCACGCACACCTCCTCTCGTCGTCGCTCAGGAGCCGGGCGGACGGACACCCGACACCGCACACTTGCCTCTGAGAAATCATCGGCATGGGAGCGTGGCGAGTTGAACATCTCTCGCCCACAACCCGTCCGAAGAGACGGACACCCAGTTACTGGATCAGTTTGATGATGTTGAACATCGGCATGTAGAGCGCGATGACCGCTGCCCCCACACAGCCTCCGATGACCGCGATCAAGAGCGGCTCGATCAGCGAGGTCAACGCGTCGACCGCCGCCTCCACTTCGTTGTCGTAGAACGTCCCGACCTTGTCCAGCATCACGTCGACCTGTCCCGTTTCCTCACCCACGGCCAGCATCTGAACGACCATCGGGGGGAAGACAGCGTGCCTCGCGAGCGGCTTGGCGATCGACTCGCCCTCGCGGACGCTCGCCTGCACGTCGACCACGGCCCTCGACATCACCTTGTTGTTCACCGTTTCTGCCACGATGTCCAGCGCCTGCAGGATCGGGACGCCAGATTTCAGCAACATGCCGGCGGTGCTGGAGAATCGTGAGAGCGCGGTCTTGTGGAAGAGCGTGCCGAAGATCGGGATCTTGAGCTTGATCGCGTCGAGCGTCGCGCGCCCGTTCGCCGTCTTCTTATAGCGCTTGAACAAGAACGAGAACGCGAACGAGAAGCCGATCAGCATGTACCAATACTTCTTGACGGCATCTGAGGCCATCAGGAGGACGCGGGTGGGAAGCGGCAGGGTTCCGCCCAGCTGCGTATAGATGCTCTTGAACTGGGGAACCACGAACAGCAGCATCGCCCCCATGATCAGGACCACCAGTGCGACCACAGCAACCGGATAGGTCATCGCCGACTTGATCTTCTGACGCAGGTGCACCTCGCGTTCGAGCACATCCGCCAAACGCAGGAGGACGTCGTCCAACATCCCGCCCGTTTCGCCGGACTTCACCATGGCGATGTACAGGTCGTTGAACGCCTTCGGGAACTTCGCCATCGCAGCGGATAGGCTCGAGCCCTGCTCGACGTCGTTGCGCACCGCCGACAGCGTCTTGGCGAGCTCCTTGTTGGACACCTGTTCCGACAGGATCGACAGAGCTCGCAGGATCGGCAGACCGGAGTTCACCATGGTGGCGAACTGCCGAGAGAAGATCGCGACCTCCTTCAGCTTGATCTTGACCGGCCTGATGTTGATCTCGAGGTTCAGGCCCTTCTTCTCCTTGCCGACCTCGACGGGCACGTAGCCCATCTCGCGGAGACGCTCCAGGACCAACCGCTCGCTGTCCGCGACGAGCGTGCCCGAGACGAGGTTCCCGGACTTGTCGCGCACCTTGTACTGGTAGGTCTCAGACATAGTCGCCTCCCGACATCATCGAGCCCATCGATAGGCCGCCGCCGTTGTCCGCGTAGGAGGCCGAGTCCCCGTGCGAGCTGCCTACGAGACGCTGGAGCTCCTCGGGGTCGTGGCACCGCTCGAAGGCCATCTGTTGGTTGATGCGTCCCGCCTTGACGTGGGCCGCGATGGACATGTCCATCGTCTGCATGCCAAAGCGTCCGCCCGCCTGCATCGAGGAGTAGATCTGATGCACCTTCCCCTCGCGGATGAGGTTCCGGATGGCCGGTGTCGTGATCAGCACCTCGGCAGCGACGACGCGGCCCTTGCCGTCCGCCGTCTGGATGAGCTGCTGCGTGACGACGCCCTGGAGGGTCGTGGACAGCTGCACCCGCACCTGTTGCTGCTGGTGGGGCGGGAACACGTCGATGATGCGGTCGATCGTCTGCGGGGCGTCCTGCGTGTGCAGGGTCGCGAAGACGAGGTGACCGGTCTCGGCCGCTGTGAGCGCGGTCGCGATCGTCTCGAGGTCGCGCATCTCGCCGACGAGGACGACGTCGGGATCCTGGCGAAGAGCGGCGCGCAGCGCCTCGGCGAAGTTCGGGGTGTCGTTGCC
>JBOGVK010000202.1:0-11151 GCA_050692375.1 Actinomycetota bacterium
GTCAACTACATCGCCGTCGCGGTCGATGTGACGCAGAGCCCTTACTGTCTGCCGAACCAGTTCACGCTCCCCCAGAACGTCCAAACGCTTGAGTTCATCGCGGGGACGGAGCCGACCCAGACATGCACGACGCCGACCTCGCTCCAATCCATCCCGGTACCGTCCGTCGTCGGTCTCTCGCAGGCTGCAGCCATGACGATCCTCGGCGATGCCGGCTTCTACGTGAAGGTCTTCGTCGAGGTGTCCACCCAGCCGGCGGGAACCGTGATCTCCCAGAGTCCCTCGGCCGGGGTGTCTGCGTATCAGACGAGCTCGGTCACGATCACCGTGTCGAAAGACCTTTCCTCGCCGAGCGGCTAGCGAGCGGCGGGCTCGGGCGTCCCTTGGAGACGAACGGATCGTCTTTCACGGAGAACCGCCACGGGAGCTCGCGGCCGACGCGGATCCCGATCCGCCGCCCGACGGCGATCGCTGAGGAGGCGACCGGCGCCCCCTCCGCGATCCACATATCTCCCTCGCGCACGAGGTCGGACCCGTCGAACGATCGATCCACACCGAACGCCTGACACAGCCTCGCGGGACCTGAACAGAGTTCGCGCAGCGACGTCCGCCCTCGACGGGCTCGCATCTCGGCGATCCCCACGAGGGGCTCGGCTGCACGCAGCAGTACCGCCGCTCCCTCTCCGGATCGCCCGGACACCACGTTCATGCAGAAGTGCTTGCCGTACGTGAAGTACACGTACAAGCGCCCCGGGTCGGAGAACATGACCGCGTTCCGGGGCGTCTCGCCACGGAACGCGTGACTCGCTGGATCGTCCTGTTCGTAGGCTTCCGTCTCGACGATCCGAGCCGAGAGGTGCGTTCCTTGACCAAGCCCCCGAACCAGCACCCGACCAAGGAGATCCGGGGCCACCTCGAAGGCACGGCGCCCGTAGAAGCTTCGCGGGAGGCGCCGACCCTCGTTCAGGCAGGCCGTCCCTTCCGCAGGAATCGTCTGAGCTTCGCGAGAGGCCAAGTGTTGATCACATCGTCCTTCGTGAGCCACCCTCGTTGCGCCGTCGCGACCCCGAACCGCATGAGCGCCAAGTGGACCGGAGCGTGTGAGTCGGTGTTCACGGCGAACTTCACGCCATACCGGCGCGCCCACAGGATGTGCTCATCCTTCAAGTCGAGTCGCTCGGGGAAAGAGTTCACCTCCAACGCGGTGCCGGTTCGAGCCGCGGCTTCGAAGACCGCCTCGAAGTCGAGCTCGACGGGCGGTCGCTTGCCGATGAGGCGACCGGTCGGATGGCCGATCACGTTCACGTAGGGGTTCTCCATCGCCCGGATCACACGCTGGGTCATCTCGTCCCGAGACTGTGTGAAGTGTGAATGCACCGAAGCCACGGTCAGGTCGAAGCCCGCCAGGAACTCGTCCGGCCAGTCCACGCCACCATCCGGGTCGATGTTCAGCTCGGTGCCGTGGAGGAGCGTCATCTCGTGTTGGTCCTGGAGCCCGCGGAGCCGATCGCGCTGGACCAGGATCTTCTCGTCGGTCATCCGCTGCATCGCAAGGTTCGGCGCATGATCGGTGACGGCGAAGTAGGCGTAGCCGAAGCTGCTCGCCGTCTGAAGCATCTCTTCGAGCGAGGCGAGGCCATCCGTCAGGTTCGTGTGCGTATGCAGATCACCGCGGATCTGCTTCTGCTCGAGGACCTTGGGGAGCTCGCCAGCGAGGGCAGCTTCGACCTCGCCGCGATCTTCGCGGAGCGTGGGTTCGATGTACGGAAGACCGAGGCGTTGATACACCTGCTGCTCGGTTCCGGCGGCAAGCAGGGCACCGCTCTTGGCGTCGAACAGTCCGTACTCGTTCAATTTCAGCCCGTTGCGGACGGCCATCTCGCGGATGCGGACGTTGTGCGCCTTGGATCCGGTGAAGTAGATCATCGCGGCGCCCCACACATCCGGCGAGACGACACGGAGGTCGACCTGCAGACCGCCCGCGGTCACGATGGACGACTTCGTGTCGCCGTGTGCGAGGACTCGGGTCACGGATGTCTGTGTGACGAAGGACTCCATGATCGGGGCGGCGTCGGTGCTCGCCACGAGCAGGTCCACATCGCCGACCGTCTCCGACATCCTTCGCAGCGAGCCCGCATAAGCGGCTCTGCGAACCTGCTTCATCTCGACGACTTCCGCGACGAGGGCCTCGGCCACGTCGATCGCGACGCTTACGAGCACCCGACCGCCGGAGGCCGACAGCTGCTCCAGTCCTCGCAAGATATTCTCCTGCGTCTTGCCCCCGAAACCCTTCAGTCCTGCCACTCGCTCGTCGTCGATCGCGGCGACGAGATCCTCGACGGAGGCGACCTTCAGCTCTCGATAGAGGACCATAGCCTTCTTCGGCCCGAGTCCGGGGATCGACATGAGCTCGCGAACGCCCGCGGGGATCTGCGCGCGGAGCGCTTCCAGGTCCTCGAACGTCCCCGTCTGGAGGAACGCATGGATCTTCTCGGCGATCGATTTCCCGACGCTCGGGATCTCGAGGATGCCTTTCAGATCGAGCTCCGAGACGTCGGCGTGGTATCCACCCACCGCACGCGCGGCCTTCTCGTACGCCCTTGGCTTGAACGTGTCCTCGGACAGGATCGATAGGAGATCGGCGAACTCCAAGAGGGCCCGCTCGACGTCGTCGTTCGCTCGCGCCATGCGCGCCCCTCAGGCGAGATCGAACAGGAAGAGCAACAGTGCCTTCTGCGTGTGAAGGCGATTCTCAGCCTGATCCCACACCGCGGAGCGCGGACCGTCGATCACCTCGGCTGCGATCTCCATCCCGCGGTGGGCGGGCAGGCAGTGCATCACCACGACTGCCGGTGATGCGAGGCTCACGAGCTTCTCGTCGACCTGATAGCCACGGAACACCAGCTCCCGCTCGTCCACCTCGTCTTCCTGCCCCATGCTTGCCCACACGTCCGTGTACAGGACGTCGGCGTTTCGAGCCGCTTCCATAGGGTCGTGCAATACCTCGACCGAGCCACCCGTCTGCTCGGCGATCTCCGCTGCCCGGTTCACGACCTGGGGGATCGGGCCGAATCCGGGTGGGGTGGCGACCCGTACGTGCATCCCAGCCTTCGCGCCCGCGAGGAGAAGTGAATGCGCGACGTTGTTGCCGTCACCGAGATACGTGAGGGTGCGGCCTGCCCCGCCCCCCAAACGCTCCCCCACCGTGAAGAGGTCGGCCAGTGCCTGGCAAGGATGCTCGAAGTCCGAGAGCGAGTTGACGACCGGCACCGACGCCGTTGACGCGAGAAGCTCCAATCGCTCCTGCTCGAACGTCCGAAGCACGATCGCATCGACGTAGCGACTGAGCACGCGCCCAGTGTCTTCGATGGTCTCGCCGCGACCGAGTTGGAGCTCGGATGATGAGATGACCAGCGGGTGTCCGCCCAGCTCCGCGACCCCGACCTCGAATGACACCCGGGTCCTGGTCGACGGCTTCTCGAAGATCAGGGCGACCGAGCGCCCGCGAAGGCGGTCGGCATAGGCCCCGGGTTCGGTCTTCACCTTGCCGGTGAGCTCGAGGATCGAGTCGAGCTCCTCGGGCGTCAGGTCGTCGACGGAGAGATAGTTGCGCGCCATCGGCGCGGAGTCTAACCCGCGATTCTGCTTCCCCGCTGCTGGCTATCCGCTCCGGAGCTCGCCTCCGAGCCCCTCTCGCACGAGGGCGCGGATGTGTTCGATCGCCTCGTCGGCGTCTTCGCGCTCCAGCGTGCGCGACGGATCCCGGAAGTCGATCGAGAACGCGAGGCTCTTCTTGCCGGCCGGCAGCGGCGGGCCAACATGGACGTCGAAGAGCGCCAAGGAGGTGAGGATGTCGCCGCCGGCCTGGCGGATGGTCTCCTCGACCGCCGCGTGAGAGATGTGCTCGTCCAGCACGAAGGACACGTCCCGGTGGATCGGCGGGAACCTCGGAACGTCGTGGCCGCCGACCCTCGTCGCTGCGTGACGCATCAAAGCGCCGAGCTCGACTTCAGCAGCGGCGATCCTGCCGGTCACGTCGAACGACTCGATGACGCCGGGGTGGAGCTCCCCCAACACGCCCGCGGCCTGCCCATCCACGAGGACGAACGCCGAACGGCCGGGATGGAACGGAGGACCGACCGCCTCTCCGAGCGACCAGGAGATGTTGAGATCGGTCATGAGCGCCTCAACCACACCTTTGGCGTCGAAGAAGTCGAAATCGCGACGGCCGGTCCAGCCATCCTCCGCCGCCCCGGTCAGCGCGAACGCGACCTTCGCCCGCTCTTCGGTTTCCCCATCCACCATCCGGAATACCGTCCCGACTTCGAACAGCGCGATGCTTCGAGCTTGTCGATTGGCGTTGCGCTGGACGGCCTTCAGCAGACCGGGAGTGAGACGCGTTCGCAGCCACCCCTCGTCGGCCTGCAGTGGGTTCGTCAACCGGATGGCATCCCGATCGCCCATGAGCTCGAGGTCGGCGTCCGACGCGAACGGGAACGACCACAGCTCTCGGAGTCCAGCACGCTGCAGCGAACTCCGAACGCGCGCACGGAACGCGTACGCATCGGGCGTCCCACCTGCCTGACGCACCGGCGGCAGCGTCGAACCGACGCGCTCGTACCCTTGAACCCGGACGACCTCCTCGATGAGATCGACCTCGCGCTCGACGTCGACGCGGTAGCCCGGAACCTCAACCGTGACCTCGTCGCCCTCCGTGTCCGCCGGCATCATGAGACGGTGGAACACGGCCGTAGCCTCGTCGGCCGACACGTCGTATCCGATGAGCGCCGTAGCGCGGCTCGCCCGCATCCTGACGCGGCGACGAGGGGGGGCGCCCCCCGACTCGACCACCCCAGAAAGCACCTGGGCTCCGCACCAATCGGCCATCAGGGCGCAGGCTCGATCCGCACCGACCCGCACGGCTTCGGGGTCGACCCCACGTTCGAACCGCATGGACGCCTCCGTGGAGAGATCGATCCTTCTCCGGGTCCGCTGGACACCTCCGCGCTCGAACGACGCGGCCTCCAGCAGGATCTCGCCCGTGCGATCAGAGATCTCGGCAAGGGCCCCGCCCATCACGCCTGCGACCGCGACAGGCCGCTCGACATCGCAGATCAGCAGGTCGTCGGCCGTGAACGTTCGTTCCTCGTCGTCGAGGGTAACGAGCTTCTCGCCCTCGATCGCCCGTCGAACGACGACTCCCGGCCCCTTCAAGAGCGCCAGATCGAACGGATGCAGCGGCTGACCGATCTCGAGCATGCTGTAGTTCGTGGCATCAACGGCTGCCGAGATCGGACGCATCCCCGCCGCCGTCAGTCGCGCCTGCACGCGTATGGGAGACGGACCGTTCCCGACGTGCCTCAAGATGCGCACCAGGTACCGAGGGCACCGGTCGGGATCCTCGATCTCGACTGTCGCCACGCCCTCCGCACGCTCGTCGTCCTCTTGAACGGTCGTCGAGGGAGGAACGAACGCGACGCCTGTGGCCGCCGCGACTTCCCTCGCGACGCCGATCACGGATAGGAAGTCGGCGCGGTTCGGTGTCACCTCGATGTCGAGGACCGCGTCGTCCAAGCCGAGGACCGTCTTCAGATCGTCGCCGGGCGACAACCCTTCCGGAAGCAGAAGGATCCCCTCGTGGAGGTGCGAGATCCCCAGCTCCATCGGAGAACAGAGCATGCCGTCGGACACGACCCCACGGATCTCACGCGCGGTGAGCGGTGTGGGAAGCGCGGGCACGCTGGCCCCAGGTCCCGCCAAGGGGACCAGGTCCCCGGGAGCCATATTCCGCACGCCGACCACCACCTCACGCTCGGACGCTCCGGTGGATACCCGCGCCAGGCAGAGCTTGTCCGAGTTGGGATGGTCGCGAACGTCGAGGACCTTCGCGACCACCACACCGTCGAGCCCCTTCCATGGGCGTTCGACGCGCTCCACCTCGGCGCCCTTCGCCGTCAGCAGCTCCGCGAGCTCCTCCGCAGACAGGTCGACGGGACAGAACTCCAGCAACCACGAGCGAACGATCCTCACGCGACACCTTCGAACCGCTCGAGGAAGCGGACATCTCCGTCGGCGAACAGCCGCATGTCCGCAACGTCGTATTGGATCATCGCAACGCGCTCGATCCCCAGCCCGAAGGCGAATCCCGTGTATCGCTCGCTGTCGTATCCGCAGTTCTCCAGTACCTTCGGGTGCACCATCCCGGCCCCGAGCAGTTCGATCCACCCGTTGCCGCATGTGCGACAACCCACGCCGTCGCAGATGAAGCAGGACACGGCAACCTGCGCGCCGGGCTCGACGAACGGGAAATAGTCGGGATTCAAACGGATCCGGCGATCACCGCCGAACATCGCACGGGCGAACGCCTCCAGCGTGCCCTTCAGGTCCGCGAACGAGATCCCTTCGTCCACGGCGAGGCACTCGACCTGATGGAAGACCGGGAGGTGCGTCGCGTCCGGGGTCTCGTGTCGGAACACGCGTCCCGGGCAGACGATGTGGACGGGTGGCTGCTGGCTTTGCATCGTGCGGATCTGCGCCGCGGACGTCTCGGTTCGAAGGAGCAATCCCGGGACGTCGACGTAGAGCGAATCCTTCATCGTACGTGCCGGGTGATCGGGCGGGATGTTGAGCGCCTCGAAGTTGTGCCAGTCGTCCTCGATCTCAGGCCCTTCGACAACGCGATAGCCCATCCGCGTGAACACCTCCACGATCCGGCGTTCCACGATCGAGAGGGGGTGCATCGATCCCCGCCGGGGGCGTCGCCCCGGTAGGGTCACGTCGAGTCGATCGGCCTCGAGCAATCGCGATCCGTCCGCGACGTCGAGATCCGAACGGCGCCCGTCGAGCGCCGCCTGGAGGGTGTCTCGCACTTCGTTGGCGAGCATGCCGATGGCCTTGCGGTCCTCGTGCTCGAGCGACCCGAGAGCCCGCTGCACTTCGGAGAAGCGTGTCTTCCGCCCGAGCACCGACACTTTGGCGGCGTCCAGCTCGTCGCGCGAGCGGGCCGCGGCGATGGTCTCGAGCCCGTGGATCCGCTCTTCTTCCAGGATCGCGCGAGCTTCATGTGCGTGCATGTGGTCGCCGAGTCTAGCAATTGGTCTTGGCAAGCACTCCTGGTCAAACGGTCGATGCGAGCGGCACGTCGAGATGGAACGAGAGCCTTCCCGCGATCACGTCTGCCCACGCCCGGCCCCCTTGCGTCTCGGCCACTCCGCGGGCGACGAAGAGGCCGATCTTGCTCCCTGAGCCCGTGCCCGGCCGCCTGGCCGCGAACAGGGCCTCCATCTCGCCCGACACGAGCTCCGTCCCGTCGCGCCAGACGGTCAGCTGCAATCGGTCCTCGACCCGCCCGCCCTCGACCGTGATCGGGCCTTCCTTGCCCCACCACACGAGTCCCTCCGCGAACGCCAGGATGGCGCTCTTCAGACGCGCGGGATCGAGCACCACGATGTCGCCACTCCCCGCCCAGCGAAGCTCTGGATGCTCGGGATCACGGCGTAGCGACTCCGCGACCCCTAACACGAGTTCGGCCAGGTCGACCCGCTCCGGGAACAACTCGAGCGTTCCCGCCGCGACGCGTCCGGCGTCGACCAGCAACCGTAAGATGCCATCCATCCGATCGGCGTCATACACGATCCCACGGAGCATGAGGGTGCGTTGCTCCTCGGTCATGGAGTCCCAACGCTTCTCGAGCGCGTAGCCGAACCCCTTCATCGCGGTGAGCGGCGACCGGATGTCGTGCGCAGCCGCCGCCACGATGGTCTCCAGAGAGACGCTGCCGCCTCGAAGGCGGCGCGCCCACTCGAAGAGACACACGCTGGCGGCGGCTGCGAGATTCAGCGACTCCGCCTTGCCCTCGTGCGGCACACGTACGGTGCTGTCCGCCAAGGCGCGGATCTCGCTGGGCAGTCCGTGGGCCTCATTGCCGAACACGAACGCGATCGGGCCGCTGAGGTCGGCGGCGTAGAGGTCTTCCGCGCCTTCCCCGTCCATCGCGAGGATCCGCCGGCCGCAACCACGGGCGTGCTCCACCGCCTCGACCGTCGAAACGCCGCGCACGATCGGGAGATGGAAGATCGACCCCGCCGAGGACCGGACCGTCTTCGCGTTGTACACATCGACGGAGCTGGTGGTGAATACCACGCCGCTCGCTCCCGCTGCGTCAGCCGAGCGGAGGACCGTGCCGGCGTTCCCAGGGTCCCGCACCTCGTGCAGCACGGCGATGCATCCATCGTTCGACAGCCCCTCTTGGTCGACGTCCACGAAAGGCGACACCCCAACGATCCCCTGAGGCGTGATGGTGGACGTGAGCTTCGCCATCACCTGCTCGCTGACCAGCTGCACACCGACACCAGCCTGCCGTGCCCGGATCACCAACGGATCGAGGTCATCGGTACAGAAGAGGGAGAGCACTTGCCCGGGTTCCTCGAGAGCCTCGCCGATGCCCTGGGCACCTTCTACCAGGAACCGGCGGTCCTCTTCACGGAACGTTCTCTTCTTCAGCCGGGCGGCGGCGGCGATCTTCGGGTTGTGAACGGACGTGAGCACGGCACCCCCGGGATGCCGTCAGCCCGCAGCGGGGAGGGCCGACTTGGCCGTTTCGACCAATGCCCCGAATGCGGCAGGATCGTTGACCGCGAGATCGGCGAGGATCTTTCGGTCGAGCTCGACGCCGGCCGTCTTCAGTCCGTTGATGAATCGCGAGTACGAGAGCCCGTGCGGACGTACCGCGGCGTTGATACGAGCGATCCACAGACGGCGGAACTGCGCCTTGCGGTCTCTCCGATCGCGGTACGCGTAGTTGCCGGAGTGCATGACCTGTTCTTTGGCCACGCGGTATCGCGTGTTCCGGCTACCCGTGTAACCCTTCGCCTTTTCGAGGATCTCCCGGCGCTTCTTCTTCGCGTGAACGGATCTCTTCACCCTTGCCATAAGGTCACGCCCCCAATAGACGCTTGATCTTCTTCCGTTCCGCGGTGACTTCCGACATGCCCTCGACACGCCGACGCCGGCTGGAACTCTTCTTCGTGAGCATGTGGTTGCCCGTGGCCTTCCGGTGGAGCAGCTTCCCGTTGCGGGTGATGCGGAAGCGTTTCGCCGTCGAGCGGTTCGTCTTCATCTTGGGCATCGCTCTCACCCTTCGTCGGAAGCAGGCTGCGTCGATTGGTCCGCGTCAACGACGCGAGCCTCGATCTGCTTCTTGGTGGGCCCGATCACCATGATCATGTTGCGGCCCTCTTGCTTGGGCATCGCGTCAACGACGATGCTCTCACCGAGCTCCGAGATCAGCCGATCCAAGATCTTGCGACCGAGGTCCGTGTGCGCCATCTCACGCCCCCGGAACATGATCGTGATCTTGACCTTTGCTCCTGCCCGCAGGAACCGCTCGACGTGGCCCTTCTTCGTGGCATAGTCGTGCGGGTCGATCTTCGGGCGGAACTTGATCTCCTTCACCTCGACCCGCGATTGCTTCTTGCGGGCCTCCTTCTGGCGGATGTCGCGCTCGTACTTGTACTTGCCGTAGTCCATGATCCTGCACACCGGCGGATCGGCCTGCGGCGCGACCTCCACGAGATCCAGGTCGAGATCCCGAGCCTGTTTCAGCGCATCCTGGGTGGAAACCACCCCGATCTGCGCACCGTCGGCCCCCACGAGACGAACCTGTGGAGACCTGATCCGGTCGTTGATCCTCGGATCAGTCGAGACCCCGCATCACCTCTTTCGAAAAACACGCACCGGGTGAGCCGGTGCGTGGAAGACACACGACATGCATCGCTGGTCAGCCAGTATAGGGGCCGCTTGCCCCGGGTGTCGACGATGAGTCACCAGTCTGCCTCGAGCGCCCGTCCGTACGCATCCTCGAGCCGCTGCGTATCGTCCTCGGTGGTGTAGCCGTAGGCGATCTCCAGGACCCGACCTCGGGTGCCTGCGGCATTGCCGATGCGATGAGTCTCCTCGGCAGCGACCATGAATTCCTCTGCCGGTTGCGCCTGCACGACGCGGTTGCCGATCTCGATCGTGAGACCCGCGTCCAGGACCACCCACATCTCGTCACGCATCCGGTGGTAGTGCACGCTCGTTTCTTGTCCGGGCTCGACGGTGATGATCCGCACCGACGACGGCTGATTGAGTGCGTAGGTCGCAACCTTGCCCCAGGGCTTGTCGACGATCATCGCGCCACTCCCCGGGCACCCGAAGCGGTTTCCGCCCCGGACAAGGCCTCGAGCAGCGACGCCATCGAGAGCACCGCCTCGGCGGCTTCCCAACCTTTGTTGCCGTGCGCTCCGCCTGCCCGATCCTCCGCGAGCGCCAGGGTGTCCACTGCGAGGACCTCGAAGATGACGGGGATCCCGCTTTCCCGGGCAGCGTCGGCGATCCCGCGCGCGGCTTCGTTCGCCACGAGATCGAAATGAGCGGTCTCGCCGCGGATCACTGCGCCGAGGCAGATGATGCCGTCGTATCGGCCGGAATGGGCCACCCGGCCGGCAACGAGCGGGATCTCGAACGCGCCGGGCACCCACACCACGTCCACATCGGTCTCGGAAACACCGTGCGCCGCCAGCCCGGCGAGTGCGCCGTCGACGAGCTTGGGGCTCACGGACCCGTTGAAGCGTGCGGCGACGATGGCGATCCGACGGTCAGCCCCGTCGGGACTGCCTTCGAAGACGGTCATCGCTCCCCCGCTCCACCCACGATCGACGTCGCCTCGGGCAGACCGTCCAGCAGATGCCCGAGCTTCTCGCGCTTCGTGCGGAGGTACTCGATGTTCTGGGGTGTCGGCTTCGTCTCGATCGGAACCCGCGCGGAGATCGAGAGCCCGTATCCTTCGAGCCCCGCGCGCTTCGCGGGATTGTTGGTCAGCAAGCGCATCGTGCGCACGCCGAGGTCGACCAGGATCTGCGCGCCGATGCCGTAGTCCCGGGGATCAGCTGGGAACCCGAGCTCGATGTTCGCCTCGACGGTGTCTCGCCCATTGTCCTGGAGCTCATAAGCGCGCAGCTTGTGCGTGAGGCCGATGGCCCGACCTTCGTGACCTCGGATGTACAGGATCACACCACGGCCTTCCTCGCCGACGATCTCCATGGAGCGATGGAGCTGCTCGCCGCAATCACAACGCATGGACGCGAACACGTCCCCGGTGAGGCACTCGGA
>JBOGVK010000203.1:0-8720 GCA_050692375.1 Actinomycetota bacterium
GGAAGTCGATCCCGACGATCCGCATGCCCTCGACGAGCGCGTCGTTCAGGACACGGTCCGCGCCCCAGCCGCGACCGAGCAGGATGTTCGTGCCCTCGACGATCTCGGCCGCCAGGCCGTCGTAGAGGTCGTCGTGCATCTGCTTCGTCAGCTCGTCGTCCGGCAGCGCAGTGAGATCCAACTCCTCTTCGCTCATCGTCTCCTCACCATCATGCTTCCTCGGCTCATGCTTTCAGGCGCTCGCCCTTGGGATCCCAGAGCGGATCGGCGGCCACGGTGGCCGCGTGTCGTTCGCCGAAGTATTCGACCTCCACGGACGTTCCCTGCGTCGCGAGCTCCGCGGGGAGGTAGCCGTAGATGATCCCGCGCCCCACGGTGTAGCCATAGCTCGCCGACGTCACGGAGCTCACGACCCGGTCGGCGGACCAGATCGGCTCCTTGCCCATCACCACGACGGATGGGTCGTCCAACGTCATGCACGAGAGCTTGTCGGCGGGGCCGCGCTCCAGGATCGCTTCCAACCCTGCCCGTCCCTGGAAATCGCCCTTGTCCATCCGCACCGCGAACCCCAACCCCGCCTCGAACGGGTCGTGCTCGGGGCTGATGTCCTGGCCCCAAAGGCGATAGCCCTTCTCCAGTCGGAGCGAGTCGAAGGCACCGCCGCCCGCCGCGACGATCCCGTGCTCGCGGCCCGCCTGCCACAACACGTCCCACGCACGGTCGCCCATCGCGAACTGGCCGTACAGCTCCCAGCCCAGCTCGCCGGCGTAGGAGATGCGCTGGGCCCACACGGGTCCGACCTCGCCGACGTTGAGGTACTTCGCGGTCAAGTACGGGAACGCCTCGTTGGACACGTCCTCATCCGTGACGGCGCCGAGCACGTCACGAGCCCGCGGACCCCACAGGCCGAGCGCGAACAGCGATCCGGTGCGTTCGGTGATCGCCACCCGCTCGTCATCACGGATCTGGGCGCGGATCCACGCAAGGTCGTGTTGCCCCGAGCCTCCGCCCGTCACCACGCGGAACAGTTCGTCGTCCTTGCGGGCGATGGTGAGGTCGCAGCGGATCCCACCGGAAGGCATCAGCATCGCCGTGTAGACGACAGAGCCCAGCGGGCGATCGATCCGGTTCGCGCAGATCCTCTCCAGGTATGTGAGCGCGTCCGGTCCGGTCACGTCGAACTTCGCGAACGGCGTGATGTCGAAGAGCGCCACGTGCTCGCGGGTGGCCACGTGCTCCGCGCCCACGGCCGGCGACCAGTTCATCGCCGCCCAGGCATCCCGCCGCTCCCAATCGGCCCCGGTGAGGAGCGAGCGGTTCGTCTCGAACCACTGCGGCCGCTCCCACCCCGCGCCGCTGAACCATTCCGCACCGAGCGCCATGTGCCGCTCGAAGAACGGCGTCAAACGAAGCTTCCTCGGGGAAGCGATCTGCCGGAGCGGATGCAGGATGTCGTAGACCTCGCCGTATCGCTGCGCGCCGCGGGCCTGCACGTACGGCGGCGTCGTCTGGAACGGGTAGAAGCGGTTCGCGTCGATCTCGGCCAGGTCGTAGCTCGGCTCGCCGTTCGTCATCCACTCCGCAACCTGTTGGCCCATGCCGCCGGCGTGGGTGACCCACACCGCTTCGCAGACCCAGAAGCCGCGGACCTTCGCGGACTCACCGACGATCGAGCCTGCGTCGGGCGTGAACGAGAACATGCCGTTGATCGAGCGCGCCAGATCGGCGGGATGCATATGGCCCGCGAGCGCCGGGAGCACGCGCTCCGTCTCACGCTCCGCGGCAGCGAAATCCTTCGGCGTGAACGGCATCAGCGACGGCTGCATGCCGCCACCGGGCGCCCGGATCTGTGACTGCGACGTGACGATCGGCTCGTGGTTGTAGCTGCCGACGCCGTAGTGATCCTGGCGGTGGCGGAAGTACATCGCGCGATCCTGGTGGCGCAGGATCGGGTGGACGACCTCGCGCGTCTCGCCGGCGAGCTCCGGGATCTGGTCGGTCCAGACCAGCTGATGCTGCACGGCGACGAGCGGGATCGGCACGCCGGCCATCGCCCCGACGGTCGGACCCCAGATCCCCGCACACAGCAGGACGCGCTCACACTCGATCGCACCTCGGTCCGTCTGGACCCCGTGCACACGACCTTCGCGGATGTCGAACCCGGTGACCGTGACGCCGCCCTCGAACGCCACACCTCGCTCCGAGGCGACGCGAGCGAGCGCCGTCACGGTTCGCACCGCCTTCGCGATGCCGTCGGTCGGCACGAAGTAGGCACCGAAGATCGCGCTCGGGTCCAGGAGCGGGATCTTCTCCGCAACCTGCGCCGGCGTGAGCATCTGCGTTCCGTCGATCCCATAGGACCGCGCGAACCCCTGGAGTCGCTTCAGCTCCATCATCCGCTCGGGCGTGGTGGCGACCTCGATGCCGCCGACGCCGTACCAGCATGGTTCGCCGTCGAGCTCGAGCGAGTCGTAGAGCCGGACCGTGTCCTGCGCGATCCGGCACATCGTCCGCGAGCCGTTCGTCTGGAAGACCAGGCCAGGAGCATGAGAGGTGGAACCGCCCGTCTCGAAGAGCGGTCCCCGATCGATCACGAGCACGTCGGTCACGCCGAGCTCCGCCAGGTGATAGGCGGCGCTCGCTCCGACGATGCCCGCGCCGACGATCACCGTCCGGGCCCGATCGCGCATCCCGTTCCATGGCTCGCCCATAACCTTCATGGTGGGCGTCGAGGGTTGCGGTGACAAGCGGTGGGTTGCGGTCTCAGCAACAGGGGGCGGCCCGAAGGGCCGCCCCCTGTGTCCATCTCGCTCGGGCCCACGTTCGACCCGTGTTCCTTAGGTTCTGCCGTGGTACGCCTAGGCTCCCAACCCCGCGTCGACCCACGACTGCCAGACGGATGGGTTCGCGTCGATCCACTTCTGCGCGGCCGCCGCGGGATCCATGCCGTTACTGATGTCGAGACCGATCGAGTTCTGGTCGTCGTTCGTGTAGCTCATGGCCGACAAGAACGCGAACGCGGCCGGCGCCTTCGCCTGCAGCTTGTCGCTGAACGCCTTGTACAGGTCGTCCTCGGGGTACGCGCAGGCGTACTTGGACGCGTCGTTCAGCGCGGCGTCCGTGCATGCGGGCGTCACGGCGGGAAGCTGCACCATGGTCAGGTCATACTTCGACTGCGCCCAGTGCGGCGTCCAGAAGTAGAACAAGAACGGCTGCTGCTTCTTGTACGCGGCGTCGAGGGCGGTGAGCTCCGCAGCTTCCGACCCGGCGTAGACCACCTTGAAGTTGAGTCCGAGGTTGTCGGCGATCGCTTGGTCGAACGTCGTGTAGCTCGGGTCACCGTCGAGCAACTGCCCTGCGCTCCCGCTCTCCGCGGTCGAGAACAGCGACTCGTTGCCCTTCAGACCCGCTGCCGTCGCGAAATCCGGGTGATCGGTGAGCATGTACGTTGGGATCCACCAACCGATCTGGCCGATCACACCGAGCGGCCCGCCGTCCACGACTCCGTTGTTGGCGTCGATGTACTTCTTGCGGTCCTTCGCGTGACCCGAAGGCCACACCTCCAGCGTGGCGTCGAGGTCGCCCGTCGAAAGGGCCGGGAATTGCGCGAACTCGTCGATCTCGACCAGCTGGACCGTGTATCCCAGCTTCTGCTCCAGGAGATCCTTGGCGACGTTCGCGTTCGCGGCGGAGCCCACCCATGCGTTCACCGCGATCTTGATCGTGATGGCGCTGTTGTCCGGCACGCCACCACCGGTCGCGCCGCTGCCACCCGAAGAACCGCTGTTGTTATTGCTCTTCACGTCGCTGCACGCCGCGGCGAGCAAGGCCATCGACAGCGCTAAGGCTGCGACGGCCCACTTGCGTCGGATCGTCATCCTTCCCCCTTTCCCAATGCCTCTGCTTGCGTTACGTCATCCGAAGGCCGCGCGGCTCGACCCGCGGGGATCGCGCGGACCCGGGTCCACCAGCCGAGACCCCCGGTTCCGACCGGCCCTCGCATCGAACGCGATGCCATCCCCATCGCCTGCGTGATCCGGTCGATCACGATCGCCAGCAACAGGATGCAGATACCGCCGACCATGCCCTGGCCGATGTCGCCGTGGACCAGACCCTTGATGACCTCGAGCCCGAGACCCCCTCCCCCGATCAGTCCGGCGATGATCACGACCGACAACACCATCATGATGGTCTGGTTGACGCCCAGGAGGATCGACGGGCGCGCCAGCGGCAGCTGGACCTTCGTCAACATCTGGTTCGGCGTCGCGCCGAAGGACTCCGCCGCTTCCACCGTGTCGTTGGGCACCTGTCGGATCCCCAGGTCGGTCAGGCGGATACACGGAGGCAACGCGTAGACGAACGCTGCGATGACGCCCGGCACACGCCCGACATGGAACAGGGCGATCACGGGCACCAGGTACACGAACGCCGGCATGACCTGCGCGGCATCGAGGATCGGTTTGAGGAACCGTTGGAAGCGGTCGCTGCGTGCCGCGACGATCCCGAGGGGGATCGCGAACGCCACCGAGAGCGCCACCGCGACGGCCACCTGGCTCAACGTGTCCATCGAGATGTCCCACATGCCCAGAACACCGACACCGGCGAGACACAGGAACGACATCACGGTGAGGCCGATCCGACGCGAGACCCGCCACGCGAGCAGCGCGGCGCCACCGCAGACCATCCACCATGGCACCCCCAGGAGCAGGGTCCGCAGAGGGTCGAGCAAGTCGCGGGTGATCCAGTCGCTCAGGTCGCCGGTCCAACGCCCGAACGTCGTGAACACCCAGTCCTTGAAGGCGTTGGTCGGGGCAGCGACCGAGAACGTCCAGCTGGCCGGGAAGTCCTGCTGGCGGAGCACCTGCCGTCCGACCAGGACGGCGATCACGGTGATCAGCATCGATCCGACAACGACCTGCCACCGGGGGAACGTGCGATCGAACATCCGCACGCTGGTCTCGCCGCGGCGGCGCACGTTCCGTTGACTCCACGCGAACGACACGCGGTCGAGCACGATCGCGAGCACCACGATGGCGAGACCCCCGTTCAGGCCCTCCCCGACGTTCAGCGTGTTCAGCGCGTCGAGCACGACCCGGCCGAGTCCGCCCACACCGACGAGCGAGGCGATCACGACCACCCCGAGCGCCATCATGATGGTTTGGTTCACCCCGAGCATGATCGAAGGCTTCGCGAGGGGTAACTGCACCTTCCGCAGGATCTGGCCCGGCGTGGACCCGTAGGCCTCGGCGACCTCGATGATGGTGTCGGGAACACCGCGGATCCCGAGGCTGGTGAGCCGGACCGCCGGCGGTAGGGCGAAGATCACGGTGGCGATCAGCGCGGTCGTCGGCCCGATGCTGAACAACAGAACGATGGGGATGAGGTAGGAGAACGCGGGGATCGTCTGTGCCGCATCGAGCAGCGGCCGCAGGATGCTGTTCACCCGGTCGCGACGGCCGGCCCACACCCCGAGCGGTACGCCGATCGCCAACGCCGCGACCACCCCAAGGAGCATCAACACGAGCGTCTCGAGTGCCTCAGCCCAGAGTCCCAAGAACCCGATGGCGAGGAATCCGGATGCCGCCAGCACCGCCATCCGCCAGCCGGCCGCCACGCCGGCGATCGCGGCTGCAGCCACCACGACCCCCAGCCAGGTCATCCGCTCGAGGACCAGGACCAGTTGATCGTGCAACGAGTTGACGCCGTTCTTGAAGGGCGTGAAGAAGTGCACGAACAGCCAGTTGGTCTGGTCGTGATCGATGACCCAGTTCTGCATCCGCTCGAATCCACCACCGAAGTCGACGACCCACTTCTGCGGGAATCCCGCGGTGAGTTGGAGTCCGATCACGATCGCCACGACGATCACACCGAGCCAGATGAGCCGGCGACGCCACGGCGAAGGTGGTCGTTGGATGAGCATGCCGACAGATGGGGCCTCGGCCTGGGCATCCAGCTGGCCGGGAGGCTTCCCGACGCGAACCGACATCAGGCGCGATCCTCGATCAGCGCCGCCATCACTGCGCCCCGATCGACCACGCCGATCACCAGGTCGCCGTCCACCACACGCAGCAGAGCATCGGAGTTCGCGACGATCGGGATCAGCTCCTGCACGATCGTGTCTGCTTGGATATCGGCGCCGTACGTACGTCCGTCTTCCGCCGGAACCGGCGACATGATGGTCCGCGCGGTCAACACGTGCGTGCGCGGCACGTCCCGCGTGAAGTCCGCGACGTAGGCGTCGGCCGGGTGCGCCACGACCTCTTCCGGGGTGCCGACCTGAACGAAGTGCCCGTCCTTCATGATCGCGATGCGATCGCCGAGCTTCAGCGCTTCCAACAGGTCGTGCGTGATGAAGATCATCGTCTTCTTCACTTCCTTCTGGAGGCGGATGACCTCGTCCTGCATGTCCCGTCGGATCAAGGGGTCGAGCGCGCTGAACGGCTCGTCGAACAGCATGATCTCGGGGTCGGTCGCGAGCGCCCGCGCCAAACCGACCCGCTGCTGCATGCCGCCCGAGAGCTCGTCGGGATAAGAATTGCTCCAGCTGCCCAGTCCGACCGTCTCCAGGACCTCGGCTGCACGCGCGAGCCTCTGCTCCTTCTCGACGCCCTGGACCTCCAAGCCGAACGCGACGTTCTCCACGATGCGCCGGTGTGGGAGCAGGCCGAAGTGCTGGAACACCATGCTCACCTTCTTGCGACGGATCGCTCGGAGGCGCTCCTCGCTGAGCGTTAGGACATCCTCACCGTCGATCAGGACCTGGCCGGCGGTGGGCTCGATCAGGCGTGTGATGCAACGCACCAGGGTCGACTTCCCGCTCCCGGAGAGCCCCATGACGACGAAGACCTCGCCCGGCGCGACGTCGAAGTTGATGTCCCGCACGGCCGCCACGCAGCCGGTCTTCTCCAGCAGCTCGGCTCGGGGCAGCATGGCGTCGGGCGAGCCGATGAGCTGCTCGGGCTTTGGTCCATAGACCTTCCAGACCCCGCGGCAGGAAACGATGACGTCGGACACAGGCTGAGGTCCCCTCCGGTTCCGGCACTGGTTCCCGATGTACGCGGGTGATATTCGACCTCTGGCGTCGCGCGCGCAAGGTAGCGGTTGCGGCGGGCGCAACGACCGACGTGCATGTGGCGCCCGCATTCGTCAGGATGCGAACCCATGGCGTTCACCCCGTATGACTTCGTCATCGTGGGAGGCGGCTCCGCCGGAAGCGCCCTCGGCAACCGCCTCTCGGCCGATCCCGCGAACCGTGTGCTGGTGCTGGAGGCGGGGCGGCCCGACTACCTCTGGGACGTCTTCATCCACATGCCGGCCGCGCTGCCGTTCCCGATCGGAAGCCGGTTCTACGACTGGAAGTACGAGTCCGAGCCCGAGCCGCACATGAACGGACGGCGGATCTATCACGCGCGCGGCAAGGTGCTGGGTGGCTCGAGCAGCATCAACGGCATGATCTTCCAGCGCGGCAACCCGTTGGACTACGAGCGCTGGGGCGCCGACCCGGGCATGGAGACGTGGGACTACGCGCACTGCCTGCCGTACTTCAAGCGGATGGAGCGCTGCATGGCGGCCGATCGCCAGGATGGGTTCCGCGGCCACGCCGGACCGCTCGTCCTGGAGCGCGGTCCAGCCACGAGCCCGTTGTTCGGCGCGTTCTTCGAGGCCGTGCAACAGGCCGGATACGCGCTCACCGACGACGTGAACGGCTTCCGTCAGGAGGGGTTCGCGCCGTTCGACCGCAACATCCGCAACGGGCGCAGGCTGTCCGCCGCCCGCGCCTACCTCCACCCCGTGATGAGCCGGCCGAACCTCGACGTCGAAACCCGGGCCTTCGTCACGAAGGTCCTGTTCGACGGCGAGCGGGCGGTCGGGGTGGAGTACACGCACCATCGCGGCGCGGTGAAGCGGGTGGCGGCAGGTGAGGTCGTCTTGTGCGGCGGCGCGATCAACTCCCCGCAGCTGCTGCAGCTGTCCGGGGTCGGCAACGCGGACGAGCTCCGCGACCTCGGTGTCGACGTCGTGCACGACCTGCCCGGCGTCGGCGAGCATCTGCAAGACCACCTGGAGGTCTACATCCAGTACGCGTGCAAGCAGCCGGTCTCCGTGGCGCCGTACATGAGATGGCGATGGCGGCCGTTGGTCGGTCTCCAGTGGCTCTTCCTGCGGAGCGGCCCGGGGGCGACGAACCACTTCGAGGCCGGTGGCTTCGCGCGGAGCAACGACGACGTCGCCTACCCGAACCTCATGTTCCACTTCCTGCCGATCGCGGTGCGATACGACGGCTCGGCGCCCGCGAGCGACCATGGCTATCAGGTGCACATCGGGCCGATGTACTCGGACGCGCGCGGCTCGGTGAAGATCACCAGCACCGATCCAACGGTTCACCCCGCCCTGCGGTTCAACTACCTCTCGACCGACCAGGACCGGAGGGAGTGGGTCGAGGCGATCCGTGTGGCACGGACGATCCTGAACCAGTCGGCGTTCGATCCGTTCAACGCGGGCGAGCTTTCGCCGGGTCCGAGCGTCGAGACGGACGAGGAGATCCTCGCCTGGGTCGCGAAGGACGGCGAGACCGCCCTGCACCCCTCGTGCACGTGCCGCATGGGAACGGACGACCTCTCGGTGGTGGATCCGATGACCATGCGGGTCCACGGGATCGAAGGGCTCCGCGTCGTCGACGCGTCCGCGATGCCCTACGTCACGAACGGCAACATCTACGC
>JBOGVK010000204.1:0-14756 GCA_050692375.1 Actinomycetota bacterium
GTGCGGTCCATGCCGAGGGCGTGGATCGTCTTCAGCTTGTCGATGAAGTCACTGCCCAGCGCGTACTTGAAGGTGACCTTCTTGGCGTCGATGTAGCGCGGCACGAGCAGGACCTCCTCGTGCTCGACGTTGACGCATTCGACCGGGCCGATGCCCTCGGGGAAGTCGAACACCTCGGGCTCGCTGAACGGCGCGGTCGTGAACCAGCCGCGCCCTTTCTCCCAGATCACCGGAGGGTTCAGGCACTCCTCGATCGTTGTCCAGATGGAGAACGTCGGCGCGAACGCGTACCCCTCGATCTGGATGTTCGAGCCGTCGCGGATGCCGACCTCGTCGATCTGACCGAACAGGTGATCCTGCGCGTACCGAGCGAACACGTCGGCCGCCCCCGGCTCGATGCCGATCCCGACGAGCGCCAATTGCCCGCGTCGCTCCCACACATCCGCCGTCGCGAACTGATCGTCGCCGAGCTTCTTGCCCGTCTGCTCGTACGGCTTGTCGGGGTGCTTCTCCGACAGCGACATGGCCATGTCCAGATAGGTGGCACCGGCCTCGAGCGCCCCCGCATAGACCGGCAGCACGAAGCGGGGATCCGCGGCGTTCAGTATGGCGTCGCAGTTGTTCGCCCGGGCGCAGTCGGCGACCTGCGCGGCGTCGGTCGCATCGATCTTGGCCGCCGTGTACTTCCCTCCCGGGTCATACCGATCGACGATCGATCGAGCCTTCCCCTCGTCGATGTCCGCGAACACGATGTGTTCGAAGAAGTCGCGCCGCGCCGCGATCGGCGCGCACGCGGATCCGACCCCGCCGGCCCCGACGACCAGGATCCTCATGGCGGCGGAGTCTAGTGGTTGGTCGTCGGGTATCGTCCGATCGAAGACGAACCGAAGTCGGCCGAGCAGAGGGGAGGCACCGAACATGACACGCAAGGTCGCGGCGGCGCTCATGGTGGGATTGCTGGTGGGGCTCTTGATCGGCACGTTGCTGCCGGTGCAGGCGGGGGCGCGTCACGATGCCAACCGGCGGTCGCTCGAGGGGCGCGTGGCGCGTCTGGAGCAGCGGACCAAGTTCCTCACCCTAGACGGCAATCTCGCTCCGGAGCACGTCCGGACCACGAGCTGCGCCTCGGGCGACCCCGCCATCTGGCACAGCGTGACGGGGCTGGTCTTCTCACTGGGCTGCTGACCGGAGCGGTAAGAAAGTTACGTCCTCCGGGGGTTTCGGGTCCGGCGCTGGCCGGAGAGTTCTCCGTGAAGACGCTCGGCAAGGAGAACGGATGAGCGACCCAGCGGATCGGCCAGAGTTGCGAACGACCCGTCGAGAGATGCTCCGCAAGACGGTCATCGTGGGGGGCATGGCGTGGACGATGCCCCTCATCAACACGACCACCGCAAGGGCGGACGGGGTAGGAAGTCAACCGCCGTGCGGTCAACCCGGTGAAGACTGCCTCGACAACAGCAAGTGCTGCTCGGGCAACTGTGGTCCCGACCATCGGTGCATCGGCTGTTTCGCGTCGGGAACGTCGTGCACCTCGAGCGCTCAGTGTTGCTCGGGCCTCTGTGTCACTGGTCTCTGCGCCTGATCGCGGCGAACTCGCAGACCCCCGCGATGCTGACGTTCTCGACTGCCGAGCGCGAGCGAGCTCGCTATCTCCTGTCCACCATGTTCCAAGGCAGGTCGGATCGCGTCTCAACAGGTTCTGGGACAAGGACTACCGGCTCGGGTACGGGCGCAACAGGTTCTGACCCAGTCGACGACCCATGATCCGAAGTGGTGAGAAGGCTCGTCTTCCTCGCCTTCGGGTCCGTCTTCTGGATCACGTCGAATCGGCGAGGATTGCCTTTGAGGAGCGCGACGATCTGGACGCCGATCGCGACCGCTGACGTCACGAAGGCGAGAAGGACCGCCAAGATGACGTCCCTCACGCGTCGGATGCCTTTCGACGCGCCGCCTCCGGAGTTGATCACTCCGCTGAGTGCGAACATCGAGAGCCAGACCGCCATCGAGAGCACGAGCCACGGAGCGATGCTGGACTGAAGAGGGAGCGCACCGGTCAGGGCGAGCACGATCCCGATGGTGGAAACGACGAACGTGAAGAGCCCATAGACATACAGCCCGACCAAAAGGACGCTCGATCTCAGCGGCAGGACGTGCCGGATGGCATGGATGTTGCCCCAGAGCCACCGTCGTCGTTGGGTAAGGAAGTCTCTCCACGTGAACGGGGAGGTGATCTCCACGTAATCCCACACGAATCCCCAGGTCCTGCCATCGATGACGGCCATGTGTCCGAAGACCAGATCCTCGGAGGCGAACATCTGGTAATCCCACGTCACGAGCGCTTCAGCTGTCCCTCTGACGCACAGACCCTCGCCGTGCACATGGATAGGATGACCGATCCCCTGGAACACGGAGCACATGTAGAGACAGTTGATCGTC
Organism: Actinomycetota bacterium; assembly: GCA_050692375.1. GTDB lineage: Bacteria > Actinomycetota > UBA4738 > UBA4738 > HRBIN12 > JBBQVZ01. The sequence goes on from JBOGVK010000204.1 coordinate 2,437, forward strand.
CGAAGATCATCCATGTGCGATAGGAAGCGCCCATACCCGGTTCGAGGTGTGGGGATGCCCTCACACACGTCGAAATCAGCTACGAGCACCTTCTCGATGTAGCTCTTGGTCGGCACGCCGTCGTCATCTACGAACAAGATCTTGACGTAGAAGTCATTCAGCCGCCGATCGACTCTGAGCCGGCGTGCATATTCGAGAGCCCTTGCTTTGTATGACGCCTGACAATGGAAGTCTTCAGGAACCACGATGACATCGTCTGCCCCTTGATAGTTCGCCTTGGCCCAAGGCTCGGTCACGACCCAGATGCTGTGAGGGAAGGCCAGTTGGTATCCGCGGATCCTCCGGATGATCTCGTTCACGGTTTCTTCGTTCCCCACGGTGGTGATCTGGATGATCATGAGCCGAGGCTCCGGGATGACCTTTCCTCGGCCTGTATGGCGAGCGCGCAGGGCTCCCGCCAGGATCATCGCCGCGCAGAGTATGGGGGTGAACCACGCTATGAGGATCAGCGTGGACATGGGATCACCGTGCTTGCGCGGGGTGGTTGCTCTGCCTGACGGCGGACAGGATGGGGAGATCCAGACCTTGCCGAGCCGCCCATGCCAGGAATGCTTCGAGATCCTTCGGCAGGCAAGCTCCTCCATACGGACCCATGTCCAGCGTTCCGTACTCCGCGTTCCACATGGCCTCCGCGCTTTGCGCTACGAGCGCGAACACTCGCTCGGTGTCGACTCCAACAGCGATCGCGGCCCGCCGCAACTCATTGAAGAAGGAGATCTTCGAGGCATTGCAAAGGTTGTGCGCGTACTTGTGGAACTCAGCTTCTCGGATGGGAACCCGGTATATCGGACATCCGAACCCAGCGTTCAGTCGCTCGGCGACATCGCCTGATCGCTCATCGAGCTGTCCGATGACGACGAGCCGAGGGGCGATCGAGTCGCTCACGGCCATCCGCTGGCGAAGGTACTCGGGACTCACGCACACTCCGAAGTCGAGGCCGGCCTGGAGGCCCGCCTCCGCTTCCAACAACGGGATGACGACGTCGTCGGTCGTCCCCGGGGGCACCGTGCTTCGGACAACGACGACTCGATACCGTCCGGGCTCTGACGAAGAGGCCCTCCCGAGTGCATCGCCTATCGTGGCCACCGCCGCTTCGAGGTTGCGCAGGTCGATCTCTCCAGCGGAATTGGGTGTGGAGACCGAGACGAGTACCACGTCCATGCCGGCGAGTACGAGCCCTGACATCGGGGTCGTCTGAAATCCTTCGGTCCGGCGTTGATCGAGCACCGCCTCGTCGACGTCGCTGAACACCACATAGTGCCCACGCTCGCGCAGAGCGATCCCCTCCGCATGACCGACAACGCCAGCGCCGACGATGATCACATGAAGCTGTTGGACGAGCGACTCAGGGCTTCCTTGGACGGCCTCAGGCACGATCATGAGGTCTGTGCGACCTCCTTCCCCACCGGTGCGGTCGAGCCTTGGCCGAGCCTAGGGTTAGGTCGAAAGGCCGTCAAGATGACCATTAGACCTAGACGCCCGCTCGCCGTCATGAGAACTGGGCTCCATGACAGAAGCGCACGACCCCCGGGCATGGAGCTCTTGACTCCGGAGCGCACAGCACACATAAGGAAGTCCGATGGTTGACGCGGCGGATCCGGCGCATCCGGAAAGTGGGAGCCCGAGGACCACCGGTGGTGTGGAGGCTTCGTTGCGACTCGAACGCTGGATCTCGGTTGAAACCGCTGTCCAGCCGGCGGAGCCCCGGGCCGTGATGTTCGCTGTCCTCTTGGTGGTCGCGCTCGGGGCGCTCCTGCGCATCTACCGGATCGGAGCGCAGCCGCTCTGGGTGGATGAGGCTTCCAGTCTTCGATTCGCGCGGGGAAGCCTCACCCAGCTTTGGAGCTGGAGTACACTCGTCGATCCTGGGAACCCTCCTCTTTACTATTCGCTCCTCCACGGCTGGTTGGTGTTCGGGGACAGCGAAGCGAGGCTGCGACTCCTCTCGGCGTTGTTCGGTGTTCTCACGATCCCGCTTGTGTATGCACTCGGTCGGACGATCCGCGACCATCGACTTGGGATCGTCAGCGCGCTGCTGTTCGCGATCTCACCCTTCCAGGTCTGGTACGCGCAAGAAGCGCGCGGGTATTCACTCCTCACCTTCGGGGCGACTTCGGCGATGGTGGGCGTCGCCTTTCTCCTTCGCGACCCAGAACGGTCAGGGAGCGTCCGCGAGGCCGGCTGGGCATGGCTCACGTACGTGTTGGGAACGACGGTCGCGCTTCTTGCGCATGACACCGCCGTGTTCCTGCCGATCGGGGCCAACGTGTTGATGCTGGGCTGGTGGTGGGCACACGGACGCGGACCGCATGGCTTCCTGCGCAACTGGCTACTCGCCCAGCTCGCAGTGCTGTGCTTATGGGGCACTTGGCTTCCGGCCTACCTGCAGCAGGTCATTCATGGGGAGTCGTACTCCTGGATCCCGCGTCCGACCGTGGGCAGCGTGATGAGCAGCGCCTACGCCATCTACGGTGGCGTGACTCGGGCAACGCCGTACCTCCTGGAAGCACTCCTGGTCCTGGTCCTGGCAGGCCTCGGCCTGTGGACCTGGAAGCGCGATCGTCGGTGGATCGTCTTCGCCCTCGTCTTCGCCCTTTCCGCGCCGATAGGCGAGTTGATCGTCAGCGTGTGGCGACCGATCTTCCTGACGCAGACGCTGATCTGGGCGGCGGTGCCCCTCTATGTGACGATCGGCGCTGGACTGCTGTGCTTGCGCTCGCGCGTCGTCGCTGGCGCCGCGCTCGTGGTCCTCATCGCACTCACGGGCTTGGGACTCAGGAGCTACTACTTCTTGCACGACAAAGAGGCGTGGGACCAAGCGGCGGCGTACGTGGACCAACGCCTGCAACCTGGCGACGCGATCGTGTTCAGCGTGCGCTTCCTGCAGATCCCCTTCGACTACTACTACTCCGCACCACCCGCCTACTCCGTGCACGAGATAGGGCTCACCGGAACTTCGGAGGATCCCTTCGTCGTCCTCGATGAAACCAAGACTCTCAGCCGTGTGTGGCTGATCGTCAGCCACCCACAACCAAGTACCGATGCTGTGATCGCGTCGCTGCAGGGTACGGGGCGTCTGGCCGGTCTCACTCAGCTTACCGGTGTGGACATCTATCTCTTCGAGCTCGGACCGGCCTAGGCGTCGGCTAGGCCGACGTGATCTGTTGCCAGACCTTCTGCCAGCGGTCGTAGTTCGCCGGGATCTGCGTAGGGATGGACGTATCGAGTTGGGCGGGGTCAGCCAGCCCGATCTCCTCGATCACCGAATGCGGTAATGATTCGAGCGTGGCTTGATTCGTAGCCATCTGGTTCAACTTCGTTGCGAATACGCCTTGAGCTTCCGGGGTGAGGAACCAATCGAGGAGTGAGTAGGCTCCGTCCACGTTCTGCGCGTTCGCTCCGATCGAGTACCCGCACGTCCAGGTGAGCGCGCCCTCCGATGCGGGAACGAAGGTGACGGATGCGCCCTGCTTCGCGAGGCCGACATCGTACCCCTTGTAGCCGAAGCCCGCGACGATGTCACCGCTCTTGTACAGATCGAAGAACTCCGACTCGTCCGAGTAGAACGCCCTGATCTGGGACTTGCGTTCGAGGTACCACTGTTTGACCTGCGCAAGGTCGGCGTCGGTCAGGTCGTACGGGTCCTTGAATCCAAGGGCAAGCGCCGCCATGGCGATCCCGTACTTGGGGTTGTCCTCGATCGCCACTTTGCCCTTCAGCGCTGGGTCCTCGAGCAGCTGAGCGAATGAGGTGACCCCCGCGGGGACCTTGTCGGGGTTGTAGATCAAGCCGGTCGTGCCGCCGAAGGCCGGCACCATGTAGACCTTGTTGTCGACCCGGATCTGCGCACTGTCTTTGAAGTACGGGAACAGGGTGTTCCAGGCCGTGATCCGACTCGTGTCGATGGGCTGAACGAGGCCGCCGGTCACCAGCCTCTCCGTGTCCGTCAAGCACGCGTATACGACATCGGCCTTGAATCCCGCTTGGAGTTTCGCAACGGCCTCGTCCTGCGTCGTGAAGGTGGACGCCTGAAGCTTGAGGTCAGGATTCGCATCGGTGAACGGCTTGATCACTTCCGGCAGGAGCGAGTTCTGGAACGTCAAGAAGGTCACGGAGCCCGATTGGCTCGTTCCGGAACCCTTCGAACAAGCGACCCCTACGAGAGCCACAGCCATCAGGATCGCCGCGAGGCGGCTCACAGGGCTGCGCAGCTTCATCCGACCTCCCTTTCCGTTGCCGCCATTCATTGAAGCCGAGGGCGCCGACTCGACACCGCTCCCGGCAGGATAGACCGAGCCTGCGGAACAGGCGACAACACCTCGCAGCCTGCATCGTCCACACTTCCTGGCGCTAGTGGCTCCCACGCCAAGACGCTACGGAGTTCTCCGCATCTTTTGGCCATTCGACCTAGGGCAATTCCCGAACTCAAGGTGTAAACAGGTGCGCAGCCCTAGGAGGGCCAGTGGCGCCGGTTTGTGTTCGATGACCGATCGAAAGGAGACATCGTGAGGCTCCGGATCAGGTTTCCGCAGGTCCTCGCCGTGACCATCGCTTTCGTCGCACTCACCCTGAGCACGCCGATCGCGGCAAACGCTGCGACCTGCACCTGCTCGATGTCCCTCAGCGCCGCATCGGGCCTGAGAGGGAGCAGTGTGCTCATCACCGGTACCGGGTTCACGGTCGGTGGCACGGTTCGCTTGCAGTTCGTCGACTCGGCAAGCGTCAGGACCTTGGTCGCCAAGAACGTAGCGGTCGCCTCAGATGGCACGTTCTCCGTGACGGTCACGATTCCCGCGAGCGCTGCTTTGGGGGCGGGGAAATTCAACGCGAACGAGAAAGTCTCCGCCCAGCGCGCCAAAGCGCCGTTCACGGTCACCGGGAAGCATCGCTGATTCCACCTCGGCGCTACACCTAGTGGACCCACGGGGATTCGAACCCCGGACCTCTTGGCTGCCAGCCAAGCGCTCTACCAGCTGAGCTATGGGCCCTCGACGTTCGAGTCTATCGGGAGGACGCGGCCTCGTCGGACTCCTGCCACTCCAGACGCGGCGCGTCGCGCCACAGACGTTCCAGGTCGTAGTACGCGCGCTCCTCGTCGCCGAACACGTGCACGACGACGACGAAGTAGTCGAGCAGCCACCAGCCGCCGTCTTCCTCGCCCTCGCGACGGATCGGCTTCTCCCCCAGCTCGCGGATCGCATCCTCGATCGCCTCGATCACCGTCTTCACCTGACGCTTGGTGGATGCGGAACAGATCACGAAGTAGTCGGTGATCACGATGAGCTCGTGGACGTCCAAGACGACGATGTCGGTGGCTTGCTTCTGGGCGGCGGCACGGGCGGCGGCGATGGCCACCTCGCGGCTCGGGAGCGCATCCAGCGTCGCGCGCCCCGTCGCCGTCCGTTCGTCTGCCGTCAAGCCGTGAAGTCCTTCCCGATCTCGATCTGCACGTCTCCGACTCCCGATGCTACCTGGGACACGGCGACGCGGCCGATCCCAAGCGCGGCCCGGATGCGCCGTGCGTCGCGTAGGTGCTCTTCGCCCAACGCGACGATCTGCGTCACCTTTTGATCGAAGCTGACCGCGTTCTGTGACAGCGTCACCCGGAATCCCCTCCCGATGATCAAGCGCCCCACGTCCTCGCCGAGGCCCGCCGGGCCGGCCCCGTTCTGCACGATCACCGGTATAGGCGTCCGCGTCACGCCGAAGCGGGCAGCCATGAGTTGATCGAGCGCCGAGTACTTGGGGATACGGATCGTTGCCGCAGCCACCTGGATGGGCAGGGTCTCGAGCTGCCCTCCCTTCGCGCCGTTCAACGTCGCCTGCACGCCCGCCAGGTCGTCCGTCTCCGTCAGATCGCCGGCCTCGAGTTTCGGTGGAGAGGCCAACAGCCCTCCCAACACGATCTCCCACCGCGTGAACGTGTTCTGATCTTGGGCTCCCAGCAACGCGGCCACCTGGATACCCGTCAGCCGGACCGGGCCGGGACCCAGAACATCGGTGTCGACCGTGACGGGGTCGGGCAGCCGCACACGAAGCCCACCGTTGCGATCCACGAGCGTCGCCAGGTGCGCCAGATCCGTGACGGCGTAATGCTCCGTCCAGGCGCCCACGACGTTCGAGAGCGCGACCTGCACGCCGGGACCGGGGAGCGCGGCCACGCCCCGGGTCGACAGCTCGCCGGCGCCGGGTACCTCGAGCGTCAGGCCTTGCGGCACCCCCATGGCCGCCGGCGGACTGCCGGCGGTCCCCACGACCGCCAGCAGCGGCTTCGGGGCGCCGATCACGGAGAGACTCAGCAGCGCAGGGATCTTCTGCCCCGGCGGGCCGGGGCTGGTGCCGCCGGAGCCGGCGCCGGCTCGGTCGTTGATCTGGGTGGTCGCGTAGGAAACGCCGAGCACGACCACTACGATCGTCACCAGCAGCTCGATCGACCGACGGCGATGCTCGCGCTCCCGCCGGCGGAGCCGCGACGCGCGCGTTCGCGGCGCCTGCGGCATGCGGGAACTCACCGGTAGATCCCCGCTTTCTCGACGTAGCTCTTCACGCCCTCGGGGACCAGATACCGGATCGGCCGCCCGCCCGCGACCCGGGCGCGGATGTCGGTGGAGGAGATCGCGAGCGCCGGGATGTTCATCACGGTGATCTCCGGCCGGCTGGTCGGTGCGTGCGACTCGATCGCCGCGATGTCGTAGCCGGGGCGGGTGGCCGCGATGAAGTGCGCGAGCTCGAAGACCTCCTCGTGATCCTTCCACGCCAGGATCTCTACGATCGCGTCCGCACCGGTGATGAAGAACAGATCGGTCTCGGCTCCGTAGAGCTCTTTCAGTCCGCGAAGCGTGTCGACGGTGTACGTCGGCCCGTCGCGATCGATCTCCATCCGCGAGACCCGGAACAACGGGTTGCTCGCCGTCGCGATCACCGTCATCAGGTATCGATCTTCGGCGGGCGAGACGACCTCATGCTCCTTCATCCAGGGCAGGCCGGTCGGCACGAACAGCACCGAGTCCAGCTCGAACTGCACGAGTGCCTCCTCGGCGGTCACGAGGTGGCCGTAGTGGATGGGGTCGAACGTGCCGCCCATGACCCCGAGGCGTGTTCCCACGCCGCCTATCCTACGGCCCGACCTTCGCGGGGCCCGGCAAGTCGATCCTCAGGCGCGCCCCTGCCACGCCGACAGATGGCCGACATGGTCGGCGTAGTGGATCGCTCCGGACTCCTGGAACCATTCCTCAGAGTCGGGCGTGATCGTTCCGAGCTTCTGCAACGCTTCGCGCATCCGTGTCCGCGACGCGAGCAGCTCCGCTCGCGTCGACGAGACGTCCATGCCCTTCGACACCTCGAAGAACCGACGGTTCCGCTCGTCCGTATCGAGCCCGTCCTCGACGAGCGTGTCGGTGCGCATCTGCTCCAGATGGGTGTCACACTCAGCGCACCATGCGGCGACGTGATACATCAGGTCCTTCGGCGACCAGCCATCCGGCGTCACTGTTGGTTCCTCCCATCGCTCCACCGGCACCGCCTCCAACGCCGCGAGCAAGCCGATCCAGCCAGCCTCTTCCTCCGTCAATAGTCGGTCGATATCAGTGTCCATCGCGAGCCTCCTCGGTCTCTAGCGGCGATTCTGGCAAGAACTCGAAGACTCGATCTCCGATCGCGACCTCGTCGCCGAGACGCGCCCCGAGCTCGCTCAAGCGACGCTCGACCCCCTCACGAACCAGGCGCTTCTGCAGCTTGGCGAGCTGGACCTCGTCATCGAGATCGGTCTCGAGAAGGAGGCGTTCCACACCTTGACCTTTCACCCGCCATCCAGACCGTTCGCGTTCGACGGTGAATCGCGGCCGACCAGGCCGAAGCACGACGTAGGGCACGCGTTGGGGCTCCGCGGCCTCCGCCGCCTTCGACAGTGCGCCGATGCGAGTGGCGAGCTCCTCGAGCCCGTCTCCGGTCATGGCCGATATACCCAGCGCGTCGACCCCGAGGGCGTGGATCGCGGAGCCCGGATCGTGCACGAGGTCGGTCTTCGAGCCGACCACGATCGAGCGTCGGGTCGCAAGCTCGGGGTCGTAGGCAGCCAGCTCCACCCGGAGCGTCGCCAGATCGCCAGTCGGATCCTGCGAGGCCAGGTCCACGATGAGGACGAGCGCTCGGCATCGAAGGATGTGCCGGAGGAATCGATGGCCGAGCCCTCGGCCTTCGTGTGCGCCCTCCACCAATCCGGGGATGTCGGCCACCACGAAGCGATCTTCGTCCGTACCGCCGACACCGAGGTTGGGCGTCAGCGTCGTGAATGGGTAGTCCGCGATCTTGGGCTTGGCCGCGGAGAGCCGGGAGAGCAACGTGGACTTGCCGGCGTTCGGTAAGCCCACGAGCCCAACGTCGGCGACGGTGCGGAGCTCGACGCGCAGCCGACGCTCCTCGCCATCCTCACCCGGCTCCGATGTGCGCGGGACCCGATCACGCGCACTGGCGAGCGCCGCGTTGCCCCTACCTCCCCTGCCGCCCTGGGCGATCACGGCCCGGGCGCCCTCACCGACCAGGTCCGCGATCAAGCCCTCGTCGTCCGACACCACGGTGCCGTCGGGCACGGGAACGATCAGATCCTTGCCGGTTGCGCCGTCCCGTTTCGCGCTCCGCCCGGCGACCCCGTTGGCGCCCCGCTGATGCGGATGGTCGGCCACCCATGACAGATCGTGGATGCCTCGGGAAACCTCGAAGACGACCGAGCCCCCCGCCCCCCCGTTCCCGCCGTCGGGGCCGCCTTGCGGCTTGTACGGCTCGCTGTGCACGGACGCGGAACCGTTGCCCCCCCGGCCGGCCTTCACGTACACGGTTGCCTCGTCGACGAACGACATGCCGCTTAGCTTAGGTGGTCGCTTTAGGTGGTCGCTCTGGGGCCGACGGAGCAAGATGTCTCCATGCCAGAAGCGGCGCGGGTGTGGATGGTTCGCCTGGATCGAGACCACGTGGAGAACGACGTGCGAGGTACGCTCTCGCTCGAGGCGGACGCCGTGGTCTTCACCGAGGCCATCTCGACGATCGAGTCACGGTTCTCACTCGAACATCTGCAGAAGCCCAAACGTGTCCGCGGCTCCCCGATCCTGCTCGTCGAGTATCGGGCGAACGGGGAGCTCCAACGCATGGCGTTCTACTTCTCCCAGCCGCCACCGCTCCGCCCGCCCGAACCCGGATCCACGTCGCTCCCGACTCGCGGCCTCGAGGCGAGACCGATGGGGGCGTTCGGCGCGTTCAGGCGATCGTCCAAGCGCCGGCACATGCGCAGCAACCTCGGCTACCTGACCACGGCCAACGCGAGCCACCGACGCGTGATCCAAGAGTGGGTCGTGGAGATCGGCGCCAGGATCGGCGCGAGGTAGCGAGCTACTCGCTCTGCCGGATAGCGAGCTACTCGCTCGACAGGATCGACGCGAACTTCCGTCCGCGCGAGTCGTGGAACTCGACCACACCGGGACGAAGCGCGAACAGGGTGTCGTCGCTGCCCTTGCCCACGCCGTCCCCGGGGTGGATCCGGGTGCCGCGCTGGCGGACGATGATCGAGCCGGCGGGCACGGTCTGCCCGCCGAACGCCTTCACGCCCAAGCGCTTCGAATTCGAATCGCGGCCGTTGCGCGTCGAGCCGCCACCCTTCTTGTGTGCCATAAGTGTTCCAGGCTACCAGCCGGATCCTCGGCCGGATCCTCGGCCGGATCCTCGGCCGCTACTCGGCGTCGGTCGCGGCGACATCGGCGATCGCCTCGTCGGTCTTCGCCTTCGCCAGGCGCTTGGGCACAGCGAACTTCACGTCCTCGATCTCGAGCATCGTGAGGATCTGGCGGTGGCCGCCGCGTTTCGCGTAGCCGCTCTTCGGCCGGTACTTGAAGATCTTGACCTTGTCGCCCTTCTTCTCTCCGAGCGGCTTGGCGGTGACGACCGCCTTCGCGGCCTCCGCGCCGACGTGGGTCTTCCCGTCGTCGTCCACGACCAGGATGGGGTGGAACGTCACGGTCTCGCCGTCGTGAACGATCTTCTCGACCTCGATGACGTCGCCGGCCTTCACTTTCTGCTGCTTACCGCCCGTCTTGATCACCGCATACATTGGCTCGTCCTCCAGATCAGGCTTCGTAGTTGACCAGGATGCCCCGGCCCTCGCAGGTGGGACAGGTCTCGGAGAAGGATTCCACGAGGCCGCCGGAAACCCGCTTGCGGGTCACCTGCATCAGCCCGAGCGGTCCGATCTCGAACACCTGGGACCTGGTCTTGTCGACGGCCAAGGCTTCCTTCATGGCGTCCTCGACCTGCTTCTTGTTCTTCTCGAGCAGCATATCGATGAAGTCGATCACGATGATGCCGCCGATGTCCCGCAGGCGGAGCTGCCGTGCGACCTCTCTCGCGCCCTCGAGGTTCGTGTTCGTCACGGTCGCCTCGAGATTGGTCTTGCCGACGCTCTTGCCGGTGTTCACATCGACGATCGTCATCGCCTCGGTGCGCTCGATGAACAGATAGCCGCCCGAGGGGAGCCACACCTTCTTGTCCAACGCCTTGTGGATCTGCTCGACGACGCGGTACTCCTCGAAGACCGGGAGCCTGCCCTGGTAGAGGTGGACCTTCGCCTCCAGGTCCGGAGCGACATCCCGAACGTATGCCATGACCTTCTCGTACACGCGGGGCGAATCGGTCGAGAGCTCCTTGAACTCCTCGTCCGTGAACAGATCGCGCACCACGCGAACCGTGAGCTCCGGCTCCTCATAGAGGACCGCTGGTGCCTTCGCCTTCTTCGAACGTTTCTGGATGTCGTCCCATTCGCGAACGAGTCGTTGGAGATCGGCGGTGAGCGCTTCCTCGCTGGCGCCCTCGGCCGCGGTTCGGACGATGACGCCGTGGCCCTCAGGACGCACGTTCCTCATGATGGTCTTCAGACGCTTGCGCTCCTCGTCGGGGAGCCGGCGGCTGATGCCGGAGATGTTCGCGTTCGGCACGAGGACCAGGAACCGGCCGGGCATCGAGATCTGCGCCGTAAGACGAGCGCCCTTGCCTCCCATCGGGTCCTTCGTGACCTGGACCATGACGGGCTGCCCGTTCGCCAGGATCTGCTCGATCCTCGGCGCGGGACCTTCCAGATCCTCGGGCGAGTAGTTCACCTCGCCCGCATACAGCACGCCGTTGCGGCCGCGACCGATGTCGATGAACGCCGCCTCCATGCCCGGCAGCACGTTCTGCACGCGCCCCAGGTACACGTTGCCCACCATCGACGTCGCGCCCGTGCGGGTGACGTAGTGCTGGACAAGGACGTTCTCCTCGAGCACCGCGATCTGGTCGCGATCCCCGTGTTCGGTGATGACCATGACCTTGTCGGTGATCCGCGGCACGACGATCGTGTCCTCGCGGCGACGACGGCCTCCCCCGACGCGACCGGTGCGGGAGCGGCCCGAACGGAGACCCCTCGTGGGGCCGCCGGCCTCCACCTGCTCCTCGGTCGAACGGGTCCGGGTCCGCTGCCTACCCGCTCCTGATTCCTTGGCCGGACCTTTGGCCGGGATCCTGGAAGGGGTGGCGGCAGACGATTCGCTCGGGTCTGCGGCGGTCTTCTTCGTTGCGCCGGAGCCTCGGCGACCGCGACGCCGCCGCGCCCCCGTCGACGTTCTCGGACCAGCATCGGGTATCGCGTCTTCACGCTGGGTGTCGACGGTGGAATCGATCGGAGCCTCATCACCGGCGCCCACGTCGCCATCGCTCTCCGGGACGGGCCCGCCTTGTTGCGGGGCGGTCGACCTGGCCGCGGGCTGGGCGCCCCCACCGCTTCCACGGCCACGACCTCCTCGGCTCCGGCGCCGCTTCGGGGCCGTGGACGCCGGCCCGCCATCGTTCGCCGCCAGTTTCTCAGCGACGTCGGAGGCTCCTGCTCCGGGCTCCGGCGCTGCGGGCCGTGCTCGGGAGGTCGCTTTCCGAGTCGATCGAGGGGTGGATCTCGATGAACGGGGGGTTGCCTTTGGGTGAGTCTCGTCCGCGTCCGTCGAGGCTGCATCCGGTCGTTCCTCAGCCGCGCCGGCTGGGGCCTCTGAGGTCCCACCGGATCCTCTCGAGGTCCCGCCCGAGCCCCCTCCACCCCGCCCGCTTCCGCCTCGACTCCGAGGGCGCCTGGGCGCGGCGGGGGAGATCGGCGCATCGGATGGGGCTTCGGTCGCGTCCCTGCGTGTGTCCGGGGGCCCGACGATCTGAGGTGTGCCCCGTTGGAACGCGCTGCGCTCGGGGCTGACGGTCGC
>JBOGVK010000205.1:0-3656 GCA_050692375.1 Actinomycetota bacterium
GCCGAGCTCCTGGCGAGCTCGGCGGAGCGGGCGATCGCGAGGATCGACCTCCCCGCGGCGGCCAGCATGCTGACCCGAGCGGTTGACCTCGTGCCGGAGGACGGCCGGCGCCGCGTGGAGCTTCTCACCGACCTCGGCGCGACCCTCAACCGCATCGGCGACTACGGCCATGCGGAGAAGGTCCTTCTTGATGCGGTAGATCGGGGGACGGCCGTCGGTGACGACCTCCTCCGATCGCGCGCTCGCCTGGACTTATGGTGGACGCGGACGACGACTGGGGGACCGAGCGTCCTCTCGCAGATGCCCCCGGAGATCGGGGAGATCCTGCCCATCCTGGAGCGACACGCCGATGACCTTGGGCTAACGAAGGCTTGGCAGCTCTTGGCTCAGAGCGACGAGGTGGCGTGTCGGTACGACTCCATGCGTGAGCCGCTCGAGCGGGCACTGGTGTACGCCCGACGAGCTGGGGATCGCCTGGAGGAAGCGGAGGTGATGTGGAGCTTGATGTACGCATGTGTGTGTGGTTCAGAACCGGCACCGGAGGGGGTCCGCCGATGCGAAGAGATCCTTCGACAGGTGAAGGGCGATCGGCGAGTGGAGGCATCCGTCAATGACAACCGCGCGCTCCTTCAAGCGATGCTGGGGAACTTCCAAGAAGCGCGCGCAACGTTCCTGCGTAGTCGCGAGACGCTTCAGGATCTCGGGGTCCTCTACTACGCGTACAACGCCGCTCTGGGTCTCGGGAGCGTGGAGATGCTCGCCGGCGATCCCGTGGCCGCCGAACGAACCTTCCGAACGGGATTCGACACCGCGCAGAGGCCGGGAAACGCCTACCTGTGGGATCCTCTGACCGCCTGCCTCGCGCAGGCGGTATGCGCCCAAGGGCGGTTCGACGAAGTCCTCGCTATCGTCGCCGACGCCTCGAAGGACACCGGTGAATCGGTCCGGGCCGGGTTGTTCCTTCGATCCGCGAAGGCGAAGGCGCTCGCCGGCATCGGCGACCTCGACCAAGCGCAGGAGCTCATCGATCAGGCGGTTGTCCTCGCGGATGAAACGGAGGCGATCAACCTCCAAGGCGACATCCAGATGGACGCGGCCGAGGTGTTCATCGCGGCGGGGAGGACCCCCGAGGCACAAGCCGCACTCGAGAACGCCTGTTTGCTGTACGAACGTAAAGGGAACGTCGTGTCCGGGGATCGGGCGAGAGCCACGCTGCAGGGCTTGCGGGTCGGCAACGGGTAGACCTCGGCGCGTCTGGTCCCGGGATTATCATCCGCTCGAGATGGCCGAGGACGTTCGCGCGCGCATGTGGGAAACCGGCGGTCGTTGGTACGCGCATATCCTGGACTCGCCCGCGTTCATCGAGGTGACCGGCACCAGTCAACGCGGCTGCATCGGCGAGCTCCGAAAGGTGATCGGGGACGACGTCTCGCTCACGGTGGAGGTCGTTCCGCGGATCGTCGGTGTCGCCGAGGCAGCCGAGATCATGGGGTGGGACAAGCGGCGGGTCGTGACGTACCTCGACCGCGGTCAGTTCCCCGAGCCACTGACGTCGCTCGCCTCGGGCCGGATCTGGCTGCGAGAGGACGTCGAGCGATACGCCAAGGAGTGGCGCGAGCTGCATCCACGTCCCGCGACGTTCGGAGCACCGTCAACGTGAGCCGGCTCCTGTACCTGATCCGTCACGGTCGTTCGGACTTCGGCTCGCGTGAGATGTCGACGATGCCTCGCGGCGACCAATGGGATCCGCCGCTCTCCGAAGAGGGGCGGCGACAGTCGGAGCTCCTCGCGATGCGACTTCGGGTGATGGAGTTGCAGCCCTCGGCGGTCTACTGCTCGCCGCTTCGGCGAGCGCGCGAGACCGTGGCGCCCTACGCCGAGGCGGCCGGTCTGGAGGTCACGTACGACGAGGAACTGATCGAGGCACACATCGGTGGTTGGGAAGGGCTGCCGTTCGAGGAGATCGTCTCGAGCGACACCGAGCTCGTCCGTCTCGTCGTGAACCAACAGCCGATCTGGCACCGATCTCCCGGCGGCGAAACCATGCCCGAGTTCCGCGTCCGGGTCGTGACCGCCATCGAAGGCATCCTGGGGAACCACCCAGAAGGTGACGTCGTCATCGTTGCGCACGGAGGCGTCATCAACGCGTATTGCGGCGAGGTGGTCGGTCTCCCGAACGAGATGTTCTTCCTCCCCGAGAACACCTCCATCAACAGCATCGTGCTCGAGGGGGAACGTCGGTTCGTCCGTTTCCTGAACGACGTGGCGCACCTCACGGATCCGAAACTGTTCGAAGGATCGTGAGGTGCCTCGCCTATACTTCGCCCTCGACCGTCGATCTCGAAGGAGAGACCCGTGGCTGTGAAGTTCCTGTCGGACGAGTGGGCGCTAGCACTGAAGGCCGGGTTGAATGCGGACGCCGTGTTCAAGGAAGCCGCGGCCGGGAAGACGGCCACCATCCAGCAGGTCATCTCCGACGGTGACGACAAGACCCACTACTGGATCCGCATCGCTGACGGCGGCATCGACATGGGGTTGGGAGACGCCGAGGGTCCCGACGCCACCATCACGGAGACCTACGAGACGGCCGTCGCGCTCGCGAAGAGCGAGTTGTCGCCCGTGACGGCGTTCATGACGGGGAAGATCAAGGTCGCGGGAAACATGGGCCTGCTCCTCGGTCTGCAGAACGTGCTCGCCCTCTTGCCGACCGCGATGGCCGCGATCGACGTCGAGTACTAGGTCTTCTCGTTCGTCACCGATAGCGTCGAGCGCGCGAGCGCCAACAACCGGCCCCGCGCGTCCACGACGTCGGCCTCGGCGAAACCCAACTGGCGGCCGACCTTCACCGACCGGCCGTGCGCGACGATCCTCCCCGGTCGGCCCGGTGACAGGAATTCGATCCCGAGCTGCACCGTCACGTGCCGGCGGCCGGGATCGAGGACCGTTCGAACCGCCAGCCCCATCGCGGTGTCGGCGAGCGTCGCGAGCATCCCGCCGTGCACCAGACCCTGCAGGTTGACGTGCTGCGCACCGGCCTCGAACGCGATCTCCACTTCGCCCGACCCTGCGCCCACGAGCTCGATGCCCGCCCACCGGTAGAACTCACTTGCCTGCAGTCGTTCTCGAAGCTCCTCGATAAGTTCACCGTGTCCGTCCATCCGGGTGCCCCTCCGACTGCGTAGTCTCCCACGAGACACGCGTTTGACGGTTCCGTTGACCGAACGGACAATCCGGTGCGCCGGATGGCTCCGTCTGTCCGGCTGGGGAAGGAACGGAAGGGGAGGGGACGTATATGCGGACTCGCTTCATGAGGTTCGCCGTACCGCTGGTCCTTGTGGGACTGGTAGCGGCGGCGTGCAGCAACAACAACAGCAGTTCGGGTGCGAGCGGCTCGACCGGTAGTAGCGGAGCCACGGGGGCGAGCGGCGCCACCGGCGCCGCCTGCGATCCCGCCTTCAAGGTCGGGCTGGCGCTCGACGTCGGCGGTCTCGGAGACCAGTCGTTCAACGACGCCGCCAACCGCGGGTTGCAGCAGGCGATCACCGACGGCGTGGTGTGCAAGGACAGCACCAAGCTCGTGCCCGCCAACGCGGCCGGGTCGAACTTGGACAGCAACATCCAGGCGCTCGCGAACGCCGGCTACAACTACGTCGAAG